>CANGJI010000048.1 GCA_947454135.1 Sphingomonadaceae bacterium
GCTTAAGCTCTCGCTGGTTAATGCGGGGTTAGGCGATTTGCTTTCATGCGGGCCGCCCTCCCCCGGAAACGGCACTTTCCGGTCGATCGGCGCGACCGGTAAGAAAAAGCCCCGCAACCATGATCGTTACAACCAGCGCCCTCAGCACGAAATCAAACGGCAGCAGGACACTTGCACCCGCGAGCGCGAGCCCGACAAGGAAGCGATCGTTAAGCCACCAGATCCATGTTTCATCGGGCTGAAGGCGCTGAAGCAGTCGCAGCAGCAGAATCAGCACGACCGGGGGGAACCAGGCGATCCCCCAGGGAACGCCGGAGACCGCCGGGATTTCCGTGCGCCAGGCACAAAGCGTGATGAGCATGCCGTCGAGCACCAGATCGGCCAGCCGGTCGAGCGGGGCCGCACCCGACGATGCGATCAGGGAATCGCGCTCGACCCGCGCGAGAAGCCCTGCCACCTGATGGACCAGCCATGCCAGCGCGAGCATCGCGAAGCCGGGGCCACACCAGCCGAACCAGCCCGCACCAGTGCCCAGCAGCGCCAGGATCACAGCCCCGAGCGCGATCACATAAGGACGTGTGCCCGCATGGAGCAGCGCCGGGCCAAGCATGCGCACCACTCCCGCCGCCAGCCACGACCCGGGTGAGCGGACTTCGGCGCTGGCGGTGTGGAGCCGCACCCAGCCCGGCTCGGCCCGGTGCGCCTCGGCCTCGTCGCGGATCAGGCGCCAGCGACCCTGATCGAGCATCAGTCCCGGCAGTTCGCGCTGCACCACCCGCGCCTGCGACGCGATGCGCAGCAGTGCCGAGCCCGGATTCCAGTCGCCCGGCAGATCGCCCAGCGCGGCAATCAGCTTGCCCGGCAGCAGCATCGCGCCCGCGCCGGCATTGTTGATGTCGATGCGCTCGAAGCCAAGCGGCAGGCCCGTCTCGACCGGCAGCGTCAGCACCACCGGCCCGTCGCCGAGCATACGCAGCGCATCCTCGGGCATGGCAAGCAGACCCTCGCCGAGCACGAGGAGTTCATCCTCGGCGGCGACCAGCGGCGCCAGCGCGCGCGCCGACGCGATCACGTGAAAACGCGCGCCGCCCGCTTCGGCGGCATGCTGCAACGCCACGAGATCGTTCGTGAGCGTCTCGGCCAATACGACGATGCGCGAGCAGCCGAGCGCCATCGCCAGGCCCAGTTGATGGCGCAGGATCGAGCGGCCGCCGATCGGCAGCAGGCCGCGAAGACCCTGTGGCTCGCCCTGAGCGGCGTCCATTAACGACAACAATGCGACCCGCAAGGCGGCGACCTCCCTTTGCCCCATGCTAGGGCGGCTCGGACGCAATGCCAAGTGTAGCGGCGAATCAGTCGGTTGGTTCTATCGAATCAAGCGTCGAGGCGATGCGCCGGAGGACCGTGGGCTCGCCCGGAGCAGCTTGCAAGGCTTCGTCGGCCAACGCGATCAGCTCTTCGGCATGAAACGTCGCGGCGAGGCTCTTGAGGCGCATGGCCGCCATTTCCCAGTTGCCATCGCACCGCGAGCGGCACAGCAGATCAAACTGGCGGCGCGCGCCTTCGACGAAAGCAGCCCGCAGTTCAAGAAACAGTGCCGCATCATCGCCCGCAGCTGCGGACAGGTGAGCATCGATCGCATCGCCGAGATAAGCCATGAGAGGGGTAATAGCGGCTTTGGGTTAAGTCCGCTTTAAGCTGCGGCCCCAAGTGTGTTAAGCTCGCCGACATGGTTGGGGGAAGAAAGATCATCGCCATCGAAGGCGGCGCGGATGACGAGGCAGCGAATGCGGCTGCCGTGCGGCTGGGCAAGCGCCTCGCCGGTGAAGCGCTGGTCGAAGATGGCACTGTCGGCGCAGCGTTCACTGCTGCCGGCGAGGACGTGGCGGACGCCGGCTGGCCAATCGCCCCAGCCCCGGAAGACAGCATGGCCGTATGGGATGACGATGAAGGCGATGCTCCCCGGCTGAAACGGGATTGGCTCGGCCTTGCCATCGGCGGCGTGCTGATCGCCGCTTGGACGGGCGCGTTCCTCATGGGCAACCTTCCCGCATTCCAGCAGGCCCAGCCGCTTGGCGTGTGGACTGCCCTGGTCTCGGCCTGGTCCGCGCCGGTGCTGGTCGTGCTGGTAGGGCTCCTGCTGGTTCGCCGCAGCAGCCGGCGCGAGGCGGCCCGCTTTGGCGATGCCGCGCAGCTGCTCCGCATCGAATCGCAGCAGCTCGAACGGCGGCTGGCAGCGGTGAACACCGAACTCTCGCTCGCGCGCGATTTTCTGGCCGCACAGGGCCGCGATCTCGATTCGCTGGGACGCATCGCGGTCGAGCGGATCAGCGGCAATGCCGCGCAGCTCCAGTCGCTGATCGCAAGCAATGGCGCGCAAGTCGACCGCATCGGCACGGTTTCCGACCATGCGCTTGAAAACATGGAAAAGCTGCGTGGTCAGCTGCCGGTGATTGCCAATTCGGCCAAGGACGTCACCAACACGATCGCCAACGCCGGACGCACCGCGCACACCCAGCTGGAAGATCTTGTCGCCGGTTTCCTGCGGCTCAACGAATTCGGTCAGGCGAGCGAACGGCAGGTCGAGGTCGTGCGCGAACGTGTCGACGCTGCGCTTGCCGCGTTCGAGGAAAGCGCGGCGCGCATCACGCAGCACAGCGAAACACGGCTCGCAGCGCTGGAAGAAGGCGCCGAGGCGCACCGCCAGCGCCTCGACGCCGAGGAGATCGCCGCCCTCGCCGCCATCCGTGCCCGCGCGGAGGCCTTGAACGAGGAACTCGCCAGCCAGCGTGAGGCGATCATCCGCAGCGAGGAAGATACGCTCGCGGCGCTGGGCGCGCGCTTTGCCGCAATGCGCGCGGAAAGCGGGGCGTTCAGCCGCTCGCTCAGCAATGCGGAAGACACCGCGCTGCGCCAGTTCTCCGAACGCTCGGAAACCCAGCTGGCCGCCCTGCGCGAGGCGCTCAGCACCCTCGGCAGCGATCACGAGGCCCTCATTTCCGCCTCGCGCGACAGGCTGGCCGCGTTCGAGGCCAATGCCGCCGATCTCACGCGCCGCCTTGCCGAAGACGCGACTCTGCTCGACGAGCAGCTTGCCGCCCGGCGCGCCAATCTGGAAGTCGCCTCGGCCGAACAGCGCGCCGCGCTTACGCAGAGCCTCGCCGATCTCGATGTCGCGATCCGTGATCGCCGCGAGGCGATGGCCGCAGCCGGCGCCGAAGCGGCTGAAGCGCTCGCCCGCAAGCTCGCCGATCTCGATACGGCGGTCGAAGCGCAGCGCCAGCGCCAGCTGGAGGAAGCGCGCGCGCTCGGCAGCCAGTGCGATGCGATTGCCGCGCAGGTCACCGCTTTCAGCGAAACTCTGCGGAAGTCCGGCGAGGAAGGCGACGCGGCGGCGACCACGATCGACCGCGCCCTAGCCGTCCTCACCCAGCACCTTGTCGACATGCGCGAGGCGCTTTCGGGCACCGACGGACAGGTCGGCACGCTGACCGAATCGGCGGTACGCCTGCTCGAACTGATCCAGGCAGGCGGGGAACATGCCGGAACCGTCCTGCCTACCGCGCTCGGCAGCGCGGAAGCAGGCCTCGGCGCGTTCGAGCACCGGGTGGAGCAGATGCGCTCGGTGCTGGGCGAAGCTGGCGAGACCGGCCGCGCGCTGGCGCAGGACGTGGACAGCACCCGCAGCGGCCTGAAAGCCGTCATGGCCGATGCCGCGCGCATGCAGAAAACGCTCGCCGCACAGGCCGCAGAACAGGAAGCACGCCTCGGCGAACTGCGCGGCCTGCTCGCTGCCGCGCGCGAAGACAGCGACGCGCTATCGCGCGATATCGATGGCCAGCTTGCGGGCGCGATCACCCGCGTCCTGCAAGGCCGCGGCGCCGAACTGGTCGCGCGGCTCGAGGAAGCGATCGACAGCGCCGCTGCCGCCAGCCGCGAAACCGCGATCCAGATGCGCGACCAGCTTGCCAAGGTGGATGAACTGGCCGGCAACCTCGAAAACCGCGTCACCCGCGCCCGCGAGCGCGCCGAGGAGCAGATCGACAACGACTTCGCGCGCCGCACCGCGCTGATCACGGAATCGCTCAACTCTGCGGCAATCGACATCGCCAAGGTCCTCTCGGCGGACGTCTCGGAAACCGCCTGGGCCTCGTACCTGCGCGGCGACCGCGGCATCTTCACCCGCCGCGCCGTCAGCCTGCTCGAAAACAACGAAGCCCGCGCGGTGCAGCAGCACTACGAGACCGACAGCGAATTCCGCGGCCACGTGAACCGCTACATCCACGATTTCGAGGCGATGCTGCGCCAGCTCCTGTCAACGCGCGACGGGCATGCGCTGGGCGTGACGCTGCTCTCGTCCGACATGGGCAAGCTCTACGTCGCGCTGGCGCAAGCGATCGAGCGGCTGCGGACCTAAGGCTAGGGCGTGTGGGGATTTGGCTCAGGCCGGAGCGAAAACTGCTGATTTCGAGAACCGGAGCGCAGCGTACTTTCAGTACGTGAGCACCGGAAGCGCAGAAAGCGGCGGTTTACAGCCCGGCATGGGCCAAATCCCCACACGCCCTAGAGTCGCTTCCACATCAGCGCTTCACCCACATAGCTGCCGTCCCCGCGCCGCACCGAGTCCGGCTCGATGGCGTAAAGTTCGTAGCCGTGGCGTTCGTAGACGCGGCGGGCGCGCGGGTTGTCGGCCATCAGGGTGAGTTGCAGTTGGCGCAGGCCCATGGCGCGGGCGGCGTCTTCCAGCGCATTGAGCAGGCGTGAAGCCGCGCCCGTGCCGCGCGCTGCGGGCAGGACATACATGCTCCAGACGAGGCCCTTGTGGTCGAGCTTGATGCCCGAAAGGCGCGTCAGCGCACCGATGGCGATCCATTCGCCGCCTTCCACCACGGCATAGACATGATCGCGCGCCAGCCGTTCGCGCCATGCGGTGAGGCCGATGGCGTCATCATCCACCCCGGCGCCGCGAAAGTTGATCGCTTCCGCTTCGAACATCACCTGACGCAGCGCGAGGAAGCGCGTCGTATCATCGGGGCCCAGTCGCACGATATCCATGGCGGGCGCCCTAGGCGGCTCGCGTGGCGGCCTCAATGGAAATCACGCGACTTGGGGATCACCCGCACATTGCGCGGATGGCTGCGCGCGGACGGGCCCATCCGCCCCGCCACGGGCCGGTTGACCTCGTCAGCGCGGGCCATCGCGGGGGCGAGCGGATCATCGGAAAGACGCGCCAGCCCCTCGCTGGCGTCGGTCAGGTGCTGGGCGATCACGTGGATCACCTCGTCATCGTATTCCACCCGTCCGCGCACTTCCATCAGCCGCGCGCCCATCACCACGCTGCGCTGCTTTTCTTTCAGGTCCGGCCAGATCACGAGGTTGATCACCCCGGTCTCGTCCTCCAGCGTGATGAAGCATACGCCCTTGGCGCTGCCCGGCTGCTGGCGCACCAGCACCACGCCCGCCACGCGGACCATCGAGCGCACCTTACGGTCCCTGAGATCGGCTGCCCGCACAAAGCCGCGCTCGGCCAATTCTGCACGCAGGAAGGCCATCGGATGCGCCTTCAGCGAGAGCCGCAGCGTCTGGTAATCGGCAACGACTTCCTCGGAGAGCGGCATGGCAGGGAGGCGGGTGCGCGCCCGCTCCGCGCCCTCATCGCGCGCATCGGCGGCGGCGAAGAGCGGCAGCGGCGGCGCCGCGATCAGGCTGCGCGCATCCCACAGTGCCTGCCGCCGCGAAAGGCCGAGCGAGCCAAGCGCATCTGCCGCCGCGAGCCGCTCGATCAGCGCCGGTGAAAGCCCCGCGCGCGCCTTGAGCGCCGCCGCATCGGCAAATTCCCCGCCCACCTCGCGCGCCGAAACAAGCGCGGCGGCAGCGTGTTCGGGGAGGCCGTCGATCTGGCGGAGACCAAGGCGCAGCGCCGCCCCATCCTGCTCCAGCGTGCAATCCCACATCGAATGGTTCACATCCGCCGGTAGCACGGGGACGCCATGCTCCGCCGCATCGCGCACGATCTGCGCAGGCGCGTAGAAGCCCATCGGCTGCGAATTGAGCAGGCCGCAGGCGAACGCCGCCGGGTAGTGGCACTTCAGCCAGCTCGAAACATAGACGAGGTGCGCGAAGCTGGCGGCGTGACTTTCGGGAAAGCCGTATTCGCCAAAGCCGCGGATCTGGTTGAAGCAGCGCTGCGCGAAATCGCGGTCATAGCCGCGCTGGGTCATGCGCTCGACCATCATGTCCTGCAATTCCTCGACCATCCCGCGCCGCCGGAAGGTCGCCATGGCCTTGCGCAGGCGGTTGGCCTCGGCACCGGAGAACTTCGCCGCATCGAGCGCGATCTTCATCGCCTGTTCCTGGAAGATCGGCACGCCCAAGGTGCGCGCGAGGATCGAGGTCAGCTCGTCCGGCGGACCGAACGCGGGGCCCGGCGCGGGGATGCTGACAGCCTCCTCTCCCCGCCGCCGCCTGAGGTAGGGGTGGACCATGTCCCCCTGGATCGGCCCGGGGCGGACGATGGCCACCTGTATGACGAGATCATAGAACTCGCGCGGGCGCAGGCGCGGCAGCATGTTCATCTGCGCACGGCTCTCGACCTGGAACACCCCCAGCGAATCGCCCTTGCACAGCATGGCATAGACCTCCGGATCCTCGCGCGGGACCGTGGCGAGCGTCAGGGTGCGGCCATGGTGTTCGCCGAGCAGATCAAGGCACTTGCGGATGCAGGTGAGCATGCCGAGCGCGAGGACATCGACCTTGAGGATGCCCAGCGCGTCGATATCGTCCTTGTCCCATTCGATGAAACTGCGTTCCGCCATGGCGCCGTTGCCGATAGGCACCGTCTCGGTCAGCGGTCCCTGCGTGAGGATGAAGCCCCCGACATGCTGCGAGAGATGGCGCGGCATGCCAATCATCTGCTCGGTAAGCTTGAGAACCCGCTTGAGGTGCGGATCGTTGAGGTCGAAGCCCGCCTGTTCGACGTTCCGTTCGGCCACCTCGCTGCCCCACCCGCCCCACACAGTGCGCGCGAGCGCGGCGGTCACGTCTTCCGTCAGGCCCATCGCCTTGCCCACCTCGCGGATCGCCATGCGCGGGCGGTAGTGGATCACCGTCGCGCAGAGCCCGGCGCGCTGGCGGCCATAGCGGCGGTAGATGTACTGGATCACTTCCTCGCGCCGCTCGTGCTCGAAATCGACGTCGATGTCCGGCGGCTCCTTGCGCTCTTCCGAGATGAAGCGGTCAAACAGCAAGGCATGGCGCGCCGGATCCACCGCGGTAATGCCAAGGCAGTAGCAGACCGCCGAATTGGCTGCCGATCCGCGCCCCTGACACAGGATCGGCGGATCCTGATTGCGGGCGAAATCAACGATATCCTTGATGGTCAGGAAGTAGGTTGCGAGGTTCAGCTTGCCGATCAGGGCAAGTTCGCGCGCCAGCGTGGTGCGCACGCTATCGGGCACGCCGGAGGGATAGCGTCCGTCCGCCCCGGCCCAGGTCTGCTGCTCCAGCCATTCCTGCGGGGTGTGGCCTTCGGGGCAGATCTCCTCCGGGTATTCGTAGCGCAGTTCATCGAGGCTGAAGGTGCAGGCATCGGCGAGTTCGCGCGCGGCGGCGATGGCATGGGGCCAGCGTTCGAACAGGCGGAGCATTTCCTCGGGCGATTTCAGATGCCGCTCGGCATTGGGGTGCAACAGGTGCCCGGCCCGCGCGACGGTGGTCTTGTGGCGGATCGCGGTCATCACGTCCTGCAAGGGCCGCCGGGCCGCCTCGTGATAATGGACGTCGTTGGTGGCGAGGAGGCTCAGGCCATGCTCGCGGGCAAGCGCATCGAGCGCGGTGATCCGGGCGATGTCGTCGCCGCTGTAGAGATAGCTCGCGGCGAGGTGGCGCAGGCTGGGCAGGCTGTGGACAAGCCGGGGGAGAAGCGCGGGAAATACGAGGGAAAGCCTGTGCGGACTTACCCCCTCGCGCATGCGGGAGGGGTCGGGGGTGGGCTGGTCAGGCGCAGCGTTTGCCGCTGGCCCACCCCTAGCCCCTCCCGCCAGCGGGAGGGGGACCACGTTGCTCTCCACTTCGACCAGAAATCTCTGATCCAGATCATCCGGCGGCAGCAGCACGAGGTGGACGCCTTCGCTGTGCGCCGCCAGCAGGCCAAGATCGATTTCGCAGACGCCCTTGGCCTGCCACTCGCCATCAAGCCGCGCCATGCGCCCCGCCGAGATCAGCCGGCACAGGCGGCCATAGGCGGCGCGGTCTGCGGGATAGGCGAGGAAGGTGAGGCCTTCGATGGTCTCGATCCGGCAACCGATCACCGGCCTGAGGCCGAGCGCCCTGGCCTCGCCGTGGATGCGCACCACGCCCGCCATCGAATTGGCATCCGCCACGCCCATGGCATCATAGCCGAGGCGGTGCGCGGCAAGCACGAGATCGACGGGATCGGACGCGCCGCGCAGGAACGAGAAGCAGGTGACGAGGCCCAGTTCGACGAAAGACGCGCCGGTGGGCGCGCCCGAGGCTTCCTCGCCCGTCAGGCGCCGCCGCGCCGGGGTGAGCGGGCCTTCAGGCATAAAGCCCCTGCAGGAACCATTCGGGCGCGCCGCCGCGACCATCACTGGCCAGCCCGTGGCGATAGATCCAGTAACGCCGGCCGGTGCTGTCCTCGATGCGATAGTAATCGCGCAGACGCACAGTGCTCCGCTCGCGCCACCATTCGGGCGCGATACGCTCAGGCCCCTCGGCGCGGGCGATTTCGTGTACCCCGCCGCGCCAGCGGAACAGGCGGGGTAGCCCGTCCGGCGCTTCGTAGATCACCGCGATGGGTTCTGGCCGGTCGAGCAGCTTCAAGGGCCGCTCGTGGAAGGCGAAGTCCTCCTGAAGGCCGGGCTGCGGCTCGAGCGGCGGGGCCCAGCACTGCGCGCGTTCGGGCACGTGGCTGGCGCGCGGCAGCGGACGTCGCACCGCCCCCTCGCCCAGCCGCACGGTCAGCCGGTCGAGGCAGGCCGCAAGGCTGGTGCCGTGGCGCTCCGCCCCAGCATCGAGATCGGCCTGCGCGAGCGCCACGGGTTCGGTCCACGGCGCGGTGAGGCGCACGAGCTCGATCCCGAAGCCCACATCGAGGTCATCGAGCCGCGCGGCGAACAGGCGGCAGACATGCGCGGGATCACGCGTCGCCGCCGCCATTTCGAGGCGCCGCACGAGGACATCGCCATCGACTTTCCATGCCGCCAGTTCGAGCCGTCGCGCGCCCTCCCCCCTTGCCTCCAGCGCGCGGGCCATGTCTTCGGCGAGGTCTGTCAGCACCCGGTCGAGCAGCGCGCGGTGGCGGATCGGCTCCATCAGGCGGCGCTGCACCATCGGCTGCTCTGCCGCGATCACTGGCAGCAGCGGTTCGGGGACGCGGCCAAGCAGCTGATCGAGCCGCACCAAGGGGTTCGCGGCAGGCGCGCGGCGGGTGCGGAAGCGGCGGGCGAGCGCCTCGCGCCCGATGCCGGCAAGGTCCTCGATCCGCTTGAGACCGAGGCGGCGCAACAGGAGGAGCACATCGTCATCGAGCCGCAGCGCGGCGACGGGCAGCGGGCCCAAGCGTTCGAGCATCGCCTCGCCCTCCAGCACCGCGCCGTCCGGCCGGTCCTGCGCCCCACAATGCGCAAGCGCCCAGGCCGCGCCTGCGGTCGGCGCAATCGCTGCGCGCGCAAGGAGACCGCGCCGCCTGAGCTGCGCGTGTGCGTCCGCAAGCAGCGCGGCTTCTCCGCCGAACAAGTGCGCGGCACCGGTGGTATCGACGATCAGGCCATCGGGCGGATCAAGCGCGGACCATGGCCCCCAGCGCTGTGCCCAGAGCGCGAGGTGCTCCAGAAAGGCGAGGTCTCCGGCGGGATCGGCCGGGCGCACGCCGAGCGCGGGGCAGAGCGCGCGTGCGTCCGCCAGCATCATGTGCGCGCGCACGCCCTGCTCTGCCGCTGCGGCGTTGACCGCGGCGAGGCGGGGGCCGTGGGCGGTTTCGGCGATCAGTGCGAGCGGGGCAGCGTCACTCCCCTGCCCCCGCGCGCAGCCTTCAGCCAGCCGCCAGCGATCGAGCGCCAGATCCGCGCACCAGATCGCCATGATCCGGCGCGTCAGAGATGGAGAGCTCGGCGGCGAGAGCATTGCCGTCATCGCGCAAGGTCCAGTGTCCGGGTTGAAAGGTGTGGGCGCGGAACAGCTCGGCGCGCCAAACCGGCTGGCCGGGCGCCTGCGGGTTCCAACGCGGCGGCGGCGAGGCGGCGGCAGCGGCGCGCCAGCGCATCCGCGCCGAGCCGAGATCGGCGCGCGCATCGAGCCGCACCAGCCACAGCGCGGTGCCGTGCTTTTCCGCCGCGAGGCTGAGGCGCCGCGAGGCGGTGAAATCGAGCGCGCGCGGATTGCCCGCAAGCTCGCCGATCACGAAGGCGAGGTCGCGGCAGCGCAGCCCTTCCTCCAGCGCGAACAGCGCGTCCTCCGGCGTATTGGCGGCAACGTGGATCAGGCGGTGACGAAGGTGTTCGGGCAGGCCCGGACGATAGGGCCGGCCCGAGAGGCGCAGCGCGGCCTTGTCCTGCACCCAGAGCCACGGGCGCTGGTCTTCCGCATCGGCATTCCGGGCATCGCGCGCGAGGGCCAGCGCGAGCGCCGCGCCAGTCGCCTCCCCGCCGGATGCGAAGACTTCGGTGTGGCGGCAGGAGGCGGCGATCCCTGGCCGCCAGCGCGCGGACTTGGCGCCGGAAAGCGCACGAGGCGCAGAACCCCGCCGCAATCCGGCAGGCATTGGCGGCGAAAGAACATGGACTTCGGAACGGACTTCGATTCGGCTCATGTTCCTATTATGTTCTTATTCTCCTCCCATGCAAGCGCCCCTGCCCATCCATGCAAAAAGGGCCGCTCCCCCGGGGGGAAGCGGCCCTTCTGAAAGGCGCTGTCGCAGCAGATCAGGCCAGTGTTGTCATCAAGTCAGCGGCGGCACCGGCTGCGGCGGAATGTCGCCGTCTTCCTCGTGAACCTCGACACTGCCGCGCCCGACATGGCTGCGGCTGCGGCTATAGCTGTAGTACACCAGGAGCCCGGCCGCTGCCCAGCCGAAGAACAGCTGGATCGTCACCGCCGAAAGGCTGAAGAACAGGTAGATACAGCCCGCGATCGAGATCGGCGCGACCACGTTGACCGCCGGAGTGCGGAACGGACGGTGACGGTTCGGCTCGGTCCGCCGCAGCACGATCACCGCAACCGAGACCGCAGCAAAGGCGAACAGCGTGCCCGAGTTCGACACGTCGGCCAGAAGACCGACCGGGAAGAACGCGGCGAAGAGCGCAACGAACACCCCGGTCATCATCGTGATCACGTGCGGGGTACGGAAACGCGGGTGGATCTTCGAGAAGAACTCCGGCAGCAGCCCGTCGCGGCTCATCACGAAGAAGATGCGGGTCTGGCCGAACATCATCATCAGGATGACCGACGGCAGCGCGATGATCGCAGCCGCGCCCACCACCCAGCCGACGAAGGGATAGCCGACGCTGCGCAGCGTCCAGGCGAGCGCTTCCTTCGAGCAGACGACGGCGTTGTCCTGGATCGCGGCGCAGGCGGCCGAAAGCGCGGGCGTACCCGGCGAGAGGATCTCGCCGTTGGGGCCGGCCATCGGCTGCGCACCCACCGTGCCGATCACCCCGGCGGCCACCAGCATGTAGAACACGGTGCAGATGCCGAGGCTGCCGATGAGGCCGATCGGCATGTTGCGCTGCGGGTTCTTGGTCTCTTCAGCCGCGGTCGAGACCGCGTCAAAGCCGACGTAGGCAAAGAAGATCGAGGCCGCCGCGCCCGAAATGCCGGCAAAGCCGTTGGGCGCGAAGGGCACGAACTCGCCCGTCCTGATCACCGGCAGGGTCAGCGCGACGAACAGCGACAGCGCGGTGATCTTGATTGCCACCAGCACGGCGTTGACCGTGGCGCTTTCCTTGGTGCCGAGGACCAGCAGCCAGGTGATGAGCCCGGCAATGGCCATCGCCGGCAGGTTGATCACCCCGCCGTCAAACGGGCCGCGCACCAGAGTGAGCGGTATGTCGAGATGGAAGCTCGTGTTGAGCCAGCCGACCATGTAGCCGGACCAGCCGACCGAGACCGCGCCCGCCGCAATCGCGTATTCGAGGATCAGCGCCCAGCCCACCATCCACGCGACAAGCTCGCCCATCACGGCGTAGCTGTAGGTATAGGCCGAGCCCGAGACCGGCACCATCGCGGCCATTTCCGCGTAGCAGAGCGCCGCCACGGCACAGACGAAGCCAGCGATGATGAAGCTGACCATCATGCCGGGGCCTGCTTTCTGCGCGGCTTCGGCAGTCAGCACGAAAATGCCGGTGCCGATCACGGCGCCGACGCCGAGCATGGTCAATTGGAACGCGCCGAGCGAACGATGCAGCGATTTCTTCTCGGCAGTTGCAAGAATGGCGTCGAGAGGTTTGACGCGACCGAACATTGATTTCTCCCGCCTTGGTCCGACAGCACTATGCGCCGCTCCACCCATTGCGCGGGCGCGGCTGACGGTCACCAGGTTTTGCTGACATAAGTGCTAGCGCCGAGGGCCGCTGCCGCAAAGCGCTTTTTCCCCAATCCTGTGCTTCGTGGCGGCACAGCAATGCACCGAAACGGACCGAGCCTTGCGGCTTTCCGGCATTGGTCTAAAAGCGCCCGTCCAGCGACAGGGAACTTTGCTCATGTCCACGACCTACGTCCTCGACACCGCCACCAGCCGCGCCCACCCCACACCGGCGCCGATGAAGCGGCTCAACATCCCCGGCATCCGCCAGCGCAAGGTGGACGGAGTGACCGCGCAGCCGGTGGTGATGCTCACCGCCTATACCGCGCGCCAGGCGCAGTTGCTCGACGCGCATTGCGACCTGCTGCTCGTCGGGGATTCGCTGGGCCAGGTGATCTATGGCCTGCCTTCGAGCGTCCCTGTCACGCTCGACATGATGTGCGCGCATGGCGCTGCCGTCGTGCGCGGGTCGTATCACGCGGCGGTCGTCGTCGACATGCCCTTCGGGGCCTATGAAAGCTCGCCCCAGCAGGCCTTCGAGAGCGCCTCGCGGCTGCTCAAGGAAACCGGCTGCGATGCGATCAAGCTCGAAGGCGGGGTCGCGATGGCCGAGACGGTCGCTTTCCTCACCCAGCGCGGCATTCCGGTGATGGGCCACGTCGGGCTCACCCCGCAGGCTGTCAACGTACTGGGCGGCTACAATGCACGCGGGCGCAGCGCGGCGGAAGCGGAGAAGATCGTGGGCGACGCGCGCGCGATTGCCGAAGCTGGCGCCTTCGCCATCGTCGTCGAAGGCGTCGTCGAACCGCTTGCCATCGCCATCACCCAGGCCGTCCCCTGCCCCACCATCGGCATCGGCGCTTCGGCGCAGTGCGACGGGCAGGTCCTCGTCACCGACGACATGCTGGGCATGTTCGACCGCACCCCGCGCTTCGTGAAAATCTACGAACAACTCGCCGAGACGATTTCCGCCGCCGCCGCGACATATGCCGCTGAAGTGCGCGCTCGCACTTTTCCGGGGGTGGAACAGACCTACCAGCCGAAGTAAGGGAA
Organism: Sphingomonadaceae bacterium; assembly: GCA_947454135.1. Classification (GTDB taxonomy): domain Bacteria; phylum Pseudomonadota; class Alphaproteobacteria; order Sphingomonadales; family Sphingomonadaceae; genus Novosphingobium. The sequence goes on from CANGJI010000048.1 coordinate 13,592, forward strand.
GAGCGGGCTGGCATTCTCCGGCCATGACGGGACCACCACTTGCTCAGGAACTTCGGCGGCTCGATCGCCTTCACGCTTGTATGCCTCATGCTGGCGGCCGCTTATGGCTGGCTCCAGACAGCATCACTGTCCGCAACGCTTGGCCTGCTGTGGATCGTTGTGATGCTTTCGGTGCTCGAAGTATCGCTCTCGTTCGACAACGCGGTGGTGAATGCTGCGGTGCTGGAAGAGATGGACGCAGTCTGGCAGCGCCGCTTCCTCACCTGGGGCATGGTGATCGCGGTTTTCGGCATGCGCATCGTGTTTCCCCTCGCCATCGTGGCGATTGCGGCGGGCATAGGGCCAATCGAAGCCGTGCGCATCTCGTTGACCGAGCCCGCTCGCTATGAAGCCATCGTGTCCAGCGCGCATGTCGGCATCGCCGGTTTCGGCGGCGCATTCCTCGCGATGGTCGGGCTTTCGTTCTTCTTCGACGGGGAGAAGGACGTCCACTGGATCACCTGGCTCGAACGCCGCCTTGCCCGCTTTGCCGATATCAAGGCCGCTGAAATCGCGATCCTGCTCTGCGCGCTCTATGGTATTTCGCTGCTGCTCCCGGCGGAGGAAGCGCTGACTTTCCTCGGCGCGGGCGCGCTCGGGATCGTCACGTTCATCGCGGTCGAGGCGGTCGGCACCCTGCTCGAAATGCAGGAAGCCGCGCAAAAGGCCGCCGGGCAAGTCGTGCGCGCGGGGCTAGGCGGGTTCCTCTATCTCAACGTGCTCGATGCCTCGTTCAGCTTCGACGGGGTGATCGGCGCGTTTGCGCTATCGAACAACATGGTCGTCATCGCGCTTGGCCTTTCCATCGGCGCGATGTTCGTGCGCTCGCTCACCCTGCTGCTGGTGCGCGAGGGCACGCTCGCGGAATACCGCTACCTTGAACACGGCGCGTTCTGGGCGATCATCGCGCTGGCTGCGATCATGCTGATCTCTGCCCACGTGGCCATTCCCGAAACGATAACCGGCGTTATCGGCGCGGTTCTGATCGGGCTTTCGATGTGGTGGTCCGTTCGCCACAAGCGCCGCTTCCCCGACGGCGAGATCGAGGACGCGCTGCGCGCGGAGTAAACCGCCCTGCGGCCCTCCAGACCTGCTCTCATCGAGCCGGTGCGGAGGACCGAACACTTCCGACGCCAGCCTCAGTCGAGCGGCACCGAAGCCAGCTTCGGCGCAGGCGCGGGCGTTCCGCTGAAGCGCGGCGCAGGGGCCGGCATCGTCATCCCGCCATCCTCGACGAAAGTCGCGCGGGCGGCGTTGTGCGGGTGGTGCGGCGCCTCCTTGAGGCTGAGGACGGGCGCGAAGCAGATGTCCGTGCCATCCATGATGGCTTCCCACTCGGCTCGGGTCTTGGTCGCGATCAGCGCAGCGACCTTGACCTTGAGCGCGGGCCACTGCGCCTGATCATGCTGCGCAGCCATCGCGGGATCGGCGCCAAGGCCGCTCTTTTCCATCAACAGCGCGTAGAACTGCGGTTCGATCGAGCCCAGTGCGATCCACTTGCCGTCGCTGGTCTCATAGGTGTCGTAGAAATGCGCGCCGCCATCGAGCAAGTTGGTGCCGCGCTCGTCCTTCCACTGGCCGTTGCCGAAGAAGGTCCAGGTCATCGCCGAAAGGATCGCCGCGCCGTCGACCATCGCGCAGTCGATGACCTGCCCCTTGCCGGTGCGCTGCGCGGAAAGGACGCCTGCGAGCACACCGAAGGCCATGACCATGCCGCCGCCGCCGAAATCGCCTACTGCGTTGACCGGGAACTGCGGCTTCCCGCCCGCCTGGCCATAAGTGTGGAGCGCGCCGGCAAGCGCGATGTAGTTGATGTCATGCCCGGCCAGCGGCGCCATCGGCCCATCCTGTCCCCAGCCCGTCATGCGGCCGTAGACGAGGCGCGGATTGTCGGCGAGCAGCACATCCGGACCGAGCCCGAGCCGCTCCATCACGCCGGGCCGGTAGCCTTCGATAATCGCGTCGGCGGTCTTCACCAGTTCACGGATTCGCGCAATCGAGGCAGGATCCTTGAGATCGAGCTCGATCCGCGTGCGGTTGCGGTTGAGAATGTCGCGATTGCCGGCATCCCCGGCGCGGGCACCCTTGGCGGGCCGGTCAATGCGGATCACCTTGGCGCCGTGATCGGCCAGCATCATGCAGGCGAAGGGACCGGGGCCGATCCCCGCGAACTCGAGAACCGTCAAACCTTCCAGCGCACCAGCCATCTCTCACCCCGTCCGTTTTAACCGATCAATTGAAACGGAGGTTTGCCGCGCGATTGCTCTGCTGTCGAGACTTAATGCACCGGCTCGGGCTGTCCGCGCGCCGCAAGCGCGCGAGAAACCGCCCTGTAGGCATCGGGGCGCGGTTCGCGCGCCCAGGCGGCGGCCAGCAGCTTCATCGCGAGCAGGCTCTGCGGATTCTGCGCGAGATAGCGCGAGGTCATGGCATCGGCATCGCGGGTCCGGCCCAGCGCGCGCAGCGTGGTATCCATGCGCCGCAGCACCGGTTCGTTGAAGCGGATCGCCGCGCCGTTCTGATAGTCGGCCAGGGCGCCCGCCGCATCGCCGCGCATGGTGCGCACGTCGCCCGCAAGCAGGTAGGCTTCGGCAGCGCCGGGATTGGCGTCGCGCAGGCGGTCTGCCACCGCCTGCGCCTCATCCTTGCGCCCGTCCTGCAGGAGCGCGCGGATAAAGGGGACCGCCGTCTGCGCCTGGCCTGGCGCATCGGCATAAGCCGTGCCCAGTACGGCGGCGCTGAAGTCGGTCGGCAAGGGCACGGGGCCGTGTGCAGCAGGATGAGCCGCGCGCGCGAACAGCGCATCGGCCCGGGCCTTGTCACCCAGCCGCCGCCAGCTCTGGCCCACCAGCCGCAGCGTGTAGGGCGTTGCATAGCCCCGCGCGGCATCAGCGTCGAAGCGGGCGACGAGCGGCTGATCGACGCCCTGCCGCGCCAGCGCCCGCAGCAGCATCTGCCGCGCCTCGAGGTTGTCGGGCTGCATCCGTACCAGCCGGTCGAACTGCTCGACCGCGACATTGGTGTTGCCAGCGCGGTATTCGAGAACGCCCGTCAGCAGGATCGCCGCCGGCATGTCGCGGAAAGCATTGCCGGTGCGCTGCAGGATCGTGCGGGCCAGATCAGTCTGCCCGGCGCGCGCCGCCAGCACCGCCTGCAGGAACGCCGGGCGCGGGTTCCTGGGATCGACCTGTGCCAGCTTGCGGCATACGATCAGCATCGCGCGGTAGTCGCCCATGTCGCCCAGCGTCGCGGCATATTCGCCGAGCAGCGCCGGGTCATCGGGCCGCACCTTGAGCCCCGCCTCGAACCACGGCAGCGCAGCGGCAAGGCCATACTGTTCGCGGATCAGCAGGCCGCGAAAGGCCAGCGCGCGGGCGTTCTTCGGATCAAGCGCCACGGCGCGGTCGGCGGCCTCGACCGATTGCAACTGCTCGCCGCCGGAAAAGCGCAAGGAGGCAATCGCAACCCAGAGGTCGGAATCATTGGGATTGACCCTGATCGCGGTATCGAAAGCATTCGCGGCGCGGCGCAGGTTGCCCTCGGCCAGCGCAATCTGGCCAAGCACCCGCCAGCCGAGCGCCTCGGTCCCCGGCGCGAAATAGCCCGCTTCAAGCACCTTGCGCGCTTCGGCGCGGTCCCCTTGCGCCAGCAGCGCTTCGCCCAGATGCGCGCGGACGGCATCCTCGCTGACACCGCCCTTGATCGCCGCGCGCAGCATGACTTCTGCCGAGACAGGATCCCGCCGCTCTATCGCTGCCTGCGCCTTGGCGCGCAGATCCTCGGTCCGCGAGGCGCCCGTTGCGGGGCCAGCGGCCAGCAACAACGCCCCCAGCGCAAGGCCGAGTGCCCGCTTAATGCTGGAGGTCGTACTGCTTGAGGAGGTCATAGAGCGTCGGCCGGCTGATCCCCAGCAGGCGCGCAGTGCTGGAGATGTTGCCCTCGCTGCGTGCCAGCGCATGGCGGATCATCTTGCGATCGGTCGCCTCGCGCGCGGATTTGAGGTTGAGCGGATTGGCCTCGTCCTCACTCGGTTCGGCCAGATCGAGATCGCTCGCGGAAACGAGCTTGCCATCGGCCATGATGACCGCGCGCTTCACCCGGTTTTCAAGCTCGCGCACGTTACCGGGCCAGGTCCAGCTGTCGATTGCGGCCAGCGCATCGGGCGCAAAACCCTTGACCGAAGGGTTCATCTCCGCCGCAAATCGGGTGAGGAAAGCCTTGGCGAGGAGCGCTGCATCGCCCGGCCGTTCGGCAAGGCTCGGGATGCGGATGACGATCTCGGCGAGGCGGTAGAACAAGTCCTCGCGGAAGCGGCCATCGGTGATCATCGCCTCGAGGTTCTGATGCGTCGCGCAGACGATGCGCGTGTCGACCTCGATCGAGCGCCGCCCGCCGATGCGCTCGATGGTGCGCTCCTGCAGGAAGCGCAGCAGCTTCACCTGCAACGGGAAGGGAATGTCGCCCACTTCGTCGAGGAACAGCGTGCCGCCGCTCGCCTGCTCGATCTTGCCCTCGGTGGTCTTGACCGCGCCGGTGAATGCTCCCTTCTCGTGGCCGAACAGCTCGCTTTCGAGGAGGTTTTCCGGGATGGCCGCGCAGTTGATCGCAACGAACGCACCGTGCCGGCGGGGGCTTGCCTCATGCAGGCCGCGCGCCAGCAGTTCCTTGCCGGTACCACTCGCGCCCAGCAGCATGACCGAGACGTTGGTCCCTGCCACGCGCTCGATCGTGCGCGCCACCTTGACCATCTCGGGCGCGCCGGTGATCAGCCGGCCGAGCACCTTGTTGCCCTCGGGCGCGCGTTCGGCAAGCTGGCGGTTCTCCGTCTCGATGCGGTGGAGGTGCAGTGCGCGCCGGACAATGAGGCCGAGCGCATCAATGTCGACAGGCTTGGCGTAGAAGTCATAGGCGCCGTTCTGGATTGCACGCAGCGCGCTTTCGCGGGCGCCGTGGCCGCTGGCGACGATCACCTTGGTATCGGGCTTGAGCGCCATGATCGCATCGAGCACGGCAAAGCCCTCGGTGGTCCCGTCAGGATCGGGCGGCAGGCCGAGATCGAGCGTCACCACCGCCGGCTCTTCCGAGCGCAGCAGCGCGAGCGCCGTCTGGCGGTCGCCCGCGATGAGCACCTCGAAATCTTCGTAGGCCCACTTCAGCTGCGCCTGCAGACCCGGATCGTCCTCGACGATGAGGAGCTTGGGGAGCGCCTTCACAGCGCTCGGGGGCCGGTCCTGAATCATCACGCCACCTTCTTGTCGTCTGACTTGCCGTCAGGATCTGTTTCGAGTTCGCTCGCCACCACGAGCGGCAGCCGCACCGAGAACCGGCTGCCGAGCCCTTCGCGGCTTTCCACTTCGAGCCGCCCGTTCATCGCCCGCACCAATTCGCGCGCTTCGAACGCGCCGATGCCGAAGCCGCCCGCCTTGGTCGAGACGAAGGGCTTGAACAGCCGGTTGCGCACGAAGTCCGCGCTCATCCCGCTGCCGGTATCGGCCACCTCGATCACGCCGGTCAGGCCATCGAGCCGGGTCTGGAGCAGCACAGCCATGCCGGGCTGGCTGGCATCGATCGCATTCTGCACAAGGTGCACGAGCACTTGCTCGAGCGTCTCGCGGCTCGCCGTGACGAGGCACGGCTGGCTCTGCGTGACATAGACCGGACACGCGCTCCCGGCCTCGCGGTAGCGTGCCGCCACAGTTTCGATCACTTCGGCGGCATCAATGCTCTCGAGCCGCTGCACGCCGCCCGCGCCATAGCGCGAAAGCCGCGCGAGCAAGGCATTGAGCTTGTCCGCCGAATTGGTCAGCGTCACCAGCATGTCCTTGCGGAAGGCCGGGTTGTCGGCATGGCGTTCGGCATTGCGCGCCAGCAAGGCCAACTGGCTCGCAAGGTTCTTGATGTCGTGCATCACGAAGGCGATGCGGCGGTTGAATTCGTCGAACCGGCTCGCCTCGAGCAGCGCGCTCTGCCCGTTGTGTTCGGCGATATAGCTCGCCAGCTGCTGCCCGACGACGCGCAGGAGATCGAAGTCCTCCCAATCGAGCTTGCGCGCCAGCGGCGGACGGCCCAGCACGACAAGGCCGACCAGCCGGTCGAAATGTACCAGCGGCACCAGCGCCCAGGCGCCGTGTTCGGCCACCAGCCACTCCGGCATGAGCCCAGCTTCGCCTTCGTGGTCCGTCCCGGCGCGCACCTCGTCGAGGTCGACGATGAACCCGCGCCGCTCGAAGAACTGCGCCGTCTGGGCAGGCATGGCTTCCGCGGGCACTTCGGCTGTCGGCCACTGCCAGCGCGCGGCGAGCACGAGATCGCCCCCCTCGCCCGGGATCAGCATGAGCCCGCTGGCGCTGTCGGTGATATCGCCCAGCGCCTGCACCACGCGCGCATGGAGCGGCGCGGCGCCAGGCCCGCCGCGGCCGATGGTGCGGGTAAAGCGCAGCCATTCGGCGCGGTAGTCATAGCGGTGCTGGAAGAAGTGCTTGGCCAGCATCACGTTGAGCCAGCCGCGCAGGCGCGCCGAGGGGACCAGCGCAAGGATCACCACCGTCGTCGCAAAAGCGAACCCGAGCTGGGCCAACTGGCTGACATTGCCGCCCAGCCACGCGACCGACTGCGCTGCCGCCACCATCAGGATCAGGTAACAGCCGATCACCAGCAGCGAGAGCGACTGGAACGCGACCGAGCGGCTGGGCGAAAAGCGCAACGCCGAGCCTCCACGCATCGCCCCGAAGGAAACGAGCAGGAGGACGCCGATCTGCACCAGCCCGCGCAGCGCCACCATTTCCAGCGGGATCGTCTTGCCGAGGTAGGCGATCGTGTAGAAGTTGAGGTCGTAGCCCCACATCAGCGCGAGCGCGAGCGCGGTCCAGCGCACGGCGTCACGCTGCCCGCTGATCGCACCGACATAAAGGTTGTGCACGAGAACCAGCGCGCCTGTCGTCAGCAACAGGCGGAACATCACCGAGAGCTGGAAGATCATCGCAATGGCGGGGACGACCGCCGAAAAGCGGATCGCCAGCACCAGGAGCACCATCTGGAACAGCTCGACCATCGCGAGCACGGCCAGCACCGGCCGCACCTGCACCACGCTGGTGTGCCGGTTGTCGCGCGCAAAGAGCGAATAGACGACCGCCAGCCAGCCGAGGTTGCGCAGCAGTTCAAGCACTTGCGTGACGGCGGCATTCTGTCCGAAGGACGAAACAAGCAGCGTCCACGCCGTCGTCAGCGTCAGCGCTGCAGTCAGCGCCCGGCTGCTCTCCTTGCCGCGCCGCCGCCGGTCAGCGAGCCACACCGTGAGCAGCATCGCCGCGAAAGCCGCGACGAGGTAGCTCCATTGGCTGAGGCCGGTCCATTCGAATGGGCTGTGCATCGGCCGCTCAGCGCGCCCCCTCGTTCCAGAGCACCACGCGCAGCGTCTGGAGGAGGATCAGAAGATCGAGGAAAGGGCTGTAGTTCTTGGCGTAATAGAGATCGTATTCGAGCTTGTGGCGCGAATCCTCGATCGAGGCACCATAGGGATAATTGATCTGCGCCCAGCCGGTGATGCCCGGCTTCACCATGTGGCGTTCGGCGTAATAGGGCAGCTTCTCATCGAGATCGGACACGAATTCCGGCCGCTCCGGACGGGGACCGACAAAGCTCATCTCGCCCTTGAGCACGGTCCAGGCCTGCGGCAGCTCGTCGATCCGCAGCTTGCGGATCAGGCGGCCGACGCGGGTCACACGCGGATCGTCCTTGGCCGCCCACTGCGCGCCCCCGGCCTCGGCATCGGTGCGCATCGAGCGCAGCTTGATGAGGCTGAAGTTCTGGCCATAGAGCCCGACGCGGGTCTGGCGGAAGAACGCAGGGCCGCGGCTGTCGAGCTTCACCAGAATCGCGAACAGCGCGATCACCGGTGCGGTCAGCAAGAGCAGCGCCAGGCTCGCGCAGATATCGAACACGCGCTTGAATGCGCTCGAAATCATCCGCCCGGAGGAGAACCCGTCCGAGAAGATCAACCAGCTGGGGTTGACCGTATCGAGATCGACGCGGCCGGTCTCGCGCTCCATGAAGGTCGAGAAATCATTGACGTGGACGCCGGTGGTCTTGATCCGCAGCAGATCCTTCAGCGGCAGGGCGTTGCGCCGCTCTTCCAGCGCCAGCACCACTTCGCTCACGCCGAGGTTCTCGACATAGCGGGTGAGGTTGTGGATCGCGGTGCGGTTGATCGCTTCCTGGATCACCGGCGTGCTGTCGCTCATGCCGACAAAGCCGACGATGACGAAGCCTGCCTCGACCCGTTCGCCCAATTGGCGCAGCCGCTCCGCCCGGTTGCCCGCGCCCAGCACCAGCACGCGCCGACGGAACACCGCGGTGCCGAGCAGGCCGCCCAGCAGGACGCGGATCAGCACCAGCAGCGTCATCGCAATGAACATCGCGTAGAACAGGTTGGACCGCCACAGCGTGTGGCCGGGCAGCAGGAAGTAGACCACCGACAGCGCGATGATGCCAAGGCTGATCGCGACCATCAGCCGCGCCGTGGCATAGCGCATCGAACGCAGCGCATCCGAGCCATAGACCCCGACGGCCACCATCGCCATCTGCACGAGCCCGGCAAAGATCAGCAGCGGCAGCCAGCGGTCCGAGACTACGCCGTTGTCGATGCCGATCTGGTGCGCGCGGACCGACCAGCCAAGCTCGCCCGAGGCGATCAGCAGGACAAAGTCCAGCATCGCCAGCAGGAACACCGCGTTGGGTATGTAAAGCTTGAACAGGCGGATCATGGCAGCGCAGTCAACCGGCTTATCGGCCCGGGGTGGGCCTTCACGGACCTGTTCTAGGCCCGCAGGAGTAAAGCGTCGGTAAATCTGACACCCTCTTTCCGGGCATTAACCTTTGCCGTCCCTGATTTTGCTGGAAGCATCGGCCCTCCCGAGGGCGGATTGTCGGCATCGTTTACAGCGCGGACTTAAGCGTTTGCCGCACTGGCGAAGCTCGCCAAACGCTGCCATGTTAGGGTCATGCAGGAGAAGGAACTGCGGCTCGCACTGGTCTGCTACGGCGGCATCAGCCTTGCTGTCTACATGCACGGCGTCACCAAGGAGATCTGGTACGCCACGCGCGCCAGCCGCGCGTTTCACGAGGAAGCCCCTGTCGGCACCGGGGCGGAGGCCGTTTACCGGCGCCTGCTCGAGGTGCTGGTCTCGACGCGCGATCTAAAGCTTCGCATCCTCCCCGACATCATCTCGGGCGCGAGTGCAGGCGGGATCAACGGGGTGTTCCTCGCGCAGGCGCTCGCCAGCGGGCAGAGCCTCGAACCGCTTACCCGGCTCTGGCTCGAACGGGCCGATGTCGAAGTCCTGCTCGATCCGGACGCGCGGCCGTGGAGCCGCTTTGCCAAGTTCTGGGCGCAGCCGCTGGTGTGGTTCCTGCTGAAGCGACCGGGCAACGTCGTCAGCCGCACGGTCGCCTCGGCCAAGACGCGCAAGGAAGTGCGTTTCAAGCTTTCACACCTGATTCGCGCGCGCTGGTTCGCACCGCCCTTCAGCGGCATCGGCTTCTCGCACCTCTTGGCAGAAGCGCTGGATGCCATGGCGCAGACCGGTGGCAATACGGCGCCGCTGCTCCCTGCCGGGCATCCGCTCGACCTGCTGGTCACCGCCACCGATTTCAACGGCCATCTTGAAGACCTGCAACTCAACAGCCCGCCGGTGGTCGAGGAAAGCGAGCACCGGCTGGCCATCGGTTTTCGCCGCAATTGCGCCTCGGGCACCGGCGAAGACCTTGCCGAGCGGGCCGAACTTGTCTTCGCGGCACGCTCTACCGCCAGCTTTCCGGGCGCTTTCCCGCCGCTCATGCTCTCCGAAATGGACCGCCTGACCGCCGAGCGCGGCCTTGCCTGGGACGGACGCGACGCCTTCCTCAAGCGCGTGATGCCGAGCCGCTGGAAACGAGGCCAGCTTGCCGATATCGCGCTGGTGGACGGCGCGGTCCTCGTCAACCGGCCCTTCGCACCGGCCATGGCCGTATTGCGTGACCGCCCCGCCCAGCGGGAAGTCGACCGCCGCTTCGTCTATATCGACCCCAGCCCGGCGCGGGTTACCATGCACGACCACATGGGGCGCACTGTCGGCTTCTTCTCGGCGATCTTCGGCTCGCTGTCCTCGATCCCGCGCGAGCAGCCGATCCGCGACAACCTCGAAGCGCTGGAGGCCCAGTCCCGCGAGCGCGCGCGTCTCAGGATGATCGTCGATACCTTGCGCGGCGAGATCGACAGCGCGGTCGAGCGCCTGTTCGGCTACACCTTCTTCTTCGACCACCCCAACCTGAAACGCCTCACCGCATGGCGCGCCAAGGCGCAGCAGGCCGCAGCCGAACAGGCGGGATTTGCCTTCCACGGCTATGCGCAGGTCAAGCTCGCCGGTGTCGTCACCAGCCTCGCGCAAGTGATCGAGGAAGCGATGTCCGATGCAGCGCCGCGCGGCGCGGTCGAGGCGGAGCTCTGGGCGCATCTCGCCACGCTCGGGTTTGACCGGCTGGCGCAGGAGCGAGGCGGCGCAACGACCGAGGCGATCGCCTTTTTCCGCGCGCACGATCTCGGATTCCGGATACGCCGTCTCAAGCTGCTGGCGCGCCGCCTCACCCAGGATTGGGACGATGCCGAGGGCATTTCTCACGCCGAACGCGAAGCCGCGCGCGACATGGTCTACCGCGCGCAGGCGCTCTATCAGGCGAAGCAAACCGCAGCCGGGCTTGGCGAGGACTTCGCCGATGTCGCCGCCGATGCGATCGCGCGCCCAGCCGCGACGCTCGCTCAAATCGCCGCCCGCCGCGACCTCACCGGCATTGACCTCGCCGTCGATGCGATGATCGTCGAAGGCCTCGCCGCGATGAGCAAGCCGCTGCGCCGCCGCTTTCTCTACGCATACCTCGGCTTCCCGTTCTACGATGTCGCCACCCTGCCGCTGCTGCAGGGCGAAGGCATGGGCGAATTCGATCCGGTCAAGGTCGACCGTATCTCGCCCGAGGATGCCATGTCGATCCGCACGGGCGGCACGCTCGCCTGCCTCAAGGGGATCGAGTTCTTCCACTTCGGCGCCTTCTTCGCGCGCGCCTACCGCGAGAACGACTATCTCTGGGGCCGTCTCCACGGCGCCGAGCGGACCATCGACCTGATCGCCTCGACCGCGGAACCGGCGCTGCCCGCCAGCGTGATCCGCACTTTCAAGCGCGACGCATTCCTCGCGATCCTCGAAGAGGAACGGTCACGCCTAACCGCCGAGCCGGGCATGGTCGACAGCGTGATCGTGGAAGTGAACACGATGTTTTCGGAGGGTTAGGAAGGTCGCCCCCTCCTCGTCACCCGCGAGGCACACGGCGACAAAGCAATCCAGAGCGGTTCGCTCTGGATTGCTTAGCTAGGCTCGGAATAACGAAACAGTCGGTTGGCCGAGGACCGGATCCTACTCCGTCAGGTCGCTCCACGCGTCCTTGATCCGGTCAAAGAACCCCTTGGACTGCGGAGTTTCCTCGCCCGTTTCAGTCGCCTGAAACTCGCGCAGCAGCTCGCGCTGACGCGAGGAGAGCTTGGTCGGCGTCTCGACCTGAATCTCGATCACCAGATCACCCGCACCGCGGCTTTGCAGCACGGGCATGCCCGCGCCGCGCTTGCGCAGCTGCTTGCCGGACTGGATGCCAGCCGGAATCTCGATCTTGTGCCGCGCGCCGTCGAGGCCCGGGATTTCGATCTCCCCGCCGAGCGCCGCCTTGGTGAAACTGATCGGGCAGCGCGTAAGCAGCGTCGTGCCCTCGCGCTCGAACATGCGGTGGCGCTTCACATGGAGGAAGATGTAGAGATCTCCCGGCGGTGAGCCAAACGGCCCCGCCTCGCCCTTGCCGGCAAGGCGAATGCGCGTGCCGTTGTCCACACCTGCCGGGATCTGCACTTCAAGCTTCTGCTCGGCATCGACACGGCCCTCGCCGCGGCAGCTCTTGCAGGGGCTCTCGATCACCTCGCCGCGGCCATGGCAGGTCGGGCAGGTGCGCTCGACCATGAAGAAGCCCTGCTGCGCGCGCACCTTGCCGTGTCCGCCGCACAGGTTGCAACGCCGCGCGGACGTGCCGGGCGTTGCACCGGTACCGCTACACGGCTGGCAGCTCTGCGCCACTTCGACCGCAATCTCGGCCGACTTGCCGTGGAAGGCATCTTCGAGCGTGATTTCCATGTCGTAGCGCAAGTCCGCGCCGCGCCGCGCCTGCTGGCGCCCGCCGCCGCCGAACGCGCCGCCGAAGATCGTCTCGAAGATATCGCCCAGATCGCCGAAATCGCCGCCGCCGCCAAAGCCGCCGCCACCGCCCGCGCCGCCCTGCTGGAACGCTGCATGGCCATAGCGATCATAAGCCGCCCGCTTCTGCGGATCGGACAGGCAGGCATAGGCCTCGTTGATCTGCTTGAACTTGGCTTCGCTGTCCTGGCAGCCCGGATTCTTGTCCGGGTGATACTTCATCGCCAGCTTGCGATAGGCGGACTTCAGCACCTTCTCGTCCGCGGTGCGCTCGACTTCGAGCAACTCGTAGAAATCGATCTCTGCCGACATTGCGGTCCCTACTCAAGGCGACCGGTCCGCCACC
>CANGJI010000049.1 GCA_947454135.1 Sphingomonadaceae bacterium
AAGGCCAACCTCGCCCGCAAGAGCCAGAAGACGCAGGAGATCAAGGAGATCAAGATGCGTCCGAACATCGATGACCACGATTACGACACCAAGATGCGTAACGTGATCAAGTTCATCGGCGAAGGCGACAAGGTCAAGATCACCCTCCGCTTCCGTGGCCGCGAACTCTCGCACCAGCAGATCGGCATGAACCTTCTGCGCAAGGTGCAGGACGACGTCGCCGAGATCGCCAAGGTCGAAGCCTTCCCCCGCATGGAAGGCCGCCAGATGCTGATGGTGCTCGCACCCAAGTAAGGCGCGCCGGAGCCCCCGCGAAAGCGGGGGCTTCCAGCCACCGCACCCCCGCGAAGGCGGGGGCCTCCTGCCTCACCACACCGCGCCCCGGCGAAGGCGGGGGCCTCATGCCGTCAAACGCAACCTCACCAGCAGCACAAGCCTTCGCGGCAACGATGCAACACCCCGCATCCCGCGCGGCAAGTCGCCACCCCGACACCAAAACCGATTTCCTACCACACCCTTCATCGCCTATGGCTTTCAGGGGGCCAGCGTGCTGCGCTGGCGGGGCAAAGGGCGATGGAATGCGGGTCGTGGGCAAAGTCTGGCGTTTGATCGAGGGGGTCGATCAAAACCACCAGACTGATCGAATGCAATTATTCCTCAGGACAGTGTCAACTGTGTCAACCTGTCCCGCTGCGGGACTCGACGGGCCTTCTGCATGACCGCCCGCACCATCGCCCTCATCACCGGTCCGCTTGGCCTCCTCGCCACATTGCTGATCGCAGCGCCCGCCGGGATGCCGCCCACCGCGTGGCACACCGCTGGCCTCGTCTGGTGGATGGCGGTGTGGTGGATGACGGAAGCGATGCCGCTTTCGGCCACCGCCATGCTCCCCTTCATCGTCCTGCCCCTGACCGGCGTGGTTGATGCCAACAAGACGGCGGCGGCCTACTATTCGCCGATCATGTTCCTCTTCGTCGGCGGCGCCTTCCTCGCGCTCGCCATCGAGCGGACGGGCCTCCACCGCCGCCTCGCGCTGACGATGCTCGCCCGCGCCGGCACCAGCCCGGTGCGCCTGCTCCTCGCCGTCATGGCCGCCACGGCCTCGATCTCGATGTTCATCTCGAACACCTCGACCGCGCTGATCATGATGCCGATGGCGCTCGCCATTCTCTCATCGGGCGGGATCGAAGAGGGCGAGACGGACGGCATGGCCGGGGCGCTGCCGATGGGCGTAGCCTTCGCCGCAACGCTCGGCGGCTACGGCACCATCGTCGGCACGCCCACCAATGCCATCGCCGCTGCGCTGCTCGATCGCACGCTCGGGCTGAAAATCAGCTTCCTCGAATGGTCCGCCTTCGGCCTCCCCGTCGTCCTCATCGGCGTGCCGCTCGCGGCGTTCATCATCGCCCGCGTCCACCGTATCGGACCCGGCAGCTTCGATCCCGCCGCCGCGCGCGATGCCATCGAACATTCGGTCAAGTGGACCGTGCCCGAACGCCGCCTCGTCCCCCTGTTCCTCCTCACCGTGCTGGCGTGGGTCACGCTCCCTCTCACCGAAGGTCTGTTCCCCAAGGGCGGCCTCACCGATGGCACCATCGCCGCCATCGCCGGCCTCACCCTGTTCGTTCTGCCGGACGGAACGGGCCGCGCGATGCTGACGTGGAAGGAGGCGAACCGCATGCCATGGGACGTCATCCTGATGTTCGGCGGCGGGCTCAGCCTTGCGATGGGCATGGACGCCTCGGGGCTCAGCGACTGGCTCGCCACCGCGATGCTCCCCTTGCGCACCGTGCCGCTGCCAGTGGTCGCGGTGGTCCTCGTCTCGTTCGTGGTTCTCGTCACCGAATTCGCCAGCAACATTGCCGCCGCGAGCGGGATCATGCCCGTCGTCGCGGCGCTCTGCGGCGCGCTGGGGGCGGACCCGATCCTCCTCGCCCTCCCCGCCGCGCTTGCCGCAAGCTGGGGCTTCATGCTCCCCGCCGGTACCGGGCCAAATGCGCTGGCCTGGGGCACCGGCCACATCGCCATGCCGCGCGTGCTGCGCGCCGGGTTCCTGCTCGATCTCGCCGGCGTGTTCCTCATCGTCGGCACCGTCTGGGGCATGGCCGCGCTGCTACGCCTGGTGGGCGGCTGAGGGGCGCGGGCGTGGACGAGCGCTCCACTCTCTCCAAGGGCGCAGGCCGCGTGCTCGGCTCCCCGCTGCGGCTGCTGGCCGGCACGCTGATCTACGTCGCGGTGGTCTTCGCGGTCTCGACGCTGGGCTACATCGCAAGCGGCTGGCCGGTGGGCGATGCCGCCTACATGGTGCTCCTCACCATCTTCTCGGTCGGCTACGGCGAAGTCCGCCCGATCGATACCAATTTCCTGCGGCTGTGGACCACGGCCACGATCGTGCTCGGCTGCACCGGCATGATCGTGCTCACCTCCGCGCTCGTGCAGGTGTTCACCGTATTCCAGTTCCGCCAGCTCCTGGGGGTAGGCAAGATGCAGACCGAGATCGACCGCCTCAAGCACCACGTCATCATCTGCGGCATGGGCCGCATCGGCCTCCAGCTCGCCAAGGCTCTCACCGATGCGCACCATCCGTTCGTCATCATCGAACGCAGCGCCGAAAAGGCCGAGGAGGCCCGCGCCCTTGGCTGGCTGGTGATGGTGGGCGAAGCGACGCAGGAGGACATCCTGCGCGCCGCCGGGATCGATCACGCCCGCGTCCTCGCCTCGGTCCTGCCTGATGACGCCGCCAACGTGTTCATCACGCTCTCAGCGCGCAGCCTCAACCCCGCCGTCCAGATCATCGCGCGCGGCGAGGCTCCGACCACCGAGCGCAAGCTGTTCCACGCAGGGGCCGACAAGGTCGTGCTCCCCACCCACATCGGCGCCGAGCGGATCACCGAACTGATCCTCTTCCCCGCCACCGACAGCCGCATCCACGAAGCCGAACACATGGCGGACGCACGGCGCTTCCTCCACGATCTCGGGCTCGATGTCGAAGTCGTCACCGCCGTCGACAAGGGCGCACTCACCGGCGCGACCGTCGGCGAAGCCGAACGCCGCGGCGCGGGCGCCTTTTTCATCGTCCAGATCGACCGCGTGAACGGCCAGTCGATCCAGCATCCCGGCGAGGACGTGAACATCGAGGCCGGCGATACGCTGGTGCTGGTGGTGCGCGGCACCCGCCTCTCAGCGGGCGCGATCTTCGGGATGCCCGCCAAGCCGGTGAAGCATGGGCGCAGTTATGTGGGGTGAGGCTCTAGCGCCTCACCCATGCGCCCCGAAGTGATTGGCAATCGCCGCTGAAATCCTGAGGTTCAGCGCATGCGCCCGCTCGATCGGGTCGATGAAGCGGGTGCGGATCGCGCCGTAGCCTT
Source organism: Sphingomonadaceae bacterium (assembly GCA_947454135.1). Classification (GTDB taxonomy): domain Bacteria; phylum Pseudomonadota; class Alphaproteobacteria; order Sphingomonadales; family Sphingomonadaceae; genus Novosphingobium. The sequence continues at coordinate 3,369 of CANGJI010000049.1, forward strand.
CGGCCCGGTTGTCCGGGTAGTCGGTCGGCTCGTTGACCGGGAAGTCCTCGATCTCGGGCTCCACCACCGGATAGGCGCGGCGCAGCTGGGCGAGAGCATCGTCCACCCGCAGCGAGAGCACCATCTCCAGCACGTCCTCGCGGCTGACGTCGTTGGAGCGCGAGAACGGCGGCACCTGCACCGCACGCAGGAACATGTGCATCAGCAGCGCCAGCCGCAGCGCCTGAAGCAGCGCGATGGTGCGGCGCTGCTCGTCCTGCGCCGGATTGCGCCCGCCATCGTCGTGGTTCTTCGTCCCCTCACCCTGCGGCACCATGCCGAGCAGGCGGTGGAGCTTCATCCAGTCCACCCTGAGGCGTGAGGCAAGCCGCCGGAACACGCCCGCGCGGTCGTCCTTGGTGAGGTACTCCGCCAGCGCGAGGCACGAATCCTCAAGGTTGTTCTCGGTCCCGCGATAGGGCCGGCTCGCCCAGTAGGCCGAATTGAACAGCTCACCGAAGCAGGCCACCGTCTTGATCGAGGCGAGGCCATTGGCCGCGCGCAGCAGCCGCACTAGCTGGCGTCCACGGGCCGAGCGGCCAAGCAGTTCGGCGACCGCCTCGGTCTCCTCGCCAGCCGCGATGCCCGCACCGGCGATCACGTTCACCGGATAGCCGATCTGCTGCAGGATCGCGTTGTGAGGGATCGCGCGGATCTGCCTGAGGCTCATCGTGCGGTCGCTGGCAATATCGGACTGCCGGCGCGAAACGCGGCTGCCCGTCGTCTTGAGCATGCCGAGGCCGAACGCGGTCACGGCGCGCGCATATGTCACGCTTTCGAGCTGCTCGCGCTGCACGCGGCGGATCGCGCGGTAGAAATCGAGGCTGAGGTCGGTGCGGTCGTAGAACGGATCGGCCTCGCTATCCCCGCGCAGCGATTCCTCCGCCTCGATGATCCGCGTCAGCGTGGCGAGCGCCAGTTCCTCGCTGCGGAAGAACAGGTAGCCATCGCCGCCCTGGAAGCTTGCCTCAGGCTCCAGCGCGATCTCGGCCCGGGCAAAGCGCCCACGCGCCCAGCGGCTGAGCGGCCAGGTCAGCCGGTCCTCGAAGCCCGAAGGATGCGCGCCGCGGCCCATGCTCTCGCCGTGGGTGTTGAACACCAGCGCCGCCACATCGGTGAGCCCCGCCGCCTTCATCGCCGCCGCGAGCCGCCCCTGCAGGCGCTCGATGGCGAGCGCAGCCGGGATCTGGCCCATGAAACGACCGGCATCGGAAAAGCCCGTCTGGATCGACAGACGTCCGCGCAGGCGCACGTAATCGCGGTAGGATTCTTCCGCCAGCAGTGCTTCAAGGAAGCGCCCGCCATGTTCCAGCGCGGCCTCGGTCTCGAACAGCGGCGAGACGTCGACCTTGCCCTCGATCCCCAGCAGCCGCGCAAAGTAGAGCGCTGCGAGCACCGTCTGCGGCTGTTCGCATTCGGCGATCAGCATGCGGATCGGCGCATCGGCGTCGATGTGATGGAGGATCTGCGCCATCACGAGGAACTGGCGCATCGCGGTCGAGGTCTCGATGGCGAGCGCGGCGAAATTGGCGCGCAGCGGCTTCACCTCGGCCAGCAGCTCGCGCAGCTTCGAGAGCGCGCTCTTGCTGGCAAGGTCCATCGTGCCATCGGGATCGATGCGCCGCCGCAGTGCATTCAAAAGCTGCGAGGCGTTCACGCGGAAGTGGATCCAGCCCATGCCGAGCCCATCCGCGCGCATGGCCCCCGCCAGCACGGCAAGCGCGATGGCAGCATCGCCCTCAGCGCTCCTGGCTTCCGCCTCCAGCGCGGCGATCACCGGGCCGAGCGAGAGCAGCTTGTCGGGATGCTCCGCTGTCAGTGCATTGGCGGCAGCGGCAAGCGCCTCGGGCTCAGCGCCGAGCCCGGTGAACAGCGCCGCCATCTCCGCCGCATGGGCTGCCGCGCCGCGAAGAGTGGCAATCAGCGCATGATCGGGGCTCACCGCGGCCAGCTGCGCCGCATAGCTTTCCAGCCGCCGCGCCTTCTCCTGCAGCCGGTAAGCAACCGAGGTGGACCACGAGATGTCGGTCCGCCCGTCCATGTCATAGCCGACCCAGCTGGCGAAGCGGAACGGCAGCGGTCGGAAATCGAGCCAGCGACCGGGCCAGCGCATGCGGGCATGGGCGAGCAGCGCGGCATTGATCCGGTCGCGCGCGGCACCGGCGCGTTCGATCGCGGCGAGCGCTTCGGCATGCTCGTAATCGAGCGTCACCGCCGGCGCAGCGCCGGGCACCTGGCACACTGTCGCCGCCATCGGGTCCGCATGGAGCGCAGCTTCGGCAACGGCATCGGATTCGGCAGGGCTCAGCAGGAATGTCGGATGCGCGGTGAACACGGCGTGGAGCAGCGGCCGCTCCCAGCGGCGGCGGAACTCGGAAAAGCCGTCTTCCTCGTTGAGCAGCGCCGCCACCCGCGCGAGATTCTCTGCCGGATCGGTCGGCGCGATCAGGCCGCGCAGCTTGAATGCGCGCGCCTGCAGGCCCTCGCACTCGAGCGCGGCAACAAGGCTTTCCATCGCCCCGAGGTCGAGCGCGCCGCTTTCGAGCTTGCGCGAAAGATCGTGGCTCAGTTGAAAGACCGGATTGAACAGCGGCGTTTCAGCCGTCTGCGCATGCAGTTGCTGCAAACGGTTTCTGAGCGAATCGATCCCAAGAATGCTATCTGGCATGGGCTTGGACTTCCCCGTCTTGCGTGTCACCTGCTGGTCAGAGCCGCTGCCGCGCGCGCCGCCGCTTCGATTGCAGCGCTATTGGGAACGCCCCCCGGTGCAACCTTGTCAACGACCCAGGAACCGCCGACGCAGAGCACCGGGCCAAAGCCCAGCCATTCCGGCGCGTTTTCGAGCGTGATCCCGCCCGTGGGGCAAAACTTGCACTGATGGAACGGTCCAGCCAGCGCTTTAAGGGCGGGCAAACCGCCAGACGTGACGGCCGGGAAGAACTTGAAATGGGTGAGCCCGAGATCGAGCCCCCGCATGATGTCGCCCGCATTGGCGACGCCGGGCAGATAGGGAATGCCCGAGGAAACCGCCGCCGCGCCGAGCCGATCGGTGAGGCCGGGCGAGACGATGAACTCAGCGCCGGCATCGATCGAGGCCTTGAGCGTCGCGGGATCGGTCACCGTCCCAGCGCCGACGATGGCGCCTTCGACCGATCGCATGGCCCGGATCACATCAAGCGCGACAGGGGTGCGCAGCGTCACTTCGAGGACACGGAGGCCCCCTGCGACCAGCGCCTGCGCCACGGGCACGGCATGGGCCACGTCCTCGATCACCAGCACCGGGATGACCGGAGCCGTGCGCATGATGGTTTCGATGGGTTTCATGGGAACTCGCTGGGGCTGTTTGGGAACGCCCTGACCTAACGCGCGGCGGCGCGGCATGCAGCCTGCAATCGCCCCGGATGCTCCATGCGCATAGCTATTCTTCGACTTGGGGCCTGTCGGCAGCCCCCCCCACCCTGCGAGCGAGGCGAAGCAAGCCAGAGCGTCAAGCACTCCGCTCCGGATTGCTTCGTCGCTGCGCTCCTCGCGATGACGATGGGTGGAGAGTGGCGCGGTCCGCCCTCAGATCGCCGAACTGAAACTGCGCTCTTCGGTCCGGTAGGCATCGAACACCGAGGCGATCGCGCGCGCATAGGGCGCTGCGCCCGCTTCCAGTCGCAGCCAGCCGCGCTCCAGTGTTATCAGCCCTGCCGCCGCGAATGGCTCCAGCCGGGGCCGTGCGGCGTTCAGCAGATCACTGTCGATCCGCGCCGCACCCTTGCACAGCAGCGTCTCGATCACCGCGCCGCGGCGCTCGTCTTCGGCTGTCGTCTCGATGCCCTTGCGGCCAGCAAGCTGATCCGCACCGATCAGCATGCGGTAGCGTCCGGGGTTCTTCTCGTTCTGCACCATCAGACCGGGCAGTTCGCTGATCGCGGAGGCGCCAAGTCCGATGAGGACGGACGCGGGATCTTCGGTGAAGCCTTGGAAATTGCGCCGCAATGTACCGTTTAGCGCCGCCCGCGCGAGCGGATCATCGGGCAGCGCGAAGTGGTCGAAGCCCACCGCGTGATAGCCGGCATCCATCAATTGCCGCGCGCCCATCGCCGCCATGCGGAAACGCCCGCGCTGGTCCGGCAGGTCCGATCCGTCGATCCGGCGCTGGCGCGGGATCATGTGCGGCACATGCGCATAGCCGAACAGCGCGATGCGGTTGGGGCCCATGGCCACACTCTGCTCGAGCGTCTCGGCCAGCACCGTGTCGTTCTGATGCGGCAGGCCATACATGAGGTCGAAGTTGATCGAGCCGACCCCCGCCTCGCGCAGGCCGGAGACCGCGCGCTCGATCATCTCGATCGGCTGCACGCGGCCAATCGCGGCCTGCACAGCGGGGTTGAGGGTCTGGACGCCAAGGCTGACGCGGGTCACGCCGATGCCGCGGATCGCCATGAGCCAGTCGCGCGTCAGGGTGCGCGGATCAAGCTCGACAGAGAGCGCGGGACGGACGAAGCGGAACGCCAGCACCAGCGCATCGATCAGGCGGACGAACTCGGTCGGCGGCAAGGCATTGGGGCTGCCCCCGCCAAAGGCGATGTGCTCGATATGCACGGAGGGATCGAGCATGTCCGCCACCAGCGCGATCTCGCGGTGCAGCGCTTCAAGATAGGCGGTCAGGCGGTGGCGCTTGTTGGCAGCGCCCGTGTTGCAGCCGCAGTACCAGCAGATTTCCTCGCAATAGGGGATGTGCAGGTAGATCGAGACTGGCCCGGTCAGGCTGGTCAGCGAAATGCGCTGGCGCAGTTCGAAGCTTTCCTCGACGAATTCCGCTGCCGTGGGATAGCTGGTGTAGCGCGGCACTGGCCGGGCAAGCAGCTCAGGGTAGTAGGTCCAGTCGGCGAATTGCTCAGGTGTCGTAGGCCCGTTCATTGCCCGGTATCCTCTTCGTCATCGTCTCCATCGCAGCAGGTGCCACCAGCGAAACGCTTGCGCATTGCGCTATGGCAAATCTTGCAACACTGCTTGTCTGCATCATGATTTTTTATCGGCAGCGGAATGGGGGCCCCGCCGCCGCACAGCGCGACCATCGTGGGATGCGCGGGCGTCGTCGCACCTTGGGCCGGGATCGCCATTTGCAGCGCGGCGAGCGCACTCAGCAAGGCGGACGCGCGCTTCACAGCGGCTGGTCCTCGTCGATCAGGATACGCGCCGCAGCGCCATCGAGATCGCTGAACTGACCGCCGCGCAATGCCCAGAAAAAGGCAGCAAGACCAAGCAGCCCCATGCCAAGCGCGATAGGGATGAGGATGAGGATCGAGGTCATTTGGCAGCTCCTGTCAGACGGAGCGAATTGCCCACGACGATCAGCGAAGACGTCGCCATGGCAATCGCGGCCATCAGCGGCGTCACCAGACCCGCCATCGCCAGCGGCACGGCAAACGCATTGTAGAGGATCGCGGCGGCGAAGTTCTCGCGCACCACGCGCATCGTGCGGCGGCTCGCCCGAACGCTGCGCGGCAGGGCAAGCAGCGAATCGCCGGTGAACACGAAATCCGCCGCCTGCCGCCCGACGTCGCTCGCGCTGCCGGGCGCGATCGAAGCATCGGCAGCAGCAAGCGCGGGGCCATCGTTGATCCCATCGCCCACCATCAGCACGCACTTGCCGGACCGCTGCAACCGCTCGATCGCCTCAAGCTTGTCGGTGGGCAGCGCCGCGGCCTGCCCGGTAAGGCCCGTCTCGCGCGCCGTCACCCGCACCGCCGCCACGCTGTCGCCGGAGAGGATCGAGGCCTGGATGCCGAGCTCGGCCAGCTCCGCCAGCGCAGCCCGGGCATCGGGCCGCAGGCGGTCGGCAAAGCCGATCACCCGCACCGGCCCGGCACCAATGGCCAGTGCCGCCGAAGTGCCAGTGGATTGCTGCGGCCGCCCGAGCGAAACGGCGAGGCCCTTCCAGATTGCGCTCACACCGCGTCCGGACGTCTCCTGCACCTGCTCGATGGTCGCCGCGCGCACGCCCCGCGCCGCGAGGGCCAAAGCGAGCGCCTGCGACAGCGGATGGCGGCTGTGGCTCGCCAGCGCCAGCGCGACGGCGGCTTCCTCGTCAGAAAGCGCCTCCAGCATGGCCGTATCGGGCACCGGGCGGCCCATGGTCAGCGTGCCGGTCTTGTCGAGCAGCACGCGGTCGACCCTGGCGAGGCGTTCGATGGCGCTGCCATCCTTCACCATGACGCCCTGCTTCAGCAGCGCGCCAGCCGCGACGACTTGCGCCACCGGCACGGCAAGGCCCAGCGCGCAGGGACAGGTGATGATCAGCACCGCGATCCCCACCACCAGCGACTGGTGGAACGATGCGCCCGCGATCAGCCAGCCCGCAAAGCTCAGCGCAGCCAGAGTGTGGACAGCAGGCGCGTAGAGCCGCGAGGCACGGTCGGCGATGCGGACATAGGCGCTCTTGGCTTGCCCGGCGCTTTCCATCGCCTGCGCAATTTCAGCCAGCGCAGTGCCCTTCCCCGCCGCCGTCACGATCACATCGACGGGCGCATCGAGGTTGAGCATGCCCGCCAGCACGCGCTGGCCCGGTCCTGCGGGAACCGGCGCAGTTTCGCCCGTCAGCAGTGATTGATCGAAGCGGCCAGTACCGCTGGTGATCTCGCCATCTGCGGCCAGCAGCTCGCCTGCGGCCACGCGCATCAGCATGCCGGGCGCGAGCGCCGCCGCCGCCGTCCAGTGCAGCTGACCGTCAGCGCCGACGATCATCGCCCCGCTGGCGGCCTGCCGCAGCAGCGCGGCAACGCCTGCCCGCGCGCGGTCGCGCATCATCGCATCGAGCGCGCGGCCCGCGAGGAGGAACAGCAGCAACATCAAGGTGCCGTCGAACCAGGCTTCCTTGCCACCGGTCAGCGTCTCGTAGCAGGAGAGGCCGGTCGCCAGGGTCACGCCTATGGAGATCGGCACGTCCATGTTGGTGCGTCCGCGCTTCAATGCGCCAAGCGCCGAGCGGAAGAACGGCTGCCCGGCGTAGAGGATCGCCGGAACGCCGATCAGCGCCGAAAGCCAGTGGAACAGATCGCGCGTGCTGCCGTCCGCGCCCGACCAGACGCTGACCGAAAGCAGCATGACATTCATGCAAGCAAACGCGGCGACCGCCAGCGGCGCAAGCAGCTCGCGCGAGGCGGAAGGCGGCTCCAGCACGTCCTCGCGCGGCTCGGCAGCAAAACCCGCGCCCGCGAGCGCGGCGACCAGTGCCGGAATCTCGACCGCATCGGTATGATCGACCGCAATGGTCCGCGCCGTCAGGTTCGCGCGTGCCGCCGTGACGCCGGGCACTGCGCCCAGCGCGCGCTCGACTTTGCCCATGCAGCCCGCGCAATGCATGCCCGGCACCGCCAGCACGCTGCGGCTCATCGCGGGGGCGAAGCGCTCCGATGCCGCATTCACAGCGCGTCATCCTCGGCATGCCACACGTGGCCCAACGCCCGCGCCTCGATGCCGACATGCCAGCGCCCGGCGGGGAGCGCGGCTTCATAGACACCCGGCGCAACCTCGCGCGGGGTCATCACGACCGGTGCCTTGGCGCCAAGCGGATGGTCCGCCTGCGCCCGCACCGCCGCGCCCGTCAGCGGACGCCCGATCGCATCGCGGAGGGTGAAGCGCACCTTGTCTGCCCCTTCGCGCGCAATGGCGAGTTTCCAGCCGAGCGCCTTGTCGGCCTGCGCCGCACCGAGCCAGCGGTTGAACTCCTGGCTCGCGACGTAGGAATTCTCGACCACCGTGCCGCTGAAAGTCGAGACCGCGAGGTTTGCGAGCAGGACGTTGACGGCGATCACCACGCCGAAAAAGCCGATCATGACGAGCGCCATATGCCGCCCGGTAAAGGGCCGGACGGGTTTTGCCTGAAGCTGTGCCATCACTCGTGCTCCCCTTCATCATGCTCGCCGCCCGGTGCGGCAAAGTGCGTTTCGCGGCGCGGCGCGCGGCCTCCGCCATCCAGCGGGGTCGCGGTCAGTGCGAAGTCCTGCGGATGTGCCTTGTCAGCGGGCACCACGGCATAGAGCCGCACCTTGGCGGTGCTGTCCGCCGGCACCGGGACGTCGATGCTCGCCCGCGCGGCGCCCGGCGCCATCTCGTCGGTATAGAGCGCCGCGCCCGGCAGCCCTTCGGCGGCGATACGCAGGGTGCGCGGGCGGTCTTCCATGTTGCGCAGCGCCAGCGTGAAGGCATTGCGCACCGCGCCGCCCGAAAGCTGCACGAATTCCGGATTGCGCTCGCGCGCTACCGAGAGCGTCAGCCGCTCGCGCGCGCCGAGCATGAACAGCAGCGCCAGGCCGATCCCGCCCCACACCGCGAAATAGGCCATCAGACGCGGGCGCAGCAGCACCTTCATCACTGGCCGTGCCGGCTCGCCTTTGATCTCGCGCTCGGCGTCGACCAGCGTGCAATAGTCGATCAGCCCGCGCGGACGGCCGATCGAGGCCATCGCCCGGTCGCAGGCATCGACGCACAAGGCACACGTGATGCAGCCGATCTGCGGCCCTTCGCGGATGTCGATGCCCGTAGGGCACACCGCCACGCACTGCTTGCAATCGATGCAGTCCCCCAGCGGGCTGGCCGCATTCCGCGCTTCCTTGAGCGATCCGCGCGGCTCGCCCCGCCAGTGCTTGTAGGTGACGGTCAGCGAGTTCTCGTCGAGCATCGCGGTCTGGATGCGCGGCCAGGGGCACATGTAGATGCACACCTGCTCCCGCATGAAGCCGCCCAGCCAGAAGGTGGTGAAAGTGAGAATGCCGGTCGAGGCATAGGCGACAGGCGCCGCCGTCCCGGTCCAGAATTCGCGCTGCAAGGTCGGCGCATCGGCAAAGTAGAAAATCCACGCGCCGCCGGTCACGAACGCGATGCCGAGGTAGACGCCCCACTTGAACATCCGCCGGGCAAACTTCGCCGGAGTCCACGGCGCCGCGTTCAGCCGCATCTGTGCATTGCGGTCGCCGTCGATCAGGCGGTCGACATGCTGGTAGAGGTCGGTCCACACCGTCTGCGGGCAGGCATAGCCGCACCACGCCCGGCCCACCGCGCTGGTGACGAGGAACAGGCCGATCCCCGCCATGATAAGCATCCCGGCGACGAAGTAGAACTCCTGCGGCCAGATCTCGATATCGAACATGTAGAACCGGCGATGCGCCAGATCGACAAGCACGGCCTGGTGCGGCGCGTGCGGCCCCCGGTCCCAGCGGATCCACGGCGTGCCCCAATAGACGGCGAGGCACACCGCCATGACGAACCACTTGAAGCGGCGGAACGGCCCGTCGATCTTGCGCGGAAACACCGCCGTGCGTTTCGCATAGAGCGAAACGGGTGCATCCGCCTTGATGGGGTCCATCATGTTCATGGCCTTACTGCGCCGCCCCTGCAGGGGGAGCGGCAGCCGCTGAAGCGGCAGGAGCAGGAGCAGGAGCCGGAGCCGGTGCCGCCTCACCGCCGCCCAGCGAGTGGACGTAGACGGCGAGCATCTTGATCGTCACCGGATCGAGCCGGCCCGTCCATGCGGGCATCACCCCGGCATGGGCATTGGTCACGGTGTTGACCAGCGAAGCGCGATCACCGCCATAGAGCCAGATCTTGTCGGAGAGCCTGGGCGCGCCGACGCTGCGGTTGCCCTCGCCGTTCGCACCGTGGCAGACAGCGCAGTTGTCCGCAAAAATCTGCGCACCGCGGCGCGAGGCCCCGTTCGCCGGATCCTGCTTGCTCAGCACGCGCACGAAGCTCACCACATCCTGCACTTGCGCTGCGGTCAGGATGCCATCCTTGCCGAAGCTCGGCATCAAGCTGCTGCGGGTGGCGTCGTTGCCGGGGTAGCGGATGCCGTTCACCAGCGTCTGCTGGATCGTGTTCAGATCGCCGCCCCACAGCCAGTCGTCGTCATTGAGGTTGGGATAGCCTGTCGCACCCGCCGCACCGGCGCCGTGGCACTGCACGCAGTTCACCTTGAACGCCGCGCGCCCGCCTTCGATTGCCGCGCGCTGCAGCTTGGGATCGGCGGCCAGCGCCTCGATCGGGGTGGCTGCGATGGCATCGCGCACGCCCTGATGCTCGGCCTTCTCATGCGCCACTTCCTCGGCCAGCACGCCCCGGCTCGACCAGCCGAGCACGCCCGTGCTCGCCGAATGGAGCATCGGGATCGCCGGATAGAGCACGACGTAGACCAGCGCGAACACGATGGAGGCGTAGAAGGTCCAGAGCCACCAGCGCGGCAGCGGCGTATCGAGTTCCTCGATCCCGTCCCACTCGTGCCCGACCTTGGCCGTCCCGGTCGCGTCATCGATCACCTTTCCGGCGTGGGTGTTGTCATGCGTCATTGGTGTCATCCTCGAAGATCGAGAGGGCCGCATCGCGGCTCGCCGTGCGTCCGCCGGGGCGGAACGGCCAGAGGCAAAGGCCCACGAAGACCAGCGCCATGATCGCCAGCCCCCAGCTGTCGGCGAGATGCCGCAGCAGATCGTAGGTCGAATGAGTGGATAGCTGGAGGAAGCTCACCGGCCCTTCTCCTTCGCCAGATGTTCCTGCGCCGCCGGAGCGTTCACATCGACCATCGTGCCAAGCACCTGGAGATAGGCGACAAGCGCATCCATCTCGGTCAGCCGCTTCGGATCGCCGTCGAAATCGCGCACCGTCGCACCGGGATAGTGCTTGAGGAACGCGGCGTGATCGGCATCGGGGTCGGCCTGCGCCTTGAGGTCATCATTCGCCGCAGCGATCTCCTCCTTGGTGTAGGGCACGCCCACCCGCTCCAGCGTCTGGAGCGCCGGGACCATGTCGCCCTGATCGAGCGCCTGCTCCTTGAGGAAGCCGTAGGTCGGCATGATCGATTCCGGCACGACCGAACGGGGGGCGGTCAGGTGCTGGACCTGCCATTCATCCGAATACTTGCCGCCCACGCGGGCGAGATCCGGGCCTGTCCGCTTCGAGCCCCACTGGAAGGGGTGGTCGTACATCGATTCCGCGGCGAGGCTGTAGTGGCCGTAGCGCTCCACTTCGTCGCGGAAGGGGCGGATCATCTGGCTGTGGCAGACGTAGCAGCCCTCGCGCACATAGATGTCGCGCCCGGCCTGTTCGAGCGGGGTGTAGGGACGCATCCCCTGCACCTTCTCGATCGTGTTATCGATCCAGAACAGCGGCGCGATCTCGACGATCCCGCCCACCGTCACCGCCGCGAAGGCAAGCACGCCCAAGAGGGTGACGTTGCGTTCCAGCTTCCGGTGGCGTTCCATGAAAGTAGCCATGTTGGTATCTCCTGTCCGGGCTGGTCAGTTTGCGGTCGCGGGAGCGAGCGGAACGTCGCGCGCGGGATCGAAGGCGGCCGAGTGCATCGGCGCTTCGCTGCGATAGTGCCCAAGGATGGTGCGGGTGATGTTGATGGCCATCACCGTGGCGCCCGAGAGGTAGAGCAGCCCGCCAAGGACGCGCAGCGCATACATCGGGTGGAGCGCGGCAACGGTATCGGCGAAGGAATTCACCAGGTAGCCGTCAGGCCCGTATTCGCGCCACATCAACCCTTGCGTGATGCCCGCCACCCACATCGCGGCGGTGTAGAAAACGATCCCCAGCGTCGCGAGCCAGAAGTGCCAGTTCACCATGCGCAGACTGTAGAGGCGTTCCCGGCCCCACAGGCGCGGCGCAAGGTAGTAGAGGCAGCTGAACGTGATCATGCCGTTCCAGCCCAGCGCGCCCGAATGCACGTGGCCGATGGTCCAGTCGGTGTAGTGGCTCAGCGAGTTGACCGACTTGATGCTCATCATCGGCCCCTCGAACGTGCTCATGCCATAGAAGGCGAGCGCGAGGACCATCATGCGCAGGATCGGATCGGTGCGGATCTTGTCCCAGGCGCCGTTCAGCGTCATCAGGCCGTTGATCATGCCGCCCCAGCTCGGCATCCACAGCATGACCGAGAAGACCATGCCCAGCGTCTGCGCCCAATCCGGCAGCGCGGTGTAGTGGAGGTGGTGCGGACCCGCCCAGATGTAGAGGAAGATCAGCGCCCAGAAGTGGATGATCGAGAGCCGGTAGGAATAGACCGGACGCTCGGCCTGCTTGGGCACGAAATAGTACATCATCGCGAGGAAGCCCGCGGTGAGGAAGAAGCCCACTGCGTTGTGGCCATACCACCACTGGACCAGCGCGCCCTGCACGCCGCCGAACAGCGGATAGCTGCGCGATCCGAAGAAGCTCACCGGCACGTTCACGTTGTTGACGAGGTGGAGCATCGCCACCGTCAGGATGAACGAGAGGTAGAACCAGTTGGCGACGTAGATGTGCGGTTCCGAGCGCTTCAGCAGCGTGCCGACAAACACCGCGAGGTAGGCGACCCAGACCACCGTGAGCCACAGATCAACGTACCATTCCGGTTCAGCGTACTCCTTGCCCTGGGTAATTCCCATGAGGTAGCCGGTCGCGGCCAGAACGATGAAAAGCTGGTATCCCCAGAACACGAACTTCGCGAGGCCCGGCAAGGCAAGCCGCGTCCGGCAGGTGCGCTGGACGACATAGAACGAGGTCGCGATCAGCGCATTGCCGCCGAAAGCGAAGATCACGGCAGATGTATGCAGTGGCCTCAGCCGCCCGAAATTGATCCATTGCAGCCCGAGATTGAACTGCGGGAACGCCATTTCGAGCGCGATGTACAGGCCCGCCAGAAACCCCGCCATGCCCCAGAACACCGTGGCGATCACGCCCAGGCGGATCAGGTCGTCATCATAACGGCCTGTATCGACAGGGCGAACCACAGCAGCCGGATCCCAGCCGCGCACCGTGACGATGAGGCCGATCAGCGCAGCCAGCGCGCAGATGACCATGTGGACGGCAAAGCCGATATCGGCGGCCAGCGCGGTGGCGATCACCGCGAAGAACAACGCGCCGAGCCATAGGCCTGTGCGCGGGAGTACGGAGTCCATGGGAAGCACCCTTCCGTGTGGTTGCTTGGGCAGATTGCTGGAAGTGTCCCTGCCCGTCCTTCGCCTGCGCAACATTGACCGGTGTCAATTTCCCGCACCTGTTTCACGAAGCGTCGGAATCCATTCGCCGATTCGGTTATTTTTTCTTGTCGCGATTTGCGCTCCATCAATGTTGCGACTGCGTCCTCGGGGCATTGGAACGGCGTGCTGCGGTCCACATGCAGTCCTGCGAGGGGCAGGACATCCGCAGCGGATAGGAGCCCCAGCTCATGAAGAAACTCCATGTTGCCGCGATTGGCGCAGCCATCGCCGCCACTGCTCTCGCCGCCGCACCGGCCTATGCCGGATCGACCGAAGGCAAGTGGCAGATCAAGGTGCTCGGCTCTGCCGTGCTGCCCGACGGCAAGATCAGCCGTGTCGACAAGGACCTCATCGGCCTCCCCGTCGGATCGCAGACCAAGGCGAGCGACAATGGCGTGCCGACGCTTGCGGTCGAATACTTCTTCACGAAGAACATTTCCGCCGAAACGATCTGCTGCACCAGTTCGCACCATGTCACCGGCGCCGGTCCGCTAGCGGGCGCGGCAATCGTCGATCACGCAGTGCTGATCCCCGCCACACTCACGCTCAAGTACCACCTGCCGCTCGCCGGCGGGATCAAGCCCTATGTCGGCGCGGGGCCCGCGCTCTATCTCTGGCTGGGTGAACGCCCCGGCGCTGCCGCAGCCTCACTCGGCGCCGCCCGTGTGCGCCTCTCGAACGAAGTTGGCGCTGCCGTCCAGGGCGGCGTGGACATCGCTCTGGGCAAGCAGGGCTTCGGCCTCAGCCTCGATGCCAAGAAGTACTGGGTCAATACGACCGCCCACTTCTACACCGCGGGCGGCGTCGAGGCGCTGACCACGCGCCACAAGATCAACGCCTGGATCCTCAGCGCGGGCGTTTCCTACCGCTTCTGACCAGTTGCGCTGCATGACTGCGGATGGCCTCCGACCCTCCCCGCAGCGGCAGCGCAATCCCCCCGGGGGGCGGCGGGCGGCAATCGGGGCCTGGGCTCTCGCTTTCCGCCCGTCGATGCGTCTGGAGCCCAAACGCTTGCATCGGGACGCAGCCGGGGCACAATGGCCGCCATGCAGCACTCCTTTGCGCACTTCACGCGCCGCCACCTGATCGGCTCCGGCCTTGCCGCCATGGCGTCAGTCCCGCTGGCCCACGCGGCGGAGCCTGCCCCTGCCCTCACCTTGCAGATCAAGCCCGACCGCGAACTCATGGTCCCGGTCGAGGGCGGGCGCCTCTACGTCCGCGTCAACGGCGATCTCGATGGCCCGCGCCTGCCGCTTGTCTATCTCCACGGCGGTCCCGGCAGCGGCCACGCCGGGCTGCTCGCGCTCACCGCTCTGGCGCAGGAGCGCGCGATCATCCTGTACGACCAGCTCGACAGCGGCCGCTCCGATGCGCCCGCTGATCCGCGCAACTGGCGGGTGGAGCGCTTCGTGGACGAAATCGACGCGGTCCGCCGCGCCCTCGGCGTCGAGCGCTGGCACCTCGGCGGGGGCAGCTGGGGCGGCACGTTGGCGCTGGAATACGGTGCCCGCCGCCCGGCCGCGCTCGCCAGCCTCATCATCCAGTCGCCGCTGGTCTCGACCCGCAGCTGGATCGCCGATGCCAATGTGCTGCGCAGCGAGCTTCCAGGCCAATGGCGCGCAACGCTCGATGCCTGCGAGAGCCCGGTGCCGCCCAGCGCCGAACAATGCGCCGCGGCGGACGACGCCTACCTCAGCCGCCACGTATGGCGCACACCGGGCGACCCGCGCATCGCCGCCTACCGCGCGGGCATGCCGCCCCATGCCGGCGAGGCAGTCTACAACGGCATGTGGGGCCCGGTCGAATTCCGCGCGACCGGCACCTTGCGCGATTACAACGGGGAACCGCTCCTTACCCGCCTCGATGGCCGCAGAGCGCTGTTCGTGGCGGGCGAATATGACGAAGCGCGCCCCGCCACTGTCGCGGCCTTTGCCCGCCGCGTGCCTGGCGCGCAGTTTCGCACCATTCGGGGAGCCGCACACGCCATCCTGCGCGATGCGCCCGCAAGCTATTTGCCGGTGATCAGTGCATGGTGCCGCCGCCACGAGGCGGCCAGAGCCTAACCCGCGAGGGTCTGCAGCGCGGCGCGGTCGAGAATTTCGACATCGCGCCGCCCGGGCAGCGCGACAACGCCATCCGCCTTGAGCTTGGTGAACTGGCGGCTCACGGTCTCGATGGTCAGCCCGAGGAGGTCTGCCACCTGCTGGCGCGAGAACGGGAGGGTGAAGTGCTTGGCCGGCCCCGTGTGCGCCATGCAGCCGTTGTCGGCGAGGCGCTCTGACATATCGAGCAGGAAGGTCGCGATCTTTTCGGGCGCGCTCTTGCGGCCAAGCAGCACCATCCACGCGCGAGTGCGATCAAGCTCGGCCAGCGTGCGTTCGAGCAGCTTGTGCTCAAGCTCGGGATGATCACGCGCGAAGCGGTCGAAATCGTTGCGGGCGAAGACGCAGACCCGCGCGTCGGTCAGCGCGACGACGCTGGCCGCGCTCGTCTGGCCGAACGGGCGGCCGATGAAATCGGACGGATAGGCGACGCCCACGATCTGCTCGCGCCCGTCGGCCGTGCTGGTCGTCAGCTTGAGCACGCCTTCGATCACATTGGCGACGAGGAGCGAGTCGTCGTCTTCCCAGATCAGCGGTTCACCAGCGGAAACGGTGCGGCGGCGCCCCATGGCGCTAAGAGCCGTGATCTCGGGATGCTCGAGACCGGCGCAAATCGCACGATTGCGAACTATGCATGTATCACAGGCGCTCATCCACTCTGGTTCTACCAGTCGGATAGGTCTGCGGCAATCATGCATCCGTCTAGCCTACTAAAATACATAACGAAAAGAGGGCGGCCAGAGGGTGCTGACCGCCCGAAGTCGGGGAGAAATCGGCGGAAGGGGGAATGACAGCCGGTCCTTCCGCGCCTCATCCTTCTGGCAGGCGCAGCGGTTCCGATCCTTGACCGAAATCAATCTGGCGGTCAGGCGAGCAAAAAATCTACCGAATGGTAGAAAATGCGCAGGTCAGTCGGCCAGAAGCGCGAGGTCGTGATACTGCCCGCGGAAGAACAGCAGGGGATTGACGTCGCCTTCGGTGCCCAGTGCTTCGACCGCGCCGACGACCAGCCAGTGATCGCCCACTTCGGTCACGCGCTCGATGGTGCAGTCGATCCACGCGATCGCGTTGTCGAGCACCGGCAGGCCCGCGGGGCTGAGCCCATGCGCCAGTTCGGCAAACTTGTCCTCCGCGCGCGCGGCAAAGCGGCGGCACAGCGAAAGCTGGTCGGCGCCGAGCACATTGACGCAGAACCGGCCGGTTTCCGCGATCTTCGGCCAGGTACCCGAACGCTTGTCAGGAAAGAAACCAACCAGCGGCGGATCGAGCGAGATCGACGTGAACGAGCCGACGACAAGACCGAAGCGCTCGCCGCTCCCGGCAAGCGCTGTAATCACGCAGACTCCGGTGGGGTAGGCACCGAGCACGTCACGGAACTGGCGGGGATCGATCATTGCCTCTTACCCGTGTCTGCAAAGCGGAAAGCGGTCAAGCCTCGATTGCCGTAACGGCACCAAGGACTCGGTCCGCCCATTCCCGGCGGCAGATCAGCAGGTCCGGCAGGTAGGTGTCGCGGTTGTTGTAGACGAGCGGTGAGCCATCAATTCGCGAGACATGGAGGCCCGCAGCTGCCGCCACGGCAACGGGCGCGCAATTGTCCCACTCGTACTGGCCGCCCGAATGGAGGTAGATTTCCGCCTCGCCGCGCACGACGGCCATGGCCTTGGCGCCCGCCGATCCCATCGGCACCAGTTCACCGCCGAGCATCTTCGCGACCTCGACTGCTTCATGGGCAGGCCGGGTCCGACTCACCAGCAAGCGCGGCGCCTCGGCCATCGGCGGCAACGGCTGCGGTGCGCCGCTATCGAGCACGAGCCCCAGCCCCGGCAGCGCCACCGCGCCCAGCGTGGCGACGCCGTCAACCGCCAGGCCGACATGCACCGCCCAGTCGCTGCGCCCCTCGCCATATTCGCGCGTGCCGTCGAGCGGATCGATGATCCATACCCGCGACTTGGCGAGACGCTCGGGCGTGTCCTGCGTTTCTTCTGACAGAACGCCGTCGTCCGGCCGATGCGCCGCGATTTCGGCCATCAGCCAGGTGTTCGCGCGAAGGTCACCTTCTGCGCCGAGCGCCTTGCCTTCGTGCGTCGCGGCAGCGCGCAGTTCCATCAGGATCCGCCCGGCGCCCGCCGCCAGATGCCGCGACAATTCGATATCGTCCATAGGATCGTCCCTTGGGCCCCTGCACTCGTCAGATCACCGGCATCCAGTCGCCGATGATCAGCGCCACGATGCGTTCCGCGGCCTCTTCGGGGGTTTCGCGCATCGTGTCCACGCGGATTTCGGGTTTTTCCGGCGCTTCGTAGGGGCTGTCGATCCCGGTGAAGTTCTTGAGCGCACCGCTCCGGGCCTTCTTGTAGAGCCCCTTCACGTCGCGCCGCTCGGCTTCCTCCAGCGGGGTATCGACGAAGATCTCGAAGAATTCACCGTCACGGCCATCCGCCGCGAGCAAGCCGCGCACCATGTCGCGCTCGGCGCGGAAGGGGCTGATGAAGGCCGTCAGCACGATCAGCCCCGCGTCCGTCATCAGCTTCGCCACCTCGCCCACGCGGCGGATGTTTTCGATGCGGTCGGTCTCGGTGAAACCCAGATCCTTGTTGAGCCCGTGCCGCACGTTGTCGCCATCAAGCAAGAACGTGTGCTTGCCGAGCGCGTGGAGCTTCTTCTCGACGAGGTTGGCGATGGTCGACTTGCCCGAGCCCGAAAGGCCCGTGAACCACAGCACGGCCGGGCTCTGACCCTTGAGCCGCGCATGGGCTTCGCGCGTCACGTCGAGCGCCTGCCAGTGCACATTCTGCGCACGCCGCAGGCTGAAGTTGAGCATGCCGGCGGCAACAGTCGCGTTGCTGATCTTGTCGATCAGGATGAAGCCGCCGAGCGTGCGGCTTTCCGTGTAGGGCTCGAACACGATGGGTCGGTCGGTGGTAATCTCGGCAAGACCGATCGCGTTGAGTTCAAGCGTCTTGGCCGCAAGGCGCTCCATCGTGTTGACATTGATGGTGCACTTGGGCTGCGAGACCGTCACCGACACGGTCTGGCTGGCGAGCTTGAGCCAATAGGCGCGGCCCGGCACAAGCGGTTCGTCTGCCATCCACACAAGGTTCGTCTCGAACTGGTCGGCCACTTGCGGCGGCGCGTCGGCGGCGGCGAGGACATCGCCGCGCGAGCAGTCGATCTCGTCCGCAAGGCAGAGCGTGATCGACTGGCCGGCCACGGCTTCATCCAGATCGCCATCGAGGGTGACAATGCGCGTCACCGTGCTGGTCTTGCCCGAAGGCAGCACCCGCACGGCATCCCCCTTGCGGACAGTGCCGTTGGAAATCAGGCCCGAGAAGCCCCGGAAATCGAGGTTAGGACGGTTTACCCACTGCACCGGCATGCGGAACACACCGGCCGCCTCGGCAGCCGTATTCACTTCGACGGCTTCCAGATGGCCCATCAGCGTCGGGCCGGAATACCACGGGGTGTTTTCGCTGAGCGCGGTGATGTTGTCGCCCTTGAAGCCGGAGATCGGCATGGCGGTGAACGCCTCGATCCCGATGCTCGCGGCAAACGCGGCATAGTCCGCCACGATCGCATCGTAGCGCGCCTGATCGTAGCCGATCAGGTCCATCTTGTTCACCGCCAGCACGATGTGGCGGATGCCGATGAGGTGGCAGAGGTAGCTGTGCCGCCGCGTCTGGGTCAGCACGCCCTTGCGCGCGTCGATCAGGATCACTGCGAGGTCAGCCGTGCTCGCGCCCGTCACCATGTTGCGCGTGTACTGCTCGTGGCCCGGGCAATCCGCGACGATGAACTTGCGCTTCTCGGTGCTGAAGAAGCGGTAGGCCACGTCGATGGTGATGCCCTGCTCGCGCTCGGCGGCGAGGCCGTCGACGAGCAGCGCGAAATCGATCTCGTGCCCCTGCGTGCCGACCTTCTTGCTGTCGTTTTCAAGCGCTGCGAGCTGATCCTCGAAGATCATCTTCGAATCGTAGAGCAAGCGCCCGATCAGCGTCGATTTTCCATCATCCACGCTGCCGCAGGTGATGAAGCGCAGCATCGACTTGTGCTGGTGCAGGTTGAGGTAGGCCTCGATGTCCTCGGCGATCAGCGCCTCGGTCTGGTAGATCGGTTCCTGCACCGTCATCAGAAGTACCCCTGCTGCTTCTTGACTTCCATGCCGGCGCCCCCGGCGTCCTTGTCGATCACGCGGCCCTGCCGTTCGCTCGTGGTGGTCAGCAGCGTTTCCTGGATCACTTCATTGAGCGTCGTCGCGTTGCTCTCGACCGCGCCCGTCAACGGGAAGCAGCCCAGCGTGCGGAAGCGGATCGAACGCTCCGTGATTTCAGGACGATAGCCCAGGACCTTCTCGAGCCTTGGCAAGTCGTCGGCCATGAACAGGCCGCCCTCCCACTCGAAGGTCGGCCGCCTCGCCGCAAAGTAGAGCGGCACGATCGGCACGTCGTTGAGGCGGATGTATTGCCAGATGTCGAGCTCGGTCCAGTTCGAG
Source organism: Sphingomonadaceae bacterium (assembly GCA_947454135.1). Taxonomy (GTDB): domain Bacteria; phylum Pseudomonadota; class Alphaproteobacteria; order Sphingomonadales; family Sphingomonadaceae; genus Novosphingobium. The sequence continues at coordinate 23,006 of CANGJI010000049.1, forward strand.
ATCGGGAACACGCGGATGCTCTCGCCCTTGTTCTTGCGGGCGTTGTAGATGTTCCACAGCTCGGGGCGCTGGTTCTTCGGATCCCAGCCATGGCTGGCGGTGCGGAAACTGAAGATGCGCTCCTTGGCGCGGCTCTTCTCCTCGTCGCGCCGCGCACCGCCGAAGGCGGCGTCGAAGCCCCACTTGTCGAGCGCCTGCTTGAGGCCTTCGGTCTTCCACATGTCGGTGTGGAGCGGGCCGTGATCGAACGGATTGATCCCGCGTTCGGCGGCTTCCGGGTTTTGGTGGACGAGCAGCTCCATGCCGCTCTCCTTGGCCATGCGCTCGCGCAGTTCGTACATCGCCTGAAACTTCCACGTGGTGTCCACGTGAAGCAGCGGGAACGGCGGCGGGCTCGGGTAGAAGGCCTTGCGCGCAAGGTGCAGCATCACTGCGCTGTCCTTGCCGACCGAATAGAGCATCACCGGATTGGTCGCCTCGGCCACCACTTCGCGCATGATGTGGATCGCCTCGGCCTCAAGCCGCTGGATGTGGGTAAGCGTGGACTTGGAAACGGGGTCTGACATCGCGGGTCTCGCGTCCTTCGGGAATTACGCCAGCGCACATGGCCTCTTGCGCGTCTGCCATAAGCTCCCATATGGGAGCAGAACGCCATGGCATTCCTTTCGACCGATCAACGCGAGCTTTATCTCCCCCTCATGGAGGGCTTGCTGGAGGATCCGCCGTGGCAGCGCTTCCTCGCCAACCTGCTCCAGCGCACAGGCGCGCGGCGAGCCGCACTCGCGCTTGCCCCGCCCGCCAGCGCTGCGCCGACGCTGACGGTGCGTGCCGATGCCGCCCGCGCCGCCGCCGATCCCCCGCTCGACCTCGCCCGCCTTGCCGCGCTTGGCCTGTTCCCCGGCAAGGCCATGCGCAGGGCCCGCGTCTACACGCTGGGCGAGATGCTGGATTTCGATGCGCAGGCGACGCTTGCCGCCCAGCGCGCCGCGCTCGGCACGATGCGCATCAACCATGCCCGCGCGGTGCGTGTCGGTAGCCCCGCCAGCGGCGAGGCGTGGCTGCTCCTCACCCGCGAGCGCGAGGATCTTGGCGCAGCCGACAGCGCGCTCCTCGCCGCACTTGCCCCGCACCTCGCCGCCGCGCTGGCCGTGCGTGCCGCGCTGGGCCGCGCCGAAGCGCGCGCTGCTGTCGCGGAGAGCACGCTGGCTGCGCTTGGCGCCGGGGAAATCGCCTTGACGGCCAGCGCGCAAGTCCTCGCCGCGGACGCCGAAGCCGAGCGCGTGCTCGCCTTCACCGCCGAACCCGGCCCGGTGCGGCGCCTGCAACTCCTCCCGGAAACCGCCCGCGCGCTGGAGACCGCCTGCGCTGCGCTGGCCGAAGCGCCAGCCGAAGCGCGCCGCCTGGTTGCGCTTGGGCCGCACCATCTCCTGCTCCGTCCCGCACCGCATGGCACCGGAGCCGCTGCCATCGGCGTGATCCGCCGCGCGCCCGCCGCCCTCCCCGCCAGAGCCGCCGAAGTGCTTGCCGTGATCCACGGCCTCTCCCCGCGCGAAGCCGCGCTCGCCATTGGTCTCGCGCAAGGGGAGACGATTCTCGATGCCGGCGCGCGCCTAGGGCTCACGGCAGAAACCGCGCGCAACTATTCCAAGCGTCTCTATGCCAAAACCGGCACCACCGGGCAGGCGCAGCTCGTCGCGCTGGTGCTCACCGGGCTCGCGCCCCTCGCCTGAAGAGGCCGTGTCCGGGCCGCACGATCATAACCGTTCTGGACTGATTTTTCTGACCGCCATGTGCTTGTGCAGGCCCTTGGCCTGCCATAGTCTCGCGCCAAGCCACCGGGGGACAGCAGGCACTGTGCGCAAGATGATCGTCAAACCCGCTGGCCGGGCGGCCCTTGCCCGCGTGCTCGCCGCTGCCTTGCTTGGCGCCACTGCGATCCCTTGCAGCAGCCCCGCCATGGCCGAATCCGCTGTGGCGACAAGCCCCGCACCGCCCGCCATCTCGATCGAGGCACGGCCGGACTGGGTCAAGGACCGCGCGCTTCCCGCCGCGAGCGCGGCGCGCGTCGCCGCAGCAGACAGTGGCACCGCCTTTCTCCTCGTCGACGAGCAATT
>CANGJI010000050.1 GCA_947454135.1 Sphingomonadaceae bacterium
CGCCAGCCAGGCATCCTCGGGCATCACGATATTGACACCGACAAAGCGCGGATCGGCATCCGCCATCATGAAGCCGAGCACCAGCGAGCGGAAGACCTGGCGCGGCGGCAGCGCGCGCAGCGCCTGGAAGAGGTAATGCACGGAAACCTTGCAGGCCGGCTCGCCCGCCGGGGTGCCGCAGCCCATTTCCTTGGCCGAAGCCGCCTCGTCAGCATCAAGTTCGGCGCGCGCCTTGGGGATCAGCGCGGCGAATTCCTTCGCCTCGCTCGCGTAGACCGCCGCGAGATCGCCTTGCGTGATCGGCGCATCGCCTGCCGCACGGACCACCGAGACCAGTGTCACGGTGTTGTGATCGAGTTCGAGATAGGAGACAGTGTCGCCCGCCGCGATGCGCCTCGCCTCGGTCAGCATCTTCGCGGTTTCGCCGCCCATCTTCCCGAACCGCTCGAACGAGCGGAAGAACTGGGTGTGGCCGGAGGCATCGTTCGCCCCCACCCCGCGCTGGAACCCGCGCGTGGACATTGCATCGATCAGCCGGTCCATGCCGAATTCGTTGGTTGCGGCAAACTGCTCGATCGCCCGCTCGGCAGGGCAAGGCGGCGGCTCGACACTGAGCCCTGCCGCATCGACGCAGAAGCCCTTGGCCGCCGCCCACGCGAGGTAATCCTCGGCATAGATCGCGCCGCCGAGATGATTGTGGAGATCGCCGCCCTTGGGCATGCCGCGCAGCAGCACGCGCAGCGCCGGGGGACTGGTGCGCGCCGCCTCGATCAGCCTGGCAACCGCAGCCTCGCGCGCGGGATCATTGAGAACTGGCTCGGCCAGCGCAGACCCGGCGGACGCGGCCAGGAGCGCGGCGCCCACTGCGGAGCGCACGATTGCCCAAGCTTCCCCCGTCCACCGCCCCAACTGAAAACCCCGCCTGTCGCAGCCCGTCTATTGCAGTGCAGCGTGATTATGGCCTTGACCTGTTTCGCGCAACTGCAATGAATCGCGCAAGGTGTTGCGAAAATTAGGCAGGGTGTAATTCGGTGCCGGCATTCTCCCGTTTCCTGCGCTATTTCCTCGCCGTTGGCCGCCTCGGCTCGATCCGCAAGGCTGCGGACGAACTCAATGTCTCCGCCTCGGCGATCGACCGCCAGATCCTCAATGTCGAGGCCGAGATCGGCATGCCGCTGTTCGAGCGCCTGCCGACCGGGCTCAGGCTGACGGCCGCTGGCGAAATCATGATGGCCGCAGGCGGGCGCTGGCAGAAGAGTCTTGCCGAAGTGCGCGCCCAGATCGAGGACCTGCGCGGGCTCAAGCGCGGCCATGTCGAGATCGCAGTGATCGATGCGCTCGCCAAGGGCGTGATCCCGGCGGCGATCCACTCGCTGCAAAGCCGCTACCCCGGCATCACCATCGAAGTGAAGGTCGCCACCAACGATCAGGTACGGCGCATGATCGCCTCGGGCGAGGTCGATTTCGGCGTGTTCTTCGGGCCGGAATCCTACCGCGACATCACCGTCCGCGCCTTTGTCGACGTCCACCTCGGCTTCATCACGCCGGTCGGGCATCCGTTCGGCGAGCAGACCGAGGCGCGCTTTTCGGCCTGCGTCGGCTCGCCGGTGGTTGTCCCGTCCAGCCCGCTCGCGGTGCATCAGCAGATCGCGGTGCTGGAAGGCACGACCCGCATCACCCTCGACCGCAAGGCAACCAGCAACAACATCCAGATGATCACCAGCCTCGTGATGGAAGGAGTCGGCATCGGCATCCTGACCTCGCTCGACGTGGTGACCGAAGTGCGCGCGGGGCTCCTTTCGTTCACCCGCATTTCCGATCCCGTCCTGCGCCCGATGACGCTGGCGCTGTGTACGGCCTCCGCCCGCCCGCCAAGCTATGCCGCCGACATCGTGCTCGGCGAAATCCAGAGCGCATTCGGCGAGCTGGCGTGGCCGAGCCCGGTCCCGGCGGGCGGCAGCCGCAATTCCGGTTGAAAACGCCCCCTGCCGGCAATTGCGGTCCGCGCGCCGAACCGGTAACCGCTCTTCTTTGCTGCCCGACCAATGGACCCGAACGGACATGACCGAAGCTGCCGCCCCCGTGCTGAACTACATCCCATATGAGGACTTCCTCAGCAGCGTGCGCAGGCTCTCGCGGCTTCTCGCCGCTGATAGCTGGAAGGCGGACTTCATCATCGGCATCGGCCGGGGCGGCCTCGTCCCGGCTGTCTATATCAGCCACGAATTGCAGGTGCCGATGCTCTCGATCGATCATTCGTCGAAGGTGCCCGGCTTTGCCGACGAACTGCTCGGCAAGGTGGCCGACAAGTCCACCACCGGCACGCGCCTGCTCTTCGTGGACGACATCAACGACAGCGGCGGCACCATCGTCTACATCCGGGGCCTGCTCGCGGAAAACGGCTGCAACCCCGATAATCTGCGCTTCGCGGTGCTCAAGGACAATTGCCGCTCGAAGGCCCGCGTCGATTACACCGCCGAAGTGATCGACCGCGCCGAGGACAAGCGCTGGTTCGTGTTCCCGTGGGAAGCGGTTATGACCGCCGAGACGCTTGCCGAAGAAGCGCAGGCCGTGCCGGAGCGGCTCTCCTGACATTTCGTCACCCCCGCGCAGGCGGGGGCATTCAGCCCAGCTTGAAGCCGCTCATCACCAGCCAGGTCAACGCGCCGACAACGGCAATCCCGATCAGCGCCGCAACCGGGGACCATGTCACGTCCGCCGCAGCCTCACCCTTCGTGCGGTCGCGCTTGCCGGTGATCATCGGCCCGATCAGGTTCTGCGCGTTGAGGATCTGGTAGTAGCCGATGGCCAGCACATGCAGGCCGATCAATCCCAGCGCAGCCTTGAACACGCCTTCGTGCCATTCGGACGCCATCCGGCCCTGATCAAAGCTCACCCAGTCCGCCAACGGCCCGGATTCGATCCCGTCGACATCGACCGCGAAGAGGCCAGCCAGCGTGATCGCGAGGATAACGCTCAGCAGCGCGACCACGCTCCACCCGCCGAGCGGATTGTGCCCGTCCGAAGGTGTCTCGCCGTCGTGGGTCTTGAGGTACGCCGCAATCGCGCCCGGACCTTTCAGGAACTGCGCAAAGCGCGCGGTTCGCCCACCGGCAAAGCCCCAGAACACGCGGAACAGCACCAGCGCGAAGATGGCGTAGCCGGCTTGCCGGTGGCGATCCATGTCGTGGTTCTCGCCGCTCCACCACGCGATGGCGAACAGCGTGATCAGGCTCCAGTGGAACAGCCGCACGAACGGGTCCCACACCTTCACGGTTTCATTGTCGGTGCTCATCGGTCGATCATTCCTCGGCGCGGAACTGCCGGTGGCAGGCCGCGCACGTGCCGCCGACGACCTTGAACTGCGCCAGGACCGCCGCCGTATTGCCCGAACCGGCGATGCCCACCAGCTTGTCCGCCTCGGCCACGAGCTTGCCTGCTGCCGCGTCGAACACGGGCTTCTGCGTCCAGATTGCGGGCAGAGCATCGGTCTTCACGCCCGAGGAAGGCCCGGTCCCGGCCGGAAACAGCGCGCCCTGCAGACGCGCCGTGGCGGCCAGCGTGCGGGCTGCTGCGGCGAGCTTGGCCTTGTCCGCCCCGCCCCCAAGCTCGTCCTTCAGCGCCTTCATGGCGCCGCCCATCTTCTTGAAATTGGCCTGCCGCGCCGCGATCGTATCGGCAGGCGAAGCCGCGCTGGCAATCGCGCCGCCGGCCACCAGCGCGGCGGCGAAGGCTGTCAGAAGCATCGGTTTCACTCGGGTCATCGGCAGTGGTCCTTCTGCGAAAGAAAATCAGTGCGTCAGCGCCTCGCTGGTGGAAGGCTTGTCCGGATAGACTTCATGGAATGCGGCCTGCACCGTGGCAAGACCGTCCGTCAGCACCTGCAGCGCCGTCTTGCCCCTGGCATTGGGGATGTCCGCCCGCGCGCCATGCGCGGCCAGCACGCGCAGCATCGCCGGAAGCTCGGGGAAGAACGGCCCGGCCGCCAGCATGTGCAGCGCGGTGGTCTTGTCCTTGTCCGCCGCGTTGGCATCCCCGGCAAGCTCGATGGCCAGCTCAAGCGCCGCCGCGTTGCGGCCCTGCGCCGCCGCCAGAACGAGGTTCGCCCCCGCACCATCGACGAAATGCTCGTTCGCACCGGCGCGCACCAGTTGCCACATCATCTCCGCCTGCCCCGCCTTTGCGGCAGCCATGAGCGCAGTCGTCGGCTGGACGGGCGGCGGCGGCATGCCGAAGTTGGCTTCCGTCACCCAGGTGATCTTCGAAGGGCCGGACAGCGCATCGACCTCCGCCCCGCGCTCGAGCAGCGCAGAAACCAGCGCGCCCTGCCCGGCAGCAGCGGCGACATGGAGCGGACGCCGCCCCTCGCGGTCCAGTTCGGAAACATCGCCGCCGCCCTGCCGCACCAGCTCTTCCGCCGCCGCCCAGTCCTTCTGGTAGAGCGCCATCTGCAGCGCGCTGGTGTTCTCCGGTCCGCGATGCCTGACATCGGCCCCCGCCGCGATCAGCGCCGAGGCCGCAGCGGCCTTGCCGCTCGCCAGCGCGAAGAACAGCGGGGTGAAGCCCGTCGGCGTTTCCCGGTTCACTTGCGCCCCCGCCGCCAGCAGCGCCGAGACCGCATCGAGCCGCCCGGCAGACGCTGCCCACATCAGCGGCGTCTGCCCGCGCACATCGGTGCTATCGACCGCCGCGCCGCGCGCCAGCAGCGCCCGCACCGCCTCCGCATCGGCAAACCGCGCGCACATCGCCAGCGGCGTTACCGCATCGGCGTTCGATTGGTCGACCGGCGCCCCCGCTGCCACCAGCGCCGAAACGATAGCGCCATTGCCGCGCTCGCAGGCCAGCAGCAGCGGCGTCACCCCCAGAGCATCGGCGTGGTCGGTCTTCGCACCCGCCTTGAGCAGGGCATCGACAAGCGCCGGATCCTGCGTCTCGACCGCGCGCGCCAGCGGCGTCTCGCCAAAGTCGAGCTCGGCATTGGCGAGGGCGGCGGCATTGGGACCATGGCCGAGCGCCGCAGCAAGGGCTGCGGGATCATCATCGGCAATCGCGCGGGCCACGTCGTCCGCGCCGTGCGCCAGAGCGGGAAGCGGCGCGAACACCAGCAGCAACGCCGCGACCTTACGCACTGGTCAGCCCCGCCAATGGCCCGGTGCTGTCACCGAACTTCGTCGCCGGCACATCGAGCAGATTGAGCCCCGCCAGCAGCAGGTTCGACATGGTCGTGCCCTTGTCGAAGGCAAGATGCCGCCCGCCCTGCACAAGGCCGCCCGCCACGATCACCGGCAGGTCCATGAAGTCATGCTCGTTGGAATCGCCAAACGCGCTGCCGCGGATGACCAGCGTCGTATCGAGCAGCGAACCCGCCCCGTCGCGCGTCTCCTTCAGCCGCTTCAGCGCATAGGCGAAGAATTCCATGTGATAGCGGTTGATCAGCGCCAGCTTGGCCATCTTGTCCGGGCTCTTGCCGTGGTGGCTCAGCATATGGTGCGAATCCGGCACGCCGATTTCGGGATAGGTGCGGTTCGAGATTTCGCGTCCCAGCATGAAGGTCGCAACGCGCGTCAGGTCTGCCTGCATGGCCAGCACCTGCAGGTCGATCATCAGCCGTACATGCTCGGCAAAGTCAGCCGGAATGCCTGCCGGCTGGGCGAAACTCCCTGCCTCCGCCTGCGGTCCTTCCGCCGCGCGCTGGATGCGCTTCTCGATCGCGCGCGTCGCATCGAGGTATTCGTCGAGCTTGCGCTTGTCCTCCGCGCCAAGCCGGCCCGAAAGCCGCGCCGCATCCTCGCGCACGTAGTCGAGGATCGAGGCCTGCCGCCGCGCCTGCGCCAGCCGGCTCGCGGGATCGAGCGCCTCGCCATCGCCGAACAAGCGCTCGAACACGTCGCGCGGATTGGCCATCACCGGCAGCGGCACCGTCGGCGTCAGCCATGAAATCCCGTTGGTATAGGCGCACGAGTAATTGATGTCGCAGCTGCCCAGCAGGCTCGCCTGATCGATGCCCAGTTCCAGCGAGGGGATCGTCGTCGTCTCGCCAAGGTGCGCGGCAAACACCTGGTCCATCGAAACGCCGCAGCGAATGTCAGGCCCCTCCGTCTGCCGAGCATGCGCACCGGTCAGGAACGCCGGGCAGGACCGGCCATGCCCCGCCGGCCGATCACCGAAAGCCGCCGCCTGCGGATGCCCGAGGCCGCTCACCACCACCATGTCGGCGCGGAACGGCTCCAGCGGCGCCAGCGTGGGCGGCAGCGCATAATCCGCACCCGTGGTCGCCGGACGATAGGCGTCCATCGTCATGCCGTTGGGCGTATAGAACACCGAAAGCCGCTTGGGCCGAACCGCCGCATCCGCGGCGCGCGCCGCCGGGATCATCGCTTCCAGAAACGGCAGCGCCATGGTCGTGCCCAGCCCGCGCAGCACGGTCCGGCGGCTGAGCGCAGGGCGTTTCACGATCATCGGTGCGGTCTCCATCCGCCAGCAGCCAGCGCGACTTTGGTCGGCGCAGCAGGCACCCGGCGCAGCGTGAAGCCGGGGCTCATCACGATGCCCTTGATGATCGTCTGCACCCGCCAGTCATCCTTTGCTGCATCGCGCGCGATGGCGCGCACCGCCGGCATGTCCTGCGGCCCCAGCCCGCGCCCGAGCGCGTAGGTCATGAGCCGCTCCGTAAACGCCCGCGCAAATTCCTCGCGCCGGTCGAGCAGGATCTGCTGCAAACCGCTGAACCCCTTGAACGCCGTCCCGTCCGCCAGGACCGCGCCGGCATCGATCACCTGCCCCGCATCTTCGGTCCGCCACGCGCCCACCGCATCGAAGTTCTCGAGCGCAAAGCCCAGCGGGTCCATCCGCTGGTGGCACGAAGCGCAGGCCGGATTGGCGCGGTGCAATTCCAGCTGTTCGCGCGCGGTCAGCAGCTTGCCATCATGCTCGGCCTTGAGCGCGGGCACATCGGCGGGCGGCGGAGGCGGCGGCGAGGCGAGCAGGTTGTCGAGGATCCACTTGCCGCGCTTCACCACCGAAGTGCGGTTGCCATAGCTGGTGACGGTGAGGATGCTCGCCTGCCCCAGCAAGCCCCCGCGCGGCAAGTCCGGCGCGAGCGCGACCTTGCGGAAGGCGGGCCCGCGCACGCCGTCGATGCCATAGTGCCGCGCCAGCCGCTCGTTGAGGAACGTGTAATCGGCGCGCAGGAAGTCGGTAACGGGCCGGTTCGCGGAGAGCACATGCGCGAAGAACATCCGCGTCTCGGTCGCCATCGCGGTGCGCAAGGGCACGTCGAACTGCGGGAACGCGGTAATATCGGGCCGCTGCTGGTCCAGATTGCGCAAATAGAGCCATTGCCCGGCGAAATTCTCGGTCAGCGCCTCGGCGCGGGGATCGGCGAGCATCCGCGCGATTTCCCCGCCCAGCACCGCCGGCTGGTGCAGCTTGCCCTTCCCCGCCAGCGTCAGCAGCCGCTCATCGGGAATGGAGCTCCACAGGAACAGCGACAGCCGCGTGGCAAGGTCATAGTCCGAAAGACGCCCGACGCCGCCCGCCGAGCCGGCCACCGGCGTCTCCACCGCGAACAGGAAGCGCGGCGAAACCAGCAGCGCCTCGATCCCGGCTTCCACGCCGCTCTCGAACCCGCCTGCCGCACGCTCGCTCGCATAGATCCTGAGCAGCGGCGCCAATTCGGCATCGCTCACCGGACCGCGCCACGCCCGCCTGGCGAGCCCGCCGAGGATGCGCTTGGCACAAGGCGCTTCCTCCGCCGCATTCCCGGGCTGGCAGACGAAGACGGCGCGGCGGCTGGCGAGGTCTGCATTGCCGCCCGCCTCGAAGGGCCCGGCCACATCCAGTTGCAGCACATCGCGCGGGAAATTGTGCTGCGAATAGCGCGGATGCACGCGGAACGAGGGCACCGTCAGCGTGCCCGCCCGCTGGCCATCGACCCACACGTCAAGCGGCAGGTCGACCGGCTTTTCGAGCGGCAGCGGCACGTAGTCGGTGGTGTTGCGCACCGTCTGCACCACTTCGTCCGGCCAGGTCTGCCGCCGGAACGAGACGGCGATCCAGTGCACCCCCGCCTTCATCGGCACACGCAGCGCGAAGCGGTCTTCCGGCAGGCGGTCGCTTTCGTTGTTGGTGTTCGAATTGAGCCAGACCGCCACGTCGTAGGCCCCGTCCCAGCGCGCGGTGTAGCGCACCGCCGTCCCGCCGCGCGAACCCAGCGGCAGGTCAGCACCGGCACGCTCGTTGTAGGCCGGAATGCCGGTGTTCATCACCGAGCCGTCCTTGGCGACCTGCCAAGTCGTCACGAAATCGCGCCTGGGCACGAGGCCGGTCGCCAGCCGCGCCGCCTTACCCGCCACCGCGACATAGCGCTCCATCAGCGTGGGCGAGACGCTCAGCACATCGGCGATGTTGTCGAAGCCGAAGCCCGAATTGTCTGGCGGCAGCGCGGCCGCAAAATCGCCGTCGACGCCGAGCAGATCGCGCACCGCATTGGCATATTCGCGCCGGTTCAGCCGCCGTACCGGAGCCGCGCCGGGATCGGGATGCGCGCTGGCATATTGCGCGCGCCCCTCGTCCAGCCACGAAACGAAATCGGCGCGCAGAGCGGGATCGGGCTGCTTCTTCGAATGCGGCGGCATTTCGCCTGCCGCCACGCGCCGCAGGATCTTCTCCCAGGCCTCCGCATTGCGCCCTTCGGCAACGTCGCCTGCCTTCAGCCCCTCGACCGAAAGCCCCGCGATGTGATCGAAATCGTTGTGGCAGCGCGAGCAGTAGTCTTCGAGCATGGGTTCGATCAGCGCGGCTCGCTGCTCGCCCAGCGTGGGCCCGGATGCCAGTCCGGAAGCAGGTACCGCGGTGGGAGTGACCGGATCCTCGGCGGCGGCATAGAGGCACGAACCCGAAACCAGCGCGCTCAGCGCCAGCAAGCCGCGTCCAAAGGAAATCCGCCGCAAACCCTCGATCAAATGTCTGCCCCTGATCAGTTCTGCCGCGCTTGTTTACACCAGCGTGACGGCAAGGCCACTGCCCTATCTACCGCAGTGCAGCACGTCCATTGCCATAATCCGGACAGGGGGTAGCGATTATTCGCGGGGGGCGGCCGCCTTGCCCGGTGCGCCAGCGCCAAACCATTTTCCTACATGGCTTTTTGCCGTTATCTGGTCCGGCGTCCCACTCCCATGAAAGGACGCTTCCCATGCCTTCCCAGCCTGCCTCCGCACCCGCCCGGCGCTATGTCTCGCTCGCCCGGCCGACCTTTCTCTACGTGATGTACGCGCTGATTCTCTGGGCGATCCCGCTCGGCGTGCTCGCCGCCGTGCACCCTGCTTCGGCGCGGGCGATGAGCGAGGCGATCACGGCCTATTTCACGGGTCTGCCCGAACCGCTCTACACCCTCTTCGGCGCGGCCTACCTCGGCTACACGGCGGCACGCCAATATGGCAAAGCGCGCGGGACCGATCAGTAGAAAGCGCCGGCTTGGTTAGTTTCGGGTAATCTTTGCCTGCTATGGCATTACCCAGCATGAACGCACCGCGCATCTTTCCCGTCAAACGGCCTGCCCATGTCCCGGCAGCACGCCGCCTTGCCCTTGTCAGCGCCGCAGCAGCGCTGTCGATGCTGCTGGGCGGCTGCGACGACCGCGTGAGCGCGCTCGAACAGCGCGTTGCCGCGGTCGAGGCCAAGGCCGATGCCGCCGAGAAGAAGGCCAAGGCTGCCGAATCGCTCGCCGCGAGCAGCCAGCCGCAGCCCATCTCGCAGCCCGAACCGATCATTCAGAGCAACGACAATCCCGAGCCGGAAGATCCGGGCGCGTCGATCGACGACGGCAGCGGCGATCCGGCACCCCCGCCGATGGCGGATAACGGCAAGGGCTGATTGCGCCTGCCGTGACGGGCGGGCTTGCACGCTGAGGCCCACGCTCTATCAGGGCTCAGCGCAACGTCAGTCCCTTCGCGGAGCCCGCCATGCCCCAAACCGTGTTCGTACTCAACGGCCCCAATCTCAACCTGCTCGGCACGCGCGAGCCGGAGATCTACGGCTCGGCCACGCTCGACGACATTGCCGGCATGCTGGAGGACCGCGCGCGCGAACTCGGCCTCGAGATCGATCTGCGCCAGTCCAACCACGAAGGCCATCTCGTTGATTGGCTTCACGAAGCGCAGGCAGTGGGGGCCAAGGCGGTGCTGCTCAATGCCGGCGCCTTCACCCACACCAGCGTGGCGCTGCACGATGCGATCAAGGCGATCCGCACGCCGGTGATCGAGGTCCACCTCTCCAATCCGCACACGCGCGAAGCCTTCCGCCACACGTCCTACGTGGGCATGGCGGCCAAGGCGACAATCGCCGGATTCGGGGCACTGAGCTACCTTCTCGCGCTCGAAGGCGCGTACCGGCTCTGAAGGTCCTAAAGGGCTTTTCCACGCCAGCACTGCCGGTTTTTCTTGCCTCTGTGCGGCGCGGCGGGCATGGAACCCGCTTTCGATACGTATACCCGCGAGGACAACAAAATGGGGCATGACCGCGGCGACGAGAGCGCCAAGATGGCCATCGACAGCGCGCTGGTGCGCGAACTGGCCGAACTCCTTTCCGACACCGGCCTGACCGAGATCGAGGTGGAAGACGGCACACGCAAGATCCGCGTTGCCCGCACCATTACCGCTGCCCCCGTGGCGACTTACGCGCCCGCACCCGTTGCCGCACCGGCGCCCGCCGCGGCTCCTGCCGCCGCCGCCGCTGCCGAAGCACCCGCCGCTGAAACGCACGCCAATGCGCTGCGCTCGCCGATGGTCGGCACTGCCTATCTCACCCCCGAACCGGGCGCCGCGCCGTTCATTTCGGTCGGCTCGACGGTCAAGGCCGGTGATACGCTGCTCATCGTCGAGGCGATGAAGGTGATGAACCCGATCACCGCGCCCACCGGCGGCAAGATCACCGCGATCCTCGTCGAAAACGCGCAGCCGGTCGAATTCGACCAGCCGCTCGTTGTCATCGCCTGAGCGCGCTGATCACATGCCCATCAAGCGCCTGCTGATCGCCAACCGCGGCGAGATTGCGCTCCGCATCCATCGCGCAGCGCACGAAATGGGGATCGAAACGGTCGCGGTGCACTCCACCGCCGATGCCGATGCGATGCACGTGCGTCTGGCCGACCATGCTGTCTGCATCGGCCCGCCGGCCGCAAAGGACAGCTATCTCAACATGGCCGCGATCATTTCCGCGGCCGAGATCACCCATGCCGACGCGATTCACCCCGGCTACGGTTTCCTCTCGGAAAACGCCAAGTTCGCCGAGATCGTCGAGGCGCATGACATCACGTGGATCGGGCCCAAGCCCGAACACATCCGCACGATGGGCGACAAGATCGAAGCCAAGCGCACCGCCGGTGCGCTCGGCCTGCCGCTCGTCCCCGGTTCCGATGGCGCGGTTTCCGATATCAAGGAAGCCAAGGCCATCGCCGAGGCCGCCGGTTATCCGGTGATCATCAAGGCCGCGTCGGGCGGCGGCGGCCGCGGCATGAAGGTGTGCAACGGGCCGGACGAGCTTGAAACCCTGATCCAGCAGGCCGGCAGCGAAGCCAAGGCCGCATTCGGCGATGCCACGGTCTACATCGAGAAGTACCTCGGCAACCCGCGCCACATCGAATTCCAGGTGTTCGGCGATGGCAACGGCAACGCCATCCATCTGGGTGAACGCGATTGCTCGCTCCAGCGCCGCCATCAGAAGGTGCTCGAAGAAGCCCCCTCCCCCGTCATCTCCGCCGCCGAGCGCGACCGCATGGGCGGTATCGTGGCGAAAGCCATGGCCGACATGGGCTATCGCGGCGCGGGCACGATCGAGTTCCTCTGGGAAAACGGCGAGTTCTACTTCATCGAGATGAACACCCGCCTGCAGGTGGAGCATCCCGTCACCGAAGCGATCACCGGTGTCGACCTCGTGCGCGAGCAGATCCGCATTGCCGATGGCAAGCCGCTCTCGGTCAAACAGGAAGAGATCGAGTTCAAGGGCCACGCGATCGAGTGCCGCATCAACGCGGAAGACCCGTTCAACTTCACCCCCTCGCCCGGCCTCGTCACCAGCTACCACGCGGCAGGCGGCATGCACGTGCGCGTCGATAGCGGTCTCTACGCCGGCTACCGCATCCCGCCCTACTACGATTCGATGATCGCCAAGCTCATCGTCTCGGGCCGCACCCGCGAAGGCTGCATCATGCGCCTCAAGCGCGCGCTGGAGGAAATGGTGATCGGCGGCGTGAAGACCTCGATCCCCCTCCACCAGAAGCTGCTGACCGACCCGAAGTTCCTCGATGGGGACTACTCGATCAAGTATCTGGAACAGTGGCTTTCGGAAGCAGAGTAGTGTTCTCGCACCTCCCCATTTTCACGAAGTGCAAATGGGGAGGTGGCCCGCCGCAGGCGGGTCGGAGGGGTAAAGGTTTCTAAATCCGCCCCTCGATCGCGTCCCAGATCATCCCCGCCGTATCGGTCCCGTTGAACCGGTCTATGGCAACAATCCCCGTCGGCGAGGTCACGTTGATTTCGGTCAGCCACTTGCCGCCGATCACGTCGATGCCGACGAAGATCAGCCCCAGCCGCTTCAGTTCCGGCCCCAGCGCGGCGCAGATTTCCTGCTCTTCCGGGGTCAGTTCGGTCTTCTCGGCATAGCCGCCAACGGCAAGGTTCGAGCGGAACTCGCCCTCGCCCGGCTTGCGGTTGATCGCGCCCGCGACTTCGCCGTCGACCAGCACGATGCGCTTGTCGCCCTTGGCGACGTCCGGCAGGAACGCCTGCACCATGTGCGGCTCGGGCCAGGTCTGGTTGAACACTTCGAGCAGCGCGCCGAGGTTTTCGCCCTCTTCGGAAACGCGGAAGATCGCCTTGCCGCCGTTGCCGTGGATCGGCTTCACCACAATCGCGCCATGCCGCTTCTGGAATTCGCGCACCTCTTCCACCGAACGCGTCACTAGCGTCGGCGGCATGAAGCGCCGGTAATCGAGCACCATCACCTTTTCAGGCGCGTTGCGCACGCTGCGCGGATTGTTGACCACCAGCGTCTCGCCCTCGATCCGCTCGAGCAGGTGCGTCGCGGTGATGTAGCCCATGTGGAACGGCGGATCCTGCCGCATCAGCACGACGTCGATGTCGCGCCCGAGATCCAGCCGCCGCGGCTCGCCAGCCTTGTAGTGATCGCCCGGCACGTGCTGCACCGTCACCGGCATGGCCCTCGCCGTCAGCCGGTCGTTTTCGTCGAGCGAAAGCGCGCCGACATCGTAATGGAACACCTCATGCCCCCGCGCCTGCGCTGCCAGCATGAGCGCGAAAGAGCTGTCGCCCGCGATGTTGATCGAATGCAGCGGGTCCATCTGGACGGCAACGCGAAGAGTCATGCAACTGGTCCTGCCATGAGCGCAGCCCTCAAGGCTGCCAGACGTTGGCCATGTGGCGCGGCCAGTGCCCGGGCGCAAGGAGGATCACGTCGATCCGCACATCGTCGCCCGGTTTGGCGAAACGCGATGCCAGCGCCTCTGCCGCCCGCGCCACGCGCCGCAACCGCCGCGCATCGATCGCCTCGCCCAGCGCCGCCGCGCTTGATCGCCACTTCACCTCGACGAACGCCACCGTCCGCCCCTTGCGCGCGATGATGTCCACCTCGCCCGCGCCGATCCGCTGCCGCTTGGCCAGAATGCGCCAGCCGCTCAGCCACAAGTACCACGCCGCCAGGGTTTCCCCGCGCCGTCCCTTCCGCTCGGCTTCCTGCCTGCTCACCCTTTGAGCTCGAGCGCCCGCGCATAGAGCGCCTTCCTGTCGAGCCCATGCGCCTTGGCCACTTGCGCCGCCGCCTTGGACACCGGCAGGTTTTGCAGTGCCGCCAGCAGCTCCGCGTCGACATCCGCCTCGCCCGGCGCCTCGGGCGCACCCGGTGGCCCCGCCAGCAGCACGATCTCCCCCTTGGGCGGATGCGCGGTATAGTGCGCCGCCAGTTCCGCCGCGCTGCCCGTGCGGCATTCCTCGTGCAGCTTGGTGAGTTCGCGCGCGACGGCAATCTCGCGCCCCGGCAGCACGCGCGCCATCGCTTCCAGCGAGGCGACCAGCCGCGGCCCTGTCTCGTAAAACACCAGGGTCGCCGGCACCCCTGCCAGCTCTGCCAGCACGTCTCCGCGCGCCTTATCCTTGCTGGGCAGGAACCCGCCGAACAGGAACCGGTCGGTCGGCAGCCCTGCCAGCGTCAGCGCCGCCACCATCGCGCTTGGCCCGGGAATCGTCGTCACCGCAATGCCGCGCGCGCGCGCCTCGCGCACCAGCCGGTAGCCCGGATCTGAGATCAGCGGCGTGCCCGCATCGGAGACAAGCGCCACGGCCCCCCGCGTCATCTCCCCCAGCAGCGCCTCGCGCGCAGCGTCGCTGGCGTGATCGTCGTAGCGGCGCATCGGCCGCTTGATGCCAAGGTGATGCAGGAGCTTGCCCGTCACCCGCGTATCCTCGCAGGCGACAACGGCGCAGCCCGAAAGGACCTCGATTGCCCGCCGACTGATGTCACCGAGATTGCCAATCGGAGTCGCGACTATATAGAGGCCCGGTACAAGCAATTGCGTAGTCATGTTGAGACCAATGGACCGGCTACCAGGGAGCGGCAAGCCAATGATGTTCGGAAGCGGTGGGGCAGCAGTCGGGCGCCTCCGGCGTTTGGTCCTCTGCGCAGGGTTCGCGCTGCTGGCAGGCTGCACCGTGATCCCCAAGCCTGCCGCACCGCCGCCGCCGCCCAAGCCCGTTGAAGTGGCGCCCGATGCCAATGTCCTGCCCACCGACGCCGACCGCCACCGGGTTGCGCTGCTCGTGCCGATGAGCGGCCCCAACGCCCCCGTCGGTCAGGCCATCGCCAATGCGACCACCATGGCGCTGCTCGATACCAATGCCGACAACGTGCGCATCACGACTTACGACACCGCGCTCGGTGCTGGCCTTGCCGCCAACAAGGCGATCCTCGATGGCAACCGCCTGATCCTCGGCCCGCTGCTGGCGGACGAAGTGCTGGCTGTCGCCAGCGTCGCACGGCCGGCGAAGGTGCCGATGATCACTTATTCGAACGACAGCGCCGTCGCCGACCGCGATGTCTTCGTGCTCGGCCAGGTGCCAGCGCAGGCGATTGCCCGCGTGGTGGGCTTCGCGCAGGAAAAGGGCATCAAGACAATCGGCGCGATCATCCCGACCGGCGCCTATGGCCAGCGTGTCACTTCCGCGCTCACGGTGGCGGCGCGCTCGCACGGGATCGCCGTAACGGCGGTGGAAAGCTACGACCGCTCCAACACCTCGGTTTCGAGCGCGGTGCGCCGCGTGCTCGCCAAGGGCCCCGTCGGCGCGCTGCTGATCGGCGATAGCGGCCGCATCGCGCTGATGGCCGCCCCGGCCGCCAACGGCACGCAGCTCCTCGGCACCGAGCTGTGGAACGGCGATGCCTCGATCGCCAAGAGCCCCTCGATGCGCGGGGCGTGGTTTGCTGCCGTTTCGGACAAGCGCTTCGGCCAGTTCGAGCAGTCCTACCGCACCCGCTTCGGCGCCGCGCCTTCGCGCCTCGCCACGCTGGGCTACGATTCGGTGCTGCTCACGCTCAACGTCGCGCGCGGATGGAAGCCGGGAACGCTGTTCCCCACTGCCAAGCTCTATGCGCGCGATGGCTTCATCGGGCTCGACGGTGTGTTCCGCTTCGACCCCAACGGCGTGGCCGAACGCGCGATGGAAGTGCGCGAAGTGGGCGCAGGCACCTTCCTGACGGCGAGCCCGGCCCCGGCGAAGTTCAATCCCTAGAAAACCGGTACTGGGCATTGTCCCCTGATTCCGGGGATAATCGGCGATAAGCATCCTCCCCCCATTGCCCACGGAATCGCCGGTGTTCTATAGCCGTTCCCATGTCTGACGACCTGTTCGAACAGCTGCCCGCGCGCCGCCCCGAAGAAACCTACGACGGTAGCGCGATCGAGGTGCTGGAGGGGCTGGAGCCCGTACGCCGCCGCCCCGGCATGTATATCGGCGGGATCGACGAGCGCGCGCTCCATCACCTCGCCGCCGAAGTGCTCGACAACGCGATGGACGAGGCCGTCGCCGGCCACGCCAACCGCATCGAAGTGACGCTGGAAGAAGGCCCCGCGGGGACCGCCGGCAAGATCACCATCACCGACAACGGCCGCGGCATGCCGGTCGACGAGCACCCGAAGTATCCGGGCAAGTCCGCGCTCGAAGTGATCCTCACCATGCTCCACTCGGGCGGCAAGTTCTCCGGCAAGGCCTATGCCACCTCGGGCGGCCTCCACGGCGTCGGCATCTCGGTGGTCAACGCGCTCTCGGTGCTGACCCGCATCGAAGTCGCGCGGAACAAGGAGCTCTACGCGCAGGAATTCTCGCGCGGGCTCCCCACCACCGGCCTGCAACGCATCGGCGCGGCGCCCAATCGGCGCGGCACCTCGGTCACCTTCATCCCCGATGGCGAAATCTTCGGCGAGGAAGCGCGCTTCAAGCCCGCCCGCCTGTTCCGCCTCGTCCGCTCGAAGGCCTATCTCTTCGCCGGCGTCGAAATCCGCTGGAAATGCGCGCCGTCGCTGATCGCCGGGACGGACATTCCCGCTGAAGCCGTGTTCCAGTTCCCCGGCGGCCTTGGCGACCATCTCGCCGAACAGATCGCGGGCCGCGAATGCGTGACAACGGTGCCCTTCACCGGCAGCCAGGACTTCCCCGCCGGGCCGAACGGCGAGGAAATGGGCCGCGCCGAATGGGCCATCGCCTGGCCGCTGTGGTCCGATGGCTCCTACAGCTGGTACTGCAACACCATCCCCACGCCAGATGGCGGCACCCACGAAGCAGGCCTGCGCGCCGCGCTCACCAAGGGCATCCGCGCGTTCGGCGAACTCGTCGGCCAGAAGAAGGCCAAGGACATCGCGCCCGAGGACATGTTGACGGGCAGCGAGATCATGCTCTCGGTGTTCATCCGCGACCCCCAGTTCCAGAGCCAGACCAAGGACCGCCTGACCAGCCCCGAAGCCGCGCGCATGGTCGAGGCCGCGATGCGCGATCACTTCGACCACTTCCTCACCGACAACATGGAGCGCGGCAAGGCGCTGCTCGGCTCGGTGATGGAGCGCATGGACGAGCGCCTGCGCCGCAAGGCGGAGCGCGAGGTCAAGCGCAAGACCGCGACCAATGCGCGCAAGCTGCGCCTCCCCGGCAAGCTCACCGATTGCAGCGGCGAAGGTGACGGCGAGACCGAACTGTTCATCGTCGAAGGCGATTCCGCCGGTGGCAGCGCCAAGCACGCGCGCGACCGCAAGACGCAGGCGATCCTGCCCATTCGCGGCAAGATCCTCAACGTCGCCAGCGCCAGCGCCGACAAGATCCGCGCAAACGCCGAAATCGCCGACCTCGCGCTCGCGCTCGGCTGCGGCATGCGCAAGGACTGCAACGCCGACGCGCTGCGCTACGACCGGATCATCATCATGACCGACGCCGACGTCGACGGCGCGCATATCGCCACCTTGCTGATGACCTTCTTCTTCCAGGAAATGCCCGACATCGTCCGGCGCGGGCACCTCTACCTCGCCCAGCCGCCGCTCTACCGCCTGACCAGCGGCGCCACCTCGGCCTATGCCAAGGACGACGCCCACCGCGCCGAACTGGAAGCGACGAAGTTCAAGGGCAAGAAAGTCGAAGTCGGCCGCTTCAAGGGCCTCGGCGAAATGAACCCGCAGCAGCTGCGCGAAACGACGATGAACCCTGCCACCCGCAGCCTGATCCGCATCACCCTGCCGCCAGAGTACGAGGGCCGCGCGGCGGTCAAGGATCTCGTCGACCGCCTGATGGGCCGCGATCCCGCCCAGCGCTTCATGTTCATCCAGAACCGCGCCGGGGAGCTCGATCCGGAACTGATCGACGCATGACCTTCCCAACCGCCCACACCCTCGGCCAGTTCACCGTGGGCCGCATGGGCTACGGCGCGATGCAGCTTGCCGGACCCGGCGTGTTCGGCCCGCCCCGCGATCCCGCCGAATGCCTCGCCGTCCTGCGCGAGGCGGTGGAAAGCGGCGTCAATCACATCGACACCAGCGATTTCTATGGCCCCGAAGTCACCAACAAGCTGATCCGCGAAGCGCTGGCGCCTTATCCGGAGGGCCTCGTCCTCGTCACCAAGGTCGGCGCGCGGCGCGGCTCCGATGCCTCGTGGATCATGACGCCCGAGCCCGCCGCGCTCGTCGAACAGGTCCATGGCAACTTGCGCAATCTCGGTGTGGAGGCGCTCGATGTCGTCAACTTGCGCATCGGCCACGCCTTCAGCACCGACGAGACGAGCTTGGCCGAGCGCTTCGGCGCGCTGCGCGACCTCCAGCAGCAGGGCCTCATCCGCCACATCGGCCTCAGCAACGTCACCGCAGCCCAGATCGCCGAGGCCCGCGCCATCGGTGAGGTCGCCTGCGTCCAGAACGCCTACAATCTCGTCCAGCGGACGGATGATGCCCTGATCGAATCGCTTGCGGCCGATGGCATCCCCTACGTTCCCTTCTTCCCGCTCGGCGGTTTCTCCCCGCTGCAATCGGCTGCGCTTGATGCGCTGGCCGCCCGGCTGGGCACCAGCGCCATGCAACTCGCGCTCGCGTGGCTGCTCCACCGTGCGCCCAACATCCTGCTGATCCCCGGCACATCCTCACGCGCGCATTTGCGGGAAAATCTCGCCGCCGCGCATATCGTGCTGTCGGCCGAGGACATGGCTGCCCTCGATGCCATCGGCGCCCCGGCGGTCTGAGGCGTTCAGCCGGATTTAACCGCTCCTTCCGGGTTTCACCCTAGCCCCGGTCAAACCCTGTCGCAGCCTCCGCTGGCCTAGATCCCGTTCGATATTCGCTGTGCAGTCCCGCGCGGCGGCAGGAACGGGCTCAATCGGCATGGATTATCTCAGGAACGCTCCGATCGGACGCAAGCTCGCGGTGATGTTCGCGGTGCTCTCGCTGGTCGTCGTCGCCGCCATCGGCGCAATGGTCTGGCGCACCAGCATGATGCGCAATTCCGAGATCGAAATTGCCACCGAACACGTCCCCCAGGCGCTGTCAGCGGACAAGATCAACATCGCGATGGCAGAGTTCGAGAACGGCCTTCGCGCACACCTGCTTGCCGCGGATGAATATGAGAGGGCGGATGCCGAAAAGCTGATCGCGACAAGCCAGAAGATCATCAGCACCGAGACGGCCCGTTTCGAGGCGACCGACCTCGATGACAAGGAGCAGGCCTATCTCAAGGGCTTCAAGTCCGGCTGGCAGCAGATGAGCAAGGATACCGGCCAGATCATCGAGCTTTCCTCCCAAGGCCGTACAGCCGAGGCGCTGGCGCGCCTTGCAACGTCGACGGAACCGGTTGAGGCCACCACAAAGGCCCTGACAGATCTTGCCGACTACCAGAGGCATCACATCGACGAAGCCAACGTCGGCGCCCAAAGCTCCTACACCCTCGCGCTTGCCTCGGGCTTGCTCGCCGCCCTCGCATTGCTCGGCACGCTCGCCGGGATCTACTACGCGATGGTTCACATCGTCGCTCGGCCCATTGGCCAGATAACCGGCGCGATCCAGGATCTGGCCGATGGCCGCCTCGATAGCGCGCTCATGATCAGCGATACGCAAGACGAAGTCGGCGCGCTTGGCCGTGCGATGCGGGCGCTTCAGGATCAGCTGGCCCGCGCCGAAAAGAGCAAGGCCGAACAGGTCGAACTGATCGTCAGCACGCTGGGTGCCGCGCTCGCGAAGTTCAAGGAAGGCGATCTCAGCGCCCGCGTCACCGCTTCGCTGGAAGGACCGTTTGCGCGGCTCAAGACCGATTTCAACGCCATGGCGAGCGAACTCGAGCAGGTCATCGGCTCGGTCGCCGGCACTGCAAGCGGCGTTCAGACCGGTTCGACCGAGATCCGCGCCGCCTCCGACGATCTCGCCTCGCGCACCGAGCAGCAGGCCGCCAGCCTCGAATCCGCCGCCAACGCCATGCGCGAAGTCACTGCCAAGGTAGAGGAGAGTGCCAGCAATGCCGGCGCGGTGCGCGAGACGATCGTGCGCGCCACCGACCGCGCCAATGCGGGCGGCGAAGTGGTCAAGCGCGCGGTCAGTGCGATGGATTCGATCGTCGACAGCTCGAAGCAGATCACCCAGATCATCGACCTCATCGATGGCATCGCCTTCCAGACCAACCTCCTCGCCCTCAACGCGGGCGTCGAGGCAGCGCGCGCCGGCGAGGCGGGCCGCGGCTTCGCGGTTGTCGCCAACGAAGTCCGCGCGCTCGCCCAGCGTTCCGCCGAAGCTGCGCGGGACATCAAGGGCCTGATCAGCGGCAGCGCGCAGCATGTCGAAATGGGCGTCAACCTCGTGGGTGAAACCGGCGAGGCGCTCGATGCGATCATCAGCCAGGTCGGCGAGATCGGCGCGCTGATCGAAGGCATTGCCACGGCTGCGGTCGATCAGGCGGCGAGCATTTCCAAGGTCAACGTGACCATGGGCGAACTCGACCGGATGACCCAGCAGAACGCCGCGATGGTCGAGGAAAGCGCGGCGGCTTCGCGCAACCTTTCCGGGCAGGCCGCCAATCTTGCCAATCTCGTATCGCGCTTCCGCGGTGCCGGGATCAGCACCTCGGCAGCGAGCTTTTCGGCGCCGATGGCCGCACGGCCCGCTCCGGCTCCTGCTCCGGCTCATGCTCCCGCTCTGGCCCGGGCTCCGCTTGCCCCGCGTTCGGTTGCCGCGTCTGCCCCAGCGCCGGTGCACGGCAATCTCGCGCTCGAGCTTGATCAGGACAACTGGTCCGAATTCTGAGCGTTCCCCTTGGTCCCCACGTCTTGTGCGAAGATGCG
This sequence comes from Sphingomonadaceae bacterium, assembly GCA_947454135.1. GTDB lineage: Bacteria > Pseudomonadota > Alphaproteobacteria > Sphingomonadales > Sphingomonadaceae > Novosphingobium. The sequence goes on from CANGJI010000050.1 coordinate 20,860, forward strand.
GGGGGCCTCGGCCGGCCGGGATCAGTCCTGGCCGGCCGTCCCGTCTGCTCCCTTGGGCGCCCGCCAGGTAAAGCGGATGCTCACCCAGGCGCCCACCATCGCCTTGCCGTCCACACGCGGCGGCCGTACCAGAAACTGCCACGCCGCCTGCCGCAGCGCGCGGGCCAATCCCGATCCGCGCGGGCTCTCGTCCACTTCGCGACAATCTTCGACATGATAGCGCTCGACGGTATGGCAGACGATCGTCGCCCACGACCCCGGCTGTCCGCGCGTCGCGCCCATATAGGGCGAGAGTTCCGAGTCATAAGGCTCGCGGTACCATTCCGCATTGTAGACGCGCGCGCCGCCCGGGCCGTTGCCGGTCCCTTCGGCATTGCCGCCCCCGCCAGCCGACGCGCCATTGGAACCACCACCGCCCGCCGGCTTGATCTTGCTGATGTCGGCCTTGGCAATGTCCTCGCGGCTCAGCTTGATGAAGCCCGGCGGCCATTCGACCTGGTTCTTGCTGGGGATCACGACACGCGGCGGCAGCTTGGGCGGCGGCGTGGTCACCGTCTGCACCTGCTCCTGCTTTTCATCCTGCTTGGGCGCGGCCTTCTGCTTGTCCTTTTCGGCGGACGGGGGCGAGATGTTCACCGCCACCAGCTGTCCGCCCTCCGGACCGCCGCCACCGGTCACGCCGCTCATGATGACGAGCACGAAGACGAGGAACACCCCGACCAGCACGGCCAGCACGAACGACACCACCCGGTCGCGGCGCGACGGAGCATAGCGCGCGGCGCTGACAGCGGGAGTGGATGCCATGGCGCTCCGCCTACACGCGCATGCCGGGAGCGGCAACGGGGCCACTTGTAACCAAGTGTCGCTTCCCCGCACAGATGTGGCATTTCAGCTTACTCGGCTTGGCCACTTGCCAGCCTGCCGCTCTCGCCCTATCCCTTAAGCAACCGGTTAAGAAGGGTTGAGGACGTCCATGCGCTTTGAAGGCACCAGCAACTATGTCGCCACAGATGATCTGAAGGTCGCGGTCAACGCCGCAGTCCTTCTGCGCCGCCCCCTGCTGGTGAAGGGCGAGCCCGGCACCGGCAAGACCGTCCTCGCGCATGAAATCGCCAAGGCCGTCGGCGCGCCGCTGATCGAGTGGAACGTGAAGTCCACCACCAAGGCGCAGCAGGGCCTCTATGAATACGACGCGGTCGCCCGCCTGCGCGATGGCCAGCTCGGCGATCCGCGCGTGCATGAGATCTCGAACTACATCCGCAAGGGCAAGCTGTGGGAGGCCTTCACCTCCGAGAAGCTCCCCGTCCTCCTGATCGACGAGATCGACAAGGCCGATATCGAGTTCCCGAACGACCTCCTGCAGGAGCTCGACCGGATGAGCTTCGACGTCTACGAGACGCACGAGACGATCGCCGCCAAGGAGCGCCCGATCGTCGTCATCACCTCGAACAACGAGAAGGAACTGCCCGACGCGTTCCTGCGCCGCTGCTTCTTCCACTACATCAAGTTCCCCGACCGGGCGACGATGCAGTCGATCATCGACGTTCACTTCCCCGGCATCCAGAAGACGCTCGTCGCCAAGGCGATGGATATCTTCTACGAGGTCCGTGAAGTCCCCGGCCTCAAGAAGAAGCCGAGCACCTCGGAACTGCTCGACTGGCTCAAGCTCCTCCTCAACGAGGACATGCCGCTCGACGTCCTCCAGAACCGCGACCCGACCAAGGCGATCCCGCCGCTCCACGGCGCGCTGCTCAAGAACGAGCAGGACGTGATGCTGTTCGAACGCCTCGCCTTCATGGCGCGCCGTCCTTCGAACTGAGGGGTGCTGCTGCGGTGCCCCATCCCGGCGGCTGCCTCTGCGGCGCGGTGCGCTTCACCATCTCGGCGGAGCCTCTCGGCGCGCGCATGTGCTGGTGCCGGGATTGTCAGCGCATCGCCAGCGGTTCGGCCACGGTCAACGTGCTGTTCCCCGAAGAGGCCGTGGCGATCACCGGCGATCTCGGCCTCTTCACGATGATCGCGGACAGCGGCAACACCGTGGAGCGCGGCTTCTGCAAAGTCTGCGGCGCGCAGATCTACAGCCGCACGGTCACCCCCAAGGGCCTCCCCATGCGCATTCGCGCCGGCACGCTCGATGATCCGGAACTGTGCGCGCCGACTGCGGCGATATGGACGGAAAGCGCGCCAAGCTGGGCACCTATCCCCGATCACTTCACCCGGCACCCGAAAGGCCCGCCGCCAGCCTAAAAGCCCTCTCCCCTTCAGGGGAGAGGGTTGGGAGAGGGGAAAGAGCGCCACGCCAAAGCCCCTCTCAACTCCGACTAGGCGCTGCGCGCCAAGCCTCCGTATCTCTCCCCTAAAGGGGAGAGAGCGGCAAACAAATCAATCCCGCGGCCCGAGCTGCTCGAGTTCCACCTCGGCATACATCTGCTTGACCGCCGGGCGCGCCTTGATCTGTTCGATCCAGCGCATCAGCCCCGGCGTCTTTTCCGCGCTGACGAACTCCGGAAAACCCAGCTGCATCCCGTTGGCGATGGCGAAGTTGCAGATGTCCGCCAGCGTATACTGCCCCGGCACCAGCCACTCGTGTTCGCGCAAGTGCGCATCCAACCGTTCCACCGAATAGCCGATCTTGCGCATTTCCTCGTCGAGCATGTCCTGCGGGAAACCCTCGCGCGCGCGGCGCCACTTCACCTGCTGCTCGACGACCGGAATGGCCTTCACCTTCTTCTCGAACTCCGCGTCCGAAAGCCCCTTCACCATGTGGCCGACATAGCGGTGCCAGCCGATGGTCGAGACGCACCAGCAGAAGTATTCGTCCACCCACTTGGTCCACACCCGCATCTGCGCGCGGCCATAGGACGTCTCGGGCCGCAGCTTGACCTCGGTCGGGTACTCATCCTCGAGGTACTCGCAGATCACCGTGCTCTCGGTGATCACATGCGCGCCGTCGACCAGAGCCGGCACCTGCCCCCGCGGGTTGATCGCCTTGAACCAGTCGGTATGGTGCTCGAACTTGGCGGGATCGAGCCGGTTCTTCTCGAACGGCAGCCCCTTCTCATACAGCGTGAGCAGCGGCTTCATCGAGTTGGCAGCAGGTCCGAAACTGTAGAGCTTGAGCATGGTTGTGAGTGTCCTCTCCGATTGCTCGCAGCGTACTAATTGTAAGTAAGACTAACAATACCAAATGTGAGGGAATGCCCATGGCCTATACCGGACGCTGCGCCTGCGGGGCCGTCACCGCCTCCCCAGTCCTGAGACTTGCCAGCCCCGTCCATTCCCCTTAATCATCCGGTTAAGACGCGAGCGAGGCCCGACCACCCATGTTCTTCAACTTCATCGACGAGCTGCGCGCCGCAGGCATCAAGGCCAGCTTCAAGGAGCACCTCACCCTGCTCGAAGCGCTCGACAAGGACGTGATCGAGCAGACGCCCGAGGCCTTCTACTACCTCTCCCGCGCCACTTTCGTGAAGGATGAAGGCCTGCTCGACCGCTTCGACCAGGTGTTCAACAAGGTCTTCAAGGGCCTCCTCACCGATTACGGCCAGCGCCCGGTCGACATTCCGGAAGACTGGCTGCGCGCCGTCGCCGAAAAGTTCCTCAGCGAAGAGGAAATGGAGAAGATCAAGGCCCTCGGCTCGTGGGAAGAGATCATGGAGACGCTGAAAAAGCGGCTCGAGGAACAGCAGGAACGCCATCAGGGCGGCAACAAGTGGGTCGGCACCGGCGGCACCAGCCCGTTCGGCAATTCGGGCTACAACCCCGAAGGCGTGCGCATCGGCGGCGAAAGCAAGCACGGCCGCGCGATCAAGGTCTGGGAAAAGCGCGAGTTCGCCAATCTCGACAACACCAAGGAACTCGGCACCCGCAACATCAAGATCGCGCTGCGCCGCCTGCGCCGCTTCGCGCGTGAGGGCGCGGCGGAAGAGCTCGATCTCGACGCCACGATCAGCGGCACCGCGCGGCAGGGCTTCCTCGATATCCACATGCGCGCCG
>CANGJI010000051.1 GCA_947454135.1 Sphingomonadaceae bacterium
CGAGATTGCGCCGTGCGGCAGACAGCAGCCCCGGCAGCAGCGAAGGACGCATCGTCTTGAGGTCTTCGGAAATCGGATGGGCGAGGGTCCAGAGTTCACCATCGGCGAAATGCTCGGCCTCCCCGGTGGGAAGGAACGACCATGTTATCGCCTCGTTCAACCCGCGCGCAGCGGCAGCGCGGCGGACGCGGCGCTCCTGCATCTGGGCGGGCGTGGCGGTAGGCTTGGCGACGCCATCGGCGCGCGGCAGCGGCGTTGAGGGTACGGCATCGAGGCCGTGGACGCGGATCACTTCCTCGACGATGTCCGGCGCGCCGTCCACGTCGGGACGCCACGTCGGGACGGTTACCGTCCAGTCCTCCGAGACTTCGAAGCCGAGCGCGGCGAGGATGCGCTTCTGCTCGCTGTCCGCCACGTCGATGCCGCCGAGATTGCCGGCAAGCGCCGGATCATAGGCCAGCGTCTTGCGCTGCGTGGGCGGGGTACCGGCGCGAATGACTTCGCTCGGCTCGCCGCCGCAGATCTCGAGGATCAGGCTGGTGAGGAGATCCATGCCCGTATCGAGGAAAGCGGGATCCACCCCGCGCTCGAAACGGCCGCGCGCGTCCGAAGTGAGCGCAAGCGCCTGACCGGTGCGGGCGATGTTCGCGGGAGTGAAATAGGCGACTTCGAGGAGGACATCGGTCGTCGTTTCCGAGCAGCCCGAATGTTCGCCGCCCATGATGCCCGCGATGTCGTGGACGCCGCTGTCGTCGGCGATCACCGTCATCCACGGCTGGAGGGCATATTCCTTGCCATTGAGCGCAAGGCAGCTCTCGCCCTCAACCGCGCGCCGGGCGACGACCGCGCCGTTCAGCTTGGCGAGGTCGTAGGCATGGGCCGGACGGCCATAGCCGAGCATGACATAGTTGGTGATGTCCACCAGCGCCGAGATCGGGCGCTGGCCCGCGCTCTTGAGGCGGTCCTGCAACCACTGCGGGCTGGGGCCGTTCTTCACGCCGCGAATGACGCGGCCATAGAAAGCGGGGCAGCCTTCGGGATCATCAGTGCGCACTTCGACCGGGCACGGGTAGCTGCCCGAAACATGCGCCGCTTCGATGGGCTTCAGCACGCCAAGCCCGGCTGCGGCGAGATCGCGCGCAATGCCGTGGACGCCCATGCAGTCCGGACGATTGGGCGTGATCGCCACATCGAACACCGGGTCGGAACCGAGGTAGTCGGCGAAGCTGGTGCCGATGGGGGCATCGGCGGGCAGCTCGATGATGCCGTCATGCTCTTCGCCAAGCCCAAGCTCGCGCGTCGAGCACATCATGCCGTTCGATTCGACGCCGCGGATGGCCGACTTGCGCAGCTCCATGCCGTTCGCCGGAACCACCGCGCCGGGGAGGCCAAGCACGCCGACGAGGCCCGCACGCGCATTGGGCGCGCCGCAGACGACCTGGAGCGGATTGCCGTCTCCCAAATCGACCGAGAGGACCTGCAGCTTGTCCGCCTGCGGGTGCTTTTCTGCCGTCAGCACGCGGGCGACGCGAAAGCTGGTGAGGGCTGCGGAGGCATCCTCGACGCCTTCGATTTCGAGCCCGAGCGAGGTGAGCTTTTCGGCGATGGCGCGGGCATCGGCCTTGGTATCAAGGACAGCCTGAAGCCAGGAGAGGGCGAACTTCATGCGCGTGCTCCCCAAAGAACGCCAACGCCGCCGGAAAGGGTGGGCACATCGAGCGCGCCGAAGCCGTAGTGGCCAAGCCAGCGCGCATCGCCATCGAAGAAGGCGCGCAGGTCGTCCATGCCGTATTTCAGCATGGCGAGGCGGTCGACGCCGGTGCCGAAGGCGAAGCCCTGCCACTCGTTCGGATCGAGCCCGCCGAATTCGATGACCTTGCGGTTGACCATGCCCGAGCCGAGCACTTCCATCCAGCCGCCGCCGGGCACATCGCCGCCGCCACCGACGACGCGCTTGCCGTTCACGAGGGTGTAGCCAACGTCGACTTCGACCGAAGGCTCGGTGAAGGGGAAGTAGCTCGGGCGCAGGCGCAGGACGATGTCGTCACGCTCGAAGAAAGCCTTGAGGAAGGTCTCCAGCGTCCACTTGAGGTGGCCGAGGTGGATGCCCTTGTCGATGACAAGGCCTTCGATCTGATGGAACATCGGCGTGTGCGTGGCGTCGCTGTCAGACCGGTAGACGCGGCCCGGGGCGATCACGCGCAAGGGCGCGCCCTGGCTCAGCATCGAGCGGATCTGGACCGGCGAGGTGTGGGTGCGCAGCAGCATCGAGCGGCCCTGCGCATCCTGGTCCGGGAAGTAGAACGTATCGTGCATCGCGCGGGCCGGGTGGGTTTCCGGCATGTTGAGCGCGGTGAAGTTGTGCCAGTCGTCCTCGATCTCCGGGCCGGTGGCGACGGCGAAGCCCATATCGGCGAAGATTTCGGCGAGCTCGTCCATGACCTGGCTGACCGGGTGGACACTGCCGCGCGGGAGCGCAGGCGCGGGCAGCGAGAGATCGGCGGTTTCGGCGGCGAGCTTGGCCTCAAGCGCGGCGCTTTCCAGCGCGGCGCGGCGTTCGGCGAGCGCGGCAGTGACCGCCTCGCGCGCAGCGTGAATGCGCGGGCCGGTGCTGGTGCGCTCCTCCGGGCTCATGCCGCCAAGCGACTTGAGCAGGGCCGAGACCCAGCCCTGCTTGCCGAGCGCGCTGACGCGCAGTGCCTCGACGGCTTCGATCGTGTCCGCGGCGGAGATCGCGGCGAGTGTGGTTTCAAGCTGTTCCATCGCGCCCGCCGCTAGCGCCAAACGCGGCGGAATCCAAGGCGCGCGTTCAATCCCGCGAGGGATCGTGCAGAGCCTGCACCGGCGCGCCTGCCGCCGCCATGCGTGCGCGCATGACCCCGGACAGCACGGGATGGGGCAGCGCGGCATAGGCGCGCGGGCTCATGCCCATGAAGCGGTGAAACTCGCGCACGAACTGCGCCTGATCGTGATAGTGCGAATCGATGGCGCCGATCCACGTCAGCGTGGGATCGAGCATGTATTGCGACAGGCTGCGCATGAAGCGCTGGCGGCGCAGCAACAGGCTGGGCGGGAAGCCGAAATGGCGGCGGCAGACGCGCTCCAGCGTATGGGTGGGCAGACCGGACTGTTCGGCCATCTGGGCGACGCTCGCGATGTCCGGATCGACGAGCGCCTGATGCACGGCGCGAATCCGTGCCTCATCCGGCACTTCGCGCCCGGCAAGACCTTCGAAATGGCGGGTGATGCGCGCCAGTTCGGCCGCTTCATCGGCGACCGGGCCGAACAGGCCTGCGACGAGCGGGCGCAGCGGTGCGAACGCGGGTTCGGACAGCGGATCAAGCAGGCGATCTGCGAACGTACTGGCCGGGGCAGCGACGAACTTGGCCCAGCCGAGGGGGAGCAGACCGATGCCCCAGATGCGGCTCGTGCCGGTTGTGAACCGCACCGCCGTGCTGGTTGGTCCGGTGACAATCCCGGCCACACCTCCGAACGGCGGGGCATCACGGATCTCGGAGACGGGCAGAACACCGTCGATGATGCGCAGGTTGGCCCATTCCGGATGGAGGTGATCGGTGACCAACTGGTCGGCCGCGGTGCCGATCTCGGTAATGTAGAACGTGGTGAAATAAGCGCGCAGTGCCGCGGGAGGCTGATAGAACCGTACCCTTACGGTGCAATCACCGCTCACTGTTGCGCGCCCCATCTTATGCCCCTGTCAATTGGAACATAACCTTTAGTAAGGGGCACGGGAAGTCGCCAAATTGGCAAAAAGGGCACCGAGCTGGTGCCCGGTGCCCTTTTTGTTTTTCGTCCTTTGGCGGGATCGCGAGAACCGGAAGCGCACCAAAATGGGGCGCTTGGCCGCGAAGCCCTGCTTCAGGCGATCAGTTTGCCAGCGCCTGCTTGGCCTGCGCGATGATCGCCGTGAACACGGCGCCTTCGTTCATCGCGAGATCGGCCATCGCCTTGCGATCGAGTTCGATCCCGGCAAGCTTGGTGCCATGGATGAACTGCGAGTAGGTCAGGCCCTCGGCGCGGACGGCAGCGTTGATGCGCTGGATCCACAGACCGCGGAATTCCCGCTTCTTAACCTTGCGGTCGCGGTACGCGTACTGGCCGGCCTTTTCGACCGCCTGACGGGCAACGCGGATGGTGTTCTTGCGGCGGCCCCGATAGCCCTTGGCCTGTTCGAGAATGCGCTTGTGCTTGGCGCGGGTGGTGACACCCCGTTTGATGCGGCTCATGGGTCTTCGCTCCTCAGTTCAGCCCGTAGGGCGCCCACTTTTTGATCACCTTTGCGTCCGCATCGGAAATCACGTCCATGCCGCGGTTCTGGCGGATGTACTTGGCGTTGTGGCTGATCAGGCGGTGGCGCTTACCGGCCACGCCGTGCTTGACCTTGCCGGATGCGGTGATCTTGAAGCGCTTCTTCACACCGCTCTTGGTCTTGAGCTTGGGCATTTTCGTCTCCTTGGTAAGGATGCGTCCGACTTGCCGTGGCAGCCCTGCGTGGCCAGGCGAGTCATCGATGTCGCACCCGATGAAGTGGGCGCGCATAGTGGCGTGGTGGGCAAAAGGCAAGCGATTGCGCGCAAAGGCCTCGCCAAGCCCGATTCAGGCGCCGATCTCCTGCCGGTCGAACGGCGTCGTCTGGTATGTCTCGTTGATCCAGTTGCCGAAGAGGAGATGCCCGTGGCCGCGCCAGGTGTTGGACGGCGTGGCGGCAGGATCATCGCCGGGGAAATAGTGCTGCGGCAGGCTGCGCCCCTCATCACGCGCGTACTCGCCCGCGAGCGTCAGCGTATCGTATTCGAGGTGATTGAACATGTGCACCGCACGATGCGCCGGATCGCCGATCAGGCAGAGCCCGGTTTCGGCGCTGTCGGCCAGCACCGCAAGGCCGCGACCTGACGGCAGATCGCCTTCGCGCAGCTCGCTCCAGCGCGAAACGGGAACATCGAACCGGTCCGGCAATCCGCGCATCACGGCATGGGCGGGCGCACGGTTGGCGTGGCTGAACACACCGGTCGCCTTCTCGGCCAGTGCGTGCTTGGGTACACCGTGGAAGTGGTACAAGGCAGCCATCGCGCCCCAGCACAGCGTCAGCGTGCGGTGGACGTTGTTCTGCGACCAATCGAGAATGCGCCGCAGTTCGTCCCAGTACGTGACGTCTTCGTAGGCAATCTGCTCGACCGGCGCGCCGGTCACGATGAGCCCGTCGAACTTCTCGGCGCGGACATCTTCCCAGGGCCGGTAGAACGAAGTGATGTGGCCCGCAGAGGTGTTCTTGCTGACGTGGTCCGAAATACGCACCAGCTCGAGCTCGATCTGCAGCGGCGTGGCGCCGAGCAGCCGGGCGATCTGGGTTTCGGTGGTGATCTTGTCAGGCATCAGGTTGAGCAGCGCGACGCGCAAGGGGCGGATGTCCTGCCGCGCGGCTTCGGTCTCGCTCATCACGATCACGCCCTCGGACTCCAGCGTGCGGCGGGCGGGAAGATTATCGGCAATGCGAATCGGCACGTCTCGTAACCCTTCGAACTTCTTCAGGGGAAAACGACGCCTGCAGCCTTGTTCCGTTTGGTTGCCGGACCGGCCACATCCCTTCTGAGGCGAAGGCGCCACCTTGCCCGGAAACCGGCAGGTTGGCGTCGGGGCGTCATCCCCAACTCTTGATGCGGCGCCAGACATAGGGCCGCAGGCATTAGAATGCAACGCAGGGCCGCATCCGGACGCACGCGCAGTTCGCACGTACTATTGCAAATGCTTGGAATTAGAGGAGGACGAAGGCTTCCGAAACTCAATGGGCGGCGCGAACCACCTCGCCGCCCTTCATCACGAAGGCGGGCTTTTCGAGCACGCGCACATCGGCGAGCGGATCACCATCAACCGCGACGAGATCGCCATAACGACCCGGCGCAATCGCGCCGACATCGGCGGTCTTGTCGAGCGCCTCGGCAGCACTGCGCGTGGCGGCCTGGATCGCCTCCAGCGGGGTCATCCCCCACTCGACCATCTTGGCGAACTGCTTCGCGTTGTCGCCGTTGGGGTAGACGCCTCCATCGGTGCCGAATAGCAGCTTCACCCCGGCGGCATGGGCAGCACGGAACGTCTCGCGCTGCTTGCGGCCGACCATGCGCTCCTTCGCCAGGCTTTCCTCGAACACGCCGTTCTTCGCGCCCTCGGCGAGGATGTAGTCGTCGTCGTAGATATCCATGTCGAGCCAGGCGCCCTTGGCCTTGGCCAGCTTGAAGCTCTCGTCATCGGCGAGGCTGGCGTGCTCGATCGTATCCACTCCGGCGCGCAAGGCGTCGTTGATGCCTGCGGTGCCGTGCGCATGGACGGCGACGCGCATGCCCAGCATATGGGCCTCGTCAACCACGGCCTTGATTTCGTCGAAGCTCATCTGCTGCCCGCCGACGGTGTCGGTCTTGGAAAACACACCGCCGGTCATGCAGACCTTGATCACTTCGGCGCCATACTTGCGATTGCGCCGGACAGCGGCGCGGAACTCGTCGGGCGAGTTGGCAATGCCGGCCGATGGTGCCCGAATCGATGGCGGGAACTCGGTCGCATCGCAGTGGCCACCCGTCGCTCCGAGGGCATAAGTCGCCGGAACGATGCGCGGGCCAGTGATATAGCCGCCCTCGATCCCTTGCTTGAGCGCAACGTCATCATAGTTGGAGGAACCGACATTGCGCACCGTGGTGAAGCCGGCTTCCAGCGTGCGCCTCGCATTGGCGACACCCACGACGGTCCAGAAGTTGTCGGTATATTCAAGCGCCCGATAGCCGCTGAAACGCGGATCGCTGGTGAGATGAACGTGCATGTCGATCAGGCCGGGGAGCAAGGTGCGCGCGCCGAGGTCGATTGTTTCCGCGCCAGCCGGCACGGCATCGCCGGCCTTGCCGATCGCAGCGATACGGCCATCGGTGATCACGACCTGCACGTTATCAACTGTCCGGCCGGCGAGGACATCGACCATGTGCGCGGCGCGGACCACGACCGTCTTTGCGCTGGCGGGCGCGGCGGCAGCAAGAGCCAGACCCAGAGTGGTGATCGCCGCGATGGACTTGCGCATTGCCTGATTGCCTTTCGGATGCGTGACAAAAGCTTGCTCGCATGCGGGAACAAGCCTGACAACCCCGCTCATTCGGTCAGTACGGGCAGTCCATGTGCGGCGGCGTGGGCGGCGAAGTCTCCGCCCGGAACGGCCCTCAGACCGAGCGGAGCGCGGCGATTCGGGAGGTAGGCCGATGCGCGTACGGGGCCGCTGCGGGTGTGGACGATCAGATGGACACGCCGATACTCGCCGCGCCCGGGCCGGCGTGGATCGCAGTACTCCCATACGTCGAAGGCGGCGAGCACGGCGCGCGGGATCGGCCGCAAGCCGCCGTAGACCCAGCCGCGCACGCGCCCGGCGCCGGGCATCAGCACCGGATAGACACCAAGCGGATCGCGCCGGAGAAACAAGGCGCCGCGCACCCAGCCACGGCGTGGCCGCCCGCCCAGACGCGGCAGCAGCGTATCGGTCAGCCTATTGGCGTGCTCGTGCGTCAGCGTGCCATAGAAGAACAGGCGGCGCGGCTGGTGCATCAGTGATTGCAGGCGAGCGCCTCGACCACATCCTCGAGCCGCGCCGCATCGCCGACCGCGATGACATGGCCATCGGACCCGGCGTGGAGCGGCTCGCCATTCCAGTCCGCCATGGTGCCGCCCGCGCCTTCGACGACGGGGACGAGCGCAGCCCAGTCATGCAGCTTGAGCCCGGCTTCGCAGACAATGTCGAGGTGCCCGGAGGCGAGCATCGCGTAGTTGTAGCAATCGCCGCCCATGACCATGCGCTTGTGATCAGTCTTTGCCGCGAGGCCCATGAAATGCGCGCCGTCGTGATCGTCGAAGTAGTGCGGGCCGGTGGTGGCGAGGGCCGCATCCGAAAGCTGCGCGCAGGCGCGGGTGCGTACGGCGTGGCCGTTGAGCGTTGTCGGACGGCCGATCGCACCGACCCAGCGCTCGCCGAGGATCGGCTGGTCTACCACGCCGATAACCGGAAATCCTTCGACGACGAGCGCGATCAGCGTGCCGAACAGCGGGCGGCCGGCAAGAAATCCGGTGGTGCCATCAATCGGATCCAGCACCCAGCTGCGCCCGGACGAGCCTGGCGTCGAGCCCATTTCCTCTCCGATCACGGTATCATCCGGGACTTCGGCGGCAAGGATCGCGCGCATGGCCTCTTCCGCTGCCTGATCCGCAAGCGTGACCGGCGAGGCATCGGCCTTGCGATCGGCGGAGAGGCCGCTGCGGAAGAACGGGCGGATGGCCTCCCCGGCAGCATCGGCAAGACGCATGGCCAGAGCAATGTCGCGATCGAGATCGGTATCCTTCATGGCCTAGCAATGGCCCTCGTCCGGGGGCGCGGTCAAGGGCCGGGAATTGCCGCTTCGGACCTTGCCCTCGGGGGTCTGGCACCTTGGCTAAGCAGCGCGTTTGTGCTTATCGATAGTGATATTACGCACACCCGGGGGACTTATGGGTGGCTAGACCGGTCGGCAGGACGGCGCTTCCTGTCTTGAACGTGCGTTATTGGGGAACATCGATGAACCGGATGAGCAGACCTGCCATTGACCCGGCCATCGCCTCGGGCGGGGCGGCGACGCGGGATGGTCAGCCCATATCCTACAGCCGCGCCCCGGCACGCGATCTGGCACCGTGGATCGCGCGGCTCTACGTGACCATCGTCGATACGCCCGAAGATCACGAAGTTTCCTGCGGCATCTTCAGCGACGCGGCCACACTGCGCATCCAGCTGCGCGGCGAATGGATTGCGCAGACGGCAGAAGGCAGCCGCGAGATGGGCCGTGCTGCGCTCTATTTCGGTCCGCAGACACGGCGCATGCCGATCACCGTCAGGGGCAGCTTCACCAGCGTGGGCCTCTCGTTCCGCGCGGGCGCCTGTCACGCGCTGGGCGGGATCAAGCTCGACACAATGTGCGACAGGCTGGCGCCGCTCGAAACCCTCGGGCTGTGCCAGACCGAATGGATGAACCTGTTTGCTCCGGGTGCATCTGCCGAGGACTGGTGCACGGCGATGGAAGACACCTTGCGCCGGATGATCCTGCGCAGCGGCGCCCCTGAACCCGATCCGGTCACGGTCGCGGTCGAAGCGGCAGCGTTTACCAATCCGGTCATCACCGTGGCACGGCTCGCCCAGCAATGCGGCGCCGAGCAGCGCCGGCTGGAACGGCTTGTCCGGCGCGACTTCGGCATGCCGCCCAAGCAGGTGCTGCGCCGCGCCCGCGCGCTCGACATGGCGAGCCACTTGCGCGGCGTGGCCGATCATGACGAGGCCGAGGCACTGGCGCTACGCTACTACGACCAGAGCCACCTCATCCGCGAGTTCACCGCGCTGTTCGGCATGAGCCCGCGCCAGTTCGTCGATTCGCCGCAGCCGCTGATGACGCTCTCGCTGGAAACGCGGCAGGCGCGGCGGCTGGAAATGATCGCGCGGATTGCGCCGGGCGATATCAAGCCCTGGCAGTAAGCCCCTCGCGCCATTCGCCGGGCGCGAGGCTGTCCAGCGTCCATTCCCCGATCCGCCAGCGCACCAGCCGCAGCGTCGGATAGCCCGCCGCTGCCGTCATCCGGCGCACCTGCCGGTTGCGCCCTTCGCGGATTGTCAGCTCAAGCCAGCAATCGGGCACGCTCTTGCGGAAACGGACCGGCGGGTCGCGCGGCCATAGCGCAGGCGGATCGATGCGGCGGACCTCAGCGGGCAGGGTCGGTCCGTCCTTGAGCATCACCCCGCGGCGCAGCGGGGCCAGCGCGGCATCATCCGGATCGCCTTCGACCTGCACGAGATAGGTCTTGCCGAGCTTGAAGCGCGGATCGGCGATCTGGGCCTGCAGACGGCCATCGTCGGTCAGCAGGACCAGCCCCTCGCTGTCATGGTCGAGCCGTCCGGCGGGATAGACGCCGGGGCGGTCGATGTAGTCGGCGAGCGTCTGGCGCGGCGGGCCGTTGGGTTCTGCGGTGAACTGGCACAGGACGCCGTAGGGCTTGTTGAACAGGATCAGTGCCATGGCGGGCACCCTAGCTGGAGACGGCGCGTTGGCAAGGAGTCCGTCTTGCGCCGAACAGTCCGTGGCAGCGCCGCGGCAGACCTATTTCACCCTGGTCTCGCCAGCCGCAAACTGGGCGTCCTCGCTGTAGAAGGGTTGCTGCAACACAGCGGCGAACGCGGGACTGACGAGGTCATGGCCGAGGGACTGCGCACGGCTGACAGCCGGGCGGGCAGACATCGCCTCGAACCAGCGGCGCACCTCGGGAAAATCGGCAAGGTCCTGCCCGTGGAGGCGGTGGAACCAGACCCAGCCCCAGCAGGCCATGTCGGCAATCGAATAGTCGTCCGCGATCCAGCTTCGCCCGGCAAGGCGAGCATCGAGCACGCGGTAGAGCCGGGCGCATTCGTTCGTGTAGCGCGCCACGACATAGTCGTTGCCCTCCGGCGCATAGCGGCGAAAGTGGTGGGCCTGCCCCGCCATCGGGCCGAGACCGCCCATCTGCCACATCAGCCATTCGAGCGCGGCCACCCGCACTGGTCCCGAGGGAGCGAGAAACCGGCCAGTCCGCTCTGCCAGATAGAGCAGAATGGCACCCGATTCGAAGACCGACTGCGGTCCACCGGGTGCATCATGATCGACGATGGCCGGCACCCGGTTGTTTGGGCTGATCTTCAGGAAGTCCGGCGCGAACTGCGCATCAGCCGTGATGTCCACCGGCACGAGGCGATAGGGGAGGCCGCATTCCTCCAGCATGATCGCCACCTTCCAGGTGTTCGGCGTCGGAAAGTAGTGGAGGTCGATCATCAGTAATCCAGTGGCAGGCCGATGTGCTCGGCGTAGATGCGATCACGGTGGGCGATCAGCAGGGGATCAAGGGCCGCAGCCGTGACCGGATCGCAGTCTGCATAAGATGTACGCAGCCAGTCCGGCATGGGGTTCACCGCCTGCGGCAAGGGCGCGACCATCATCGAGAAGCAGGCCCAGTAGAGGTCTGCGGCGGACAGGGCCGAACCGACGAGATAGCCAGATCCGGCATTGGCCTGCTTCTGCAATTGAGAAGCGAGGCCCAAGAGGATCGCGGCGTTGCGCGCCGGTGCGCGGGCTATGGTTTCCCTTGTCACGCCATAAGTGCGGGCCAGTTCATCGAGAGCAGGATTGCCGCCAGCCATCACCGGCGCCGCCATGATCTGAAGGCGGCGGTTCCAGCCGAGCCCGTCGCGGCCTGCCACTTCGAGGCACAGGCCAAGACAGAGAGCTCGCTCGGCAGGGTCGGCGGGAAGCAGGGAAGGCCCCTGCCCCAACTCCTCGGCAAGAAGCAGGATCTCGTGCCATCCGGTCAGCGGCGGCGCGTCATCAAGGCAGGCGATGGGGGCGTTGCGATGGCCGGTCCAAGCGACCAGTTCGTCGTTCGGCGCCATGGCCTGCTGCGCAACGGGGGCAAAGGGAACCTTGCAGAAGCCGAACACGGCCTTCGCTGCCTCACCCCAGGGGCCGGGCACGCCAGCAGTCAGGACAAGGCGCAGACCAGACAGGCCTCGCGCTTCGGCAACGGACAGATATTGCAAGCATGCTCTCCCACTTGGTTTTGCGAGAGAGTACCCGAAACAGTCCGGGGCGCAATTTGAGCGTTTTGGAGAGGGGACCACCCCTCTCCCGCCTCAATCGGCCTGCTTCAGTCGAAGAGCGAGCTGACCGAGCTTTCGTCCGCGATACGGCGGATCGCTTCGCCGATCAGCGGAGCGATGGTCAGCACGCGGATGCGATCAGACGCCTGGGTCGCCTCCGTCGGCAGGATCGTGTCAGTGATCACGAGTTCCTTGAGCGCGGAGTTGTTGACCCGCGCCACTGCGCCGCCCGAAAGCACGCCGTGGCTGATGTAGGCGGCAACGCCAGATGCGCCGTTATCGAGCAGGGCCTGCGCCGCGTTGCAGAGGGTACCGCCCGAATCGATGATATCGTCGATCAGGATGCACATGCGGCCCGAGACGTCGCCGATGATGTTCATCACTTCGCTCTGGCCGGGACGGTCACGCCGCTTGTCGACGATGGCGAGCGGCGCATTGTCGAGCCGCTTGGCGAGTGCACGGGCGCGCACCACACCGCCGACGTCGGGCGAGACGACCATGAGATCCTGACCGCCGTAGCGCGTCTGGATATCGGCGGCCATGACGGGCGCGGCGAAGAGGTTGTCGGTCGGGATATCGAAGAAGCCCTGGATCTGCCCGGCGTGAAGATCGACCGCGAGAACGCGATCGGCACCGGCCGTGGTGATCAGGTTGGCAACGAGCTTCGCCGAGATCGGCGTGCGCGGGCCGGGCTTGCGGTCTTGCCGGGCGTAGCCGAAGTAGGGGATCACTGCCGTGATGCGCTTGGCCGAGGCGCGGCGCAGCGCATCGATGCAGATCAGCAGCTCCATGAGATTGTCGTTCGCCGGATAGCCGGTCGACTGGACGAGAAAGACGTCCTCGCCGCGCACGTTCTCGTGGATCTCGACGAAAACTTCCTCGTCGGCAAAGCGGCGGACCGAAGCTTCGGTCAGCGGCAGTTCCAGATAGGCGGCGATGGCGCGGGCCAGCGGCAGGTTGCCGTTGCCGGACATGATCTTCATGGGCTTCCCGAGTCCCTCAAGTCTGAGTGAATGGTGCGGCCTTAGCCCAAGATGACAGCATTGCAACGTTCACAGGGGCGGTTTTGCACCAATGGTGGTCCTTGAACTGCCGGGCCAATGCCGCCTAGGGTCATCTCATGGCCGATACACTCATCATCACGCTTGCCCAGCTCAACCAGAAAGTCGGCGATCTCGCCGCCAATGCAGCCGCCATGCTGGCCGTGCGCGAGCGGGCCGAGGGCAGCGACCTCATCGTCTACCCGGAGATGCAGCTGATCGGCTACCCGCCGGAAGACCTGATCCTGAAGCCCGCGCTGATCGAGCGTGCGGCGATCGCGCTCGAGGCGCTGGCAGCAGCGACGGCGGACGGCGGCCCCGCCATGCTGGTCGGTTCGGTCTTCGTGCGCGACGGCGCGCTGCACAACGGGGTGGCGCTGCTCGATCAGGGCAAAGTGGCGGCGGTACGCTTCAAGGTAGAACTGCCCAACTACGGCACGTTTGACGAGAAGCGCTATTTCCTCCCCGGCCCGCTGCCCGAGCCGGTGCCGTTCCGGGGGGCCATGCTGGGCCTGCCGATCTGCGAGGACATCTGGCACGCGCCGGTCTGCCGCCATCTGGCCGAGCAGGGCGCCGAGATCTTCATCTGCATCAACGGCAGCCCCTATGAAATCGACAAGGACGAGCTGCGGATCGAAGGCGTGGCCAAGCGCCGCGCGATCGACACGGGCATTCCGCTGGTCTTCGTGAACCGCGTTGGCGGGCAGGACGAAGTGGTGTTCGACGGCGCCAGCTTCGTCGTCGGCCCGGAAGGCGCGCTTTGGGTGCAGATGCCGGACTGGGAAGAGGCAATCGTCGATACCGTCTGGCAGAAGAGCGGCAGCCGCTGGCGCTGCCAGCCGGGCGTTGTCTCCGAACTCGCCGAACATCCAGAGGACATCTACTGCGCGATGGTGCTCGCCCTGCGCGATTATGTGAACACCAACCGCTTCCCGGGCGTCGCGCTCGGGCTTTCGGGCGGGATCGATTCGGCGATCTGCGCAGCCATCGCCGTCGATGCGCTGGGGCCGGAGCGCGTGTGGTGCGTGATGATGCCGAGCGCCTATACCAGCGCCGAAAGCCTCGAGGACGCGGAAGCCTGCGCGAAGATGCTGGGGGTGCGGCTTGATACGATCCCGATCATGCCCGCCGTCGATGCCTTTGCCGAGATGCTCGCGCCAACGTTCGAGGGCCGCGCGCCCGACCTCACCGAGGAAAATCTCCAGTCGCGCATCCGCGGGACGACGCTGATGGCGCTTTCCAACAAATTCGGCCCGATGCTGGTCACGACCGGCAACAAGAGCGAAATGAGCGTCGGCTACGCCACGATCTATGGCGACATGAACGGCGGCTACAACCCGCTGAAGGACGCCTACAAGACGACCGTCTTCGCCATCTCCCGCTGGCGCAACAGCGCGCGGCCCAAGATCGGGCTGGGGCCGGAGGGCTCGGTGATGCCGGAGCGGATCATCACCAAGCCGCCCAGCGCTGAACTCCGCCCGGACCAGAAGGATTCGGATTCGCTGCCCGATTATGCGGTGCTCGACGCCATCCTGCTGGGGCTGGTGGAGCACGAGAAGAGCGTGGATCAGCTGGTAGCAGAGGGCTTCGACCATGCCACCGTGGCGCGGATCGAGCGGCTGCTGAACGTGGCGGAGTACAAGCGCCGCCAGGCACCTCCGGGCGTGAAGCTGGGCATGCGCAACTTCGGGCGCGACAGGCGCTACCCGATCACGCACGGGTTCCGGACGGGGTGAGCTGATCTAGCCTCTGCGGCGCGGTGCGCTATAGGGCTGGCATGTCCGAAACCGTCACCACCCGCTTCGCCCCCTCGCCCACGGGCACGCTGCATGTCGGCAATATCCGCACGGCACTGCACAACTGGCTGCTCGCGAAGAAGAGCGGCGGACGTTTTCTGCTGCGGATCGACGATACCGACGTGGCTCGCAGCCGCGAGGAGCATGTCGAGGCGATCCGGGCCGATCTGGCATGGCTGCGGCTGCACCCGGAGCGCGAGGAGCGGCAATCGGCGCGCTTCGCGATCTACGCAGCCGCTTTCGAGAAGCTGATCGCGGCAGGGCGGCTGTATCGCTGCTATGAAACCGCGCAGGAGCTTGAGCTCAAGCGCAAGGTTCTGCTCGGACGTGGTCTACCCCCGATCTATGACCGCTCGGCGCTGAAACTGACCGAGGCGGACCATGCTGCCAAGGCCGCGGCGGGCGAGCAGCCGCACTGGCGGTTCCTGCTCGATCATGATGCGCCGATCGAGTGGCTGGACGGCATCCGGGGGCCGCAGCACTTCGATCCGCGACAGATGTCCGATCCCGTCGTGCGCCGCGCGGATGGCTCGTGGCTCTATATGCTGCCTTCGGTGATCGACGACATCGAGATGAGCGTGACCGACGTTCTGCGCGGGGAGGACCATGTCTCCAACACCGCGACGCAAGTGCAGATGTTCACCGCGCTTGGCGCGCCCGTCCCGCGCTTTGCCCATGAGGCGCTGCTGACCGGAGCGGAAGGCAAGCTTTCCAAGCGGCTCGGATCGCTCGGCGTTTCCGAAATGCGTGAACAGGGGATCGAGCCCGAAGCGCTGATCGCACTGCTGGCGCGGTTGGGGACGAGCGATCCCGTCGAGCCGGAGCTGGACGCCGATGCGCTGGCGGCGAGTTTCGATCTGGGCCGGTTTGGCCGGGCGCCGGCGCGGTTCGACGATGCGGAACTCGCGCGGGTGAATGCTTCGGTGATCCACCGGTTGCCATTTGCGCATGTGGCCCACCGCTTGCCCGAGGGCATGAGCGAGGCGGCATGGGACGCGATCCGCCCCAACCTCAGCACCGTGGCGGAAGTGGCGGACTGGTGGCGCGTGGTAACAGGTCCGATTGATGCGCCCGAGTTCGATGACGAGACGCGGGCATTTCTGCGTGAAGCCGCGACTGTTTTAGAGCTGGTCGATTGGGATCTCACCGAGGCGCGGCAAGAAGCCTGGTCATTTCTGACGTCCAATCTCAAGCAGAGGACGGGACGTAGCGGCAAGGCGCTGTTTCTGCCGCTGCGTCAGGCGTTGACGGGCATGGACCATGGGCCAGATATGAAAGCGCTCTTGCCGCTGATCGGGCGGGATGAGGCAGTTCGGCGGCTGGGACTGGACGGAATGCGCTGATCACGCCCGTCCGGTCTGGCTGACCAGATGGGAGGGGTCGATACCTTCGGCGCGCCAGGTAGCGGCCCAGCGCGCGGCGACCGACGTTTCGAACAGGATGTCGCTGCGTCCCTGCGCCGCATACCAGCCGTGCTGGCGCATTTCCCCTTCCAGCTGCCCCGCGCCCCAGCCGGCATAGCCGAGCGCCACGAGCCACTTGGACGGGCCGCGCCCATCGGCAATCGCACGCAGCACGTCCATCGAGGCGGACAGCGAGCAGAGCGGATGCACCTCGACCGAGCCACTGCCGCCCCAGTCGTTGCTGTGCAGCACGAAACCGCGCGAGGGTTCGACCGGACCGCCATTCAGCACCGGGCCATCAGGGACCACGCCGGGATCGATGCCGACATCGGACAGCAGACTGTGCAGGGTCACCCCTTCCCGCACGCTCCCGATGCCAATGCCGAGCGCGCCGTGCTCGTCATGGACGCACATCGCGATGACAGCACGCTCGAAGCGGCTATCGCCCATGCCGGGCATGGCGAGGAGGATGCGGCCGGCAAGGTACTGCGCATCGGTCATGCCGCCGCAGCCTTCGAACGCCGATCCTCCGCCGCTTCGATGAGCCGCTTCTCGACCGCGCGCATGCGGCTTTCGGCTTCGGTCTTCTCGCCGAGCAGGTCCGTCACGTAGAACGTGTCCACCGCGCGCTCCCCATAGGTGGCGATATGCGCGGAATGGACGACGAGGCGCGCTTCGAACAGAGCGCGGGCGAGCTGGCTGAGCAGCGCAGGACGATCGCGCGCACCGACCTCGATCACGGTGAAGCGGTTGGAGGCCTTGTTGTCGAAGATGACGATAGGCTCGACCTCGAACGCCTCTGCACGCGGGCGGGCGGAAGGGCGCGCGGCAAGCTGGGGCAGGAGCTTGACCCGGTTGGCAAGCGCATCGGCAATCGCGGTCTTGAGCCGGGCGATCTGCGCCGGTTCGTTGAGCGGACGGCCAAGCGGATCCTGCACGAGGAAGTTGTCGACCGCGAGGCCGCTTCTCGCCGTGTGGATGCGCGCATCGATGATGTTGCCGCCGGCAAGGTGGATGCCGCCGGCGATGCGATAGAACAAGCCCGGATGGTCGGCGGCGAGAACAGTGACGAGGGTGGCACCGCGCGCGGGATACCAGTGCGCCTCGACCGTCAGCGGCTCGTCGAGCGACAAGTCCATCTGCTGGAGATTGAGGGCGATGATGTCCTCCGGCTCGGCGATCCAGTAGGCATCGCCAAGCTGGCGGCCAACGGTGCCGATCAGCGCATCGCGCTCCTTGAGCAGCGCGGCGACCGCTCGCTTCTTGGCGGCGATGCGCTCTGCCCGGCCATGCTGCTTGTGGCCGAGGCGCAGGACTTCTTCCGTCGCAGTGAACAGATCGCCGAGCAACTGGCGCTTCCACGAGTTCCAGATGCCGGGGCCGACGGCCCGGATATCGACGATGGTGAGCACGAGCAGCAGCCGCAAGCGCTCCTGGCTCTGCACCCGGCCCGCAAAGTCGGCAATGGTCTTGTAGTCGGCAAGGTCGCGCTTGAACGCGGTTGCGCTCATCAGCAAGTGCCAGCGCACCAGCCAGGCGACGAGCTCGGTCTCCGCAGCGGACATACCCAGACGCGGGCAGAGCTTCATCGCGATTTCGGCGCCGAGGATCGAATGGTCGCCGCGCCGACCCTTGGCGATGTCGTGAAGCAAAGTCGCGACATAGAGCACGCGGCGCGAGGCGACCTTGGAAATGACTTCGGTCGCCATCGGGTGCTGCTGCGTCTCTTCGCCCTTCTCGATACGCGAGAGCAGGCCGATGGCGCGGATGGTGTGCTCATCGACCGTGTAGTGATGGTACATGTCGAACTGCATCTGCGCGACGACGCGGCCGAAATCGGGCACGAAGCGGCCAAACACACCCGCCTCACTCATCCAGCGCAGCGCAGTTTCGGGATCGTGCCGACTGGTGAGCAGCTCCATGAACATGGTGTTGGCGCGCGGATCACGGCGCATGGCGGCATCGATCAGTACCGCATCCCGGCGAGCGAGGCGCATCGCCTCCGGGTGGATCTCCAGCCCTTCGCGATCGGCCACGAGGAATATCTCGATCAGGCGAACAGGATCGGCGCGGAAGAAATCATCGCCATCGGCACCGAGCTTCTCGGCCTGGATCGGAAAGGCGCCGATCTTGCGCCGCCGCCGGCCGCGCAGCGCGGCAAAGAAGCCAATGCGGGTCTTGGCGAACTGTTCATCGAGCTGCGCAAGGAACATGCCGGTGAGCGAGCCAACCTGGTTCGCCTGCAGGAAGAAGTACTGCATGAAGCGCTCGACCGCGCTTTTGCCCGGACGATCGGCGAAATTCATCCGCAGCGCGACTTCACGCTGGAGATCGAAGGTCAGGCGGTCCTCGGCACGGCCCGTCACGGTGTGAAGGTGGCAGCGCACCGACCAGAAGAAGCTCTCGGCACGGCGGAAGGCGCGGTATTCGGCAGCCGTCAGCAGGCCGACGCCGACGAGTTCGCTCGGATCGCGGACCTTGTGGATGTATTTGCCAATCCAGTAGAGCGTGTGCAGGTCGCGAAGGCCGCCCTTGCCTTCCTTGACATTGGGTTCGACCACGTAGCGGCTGTCGCCCAGCTTCTTGTGCCGTTCATTGCGCTCGGCCAGCTTCTCGGCGACGAACTGGCGCTCCGTGCCGGTGACGACTTCGGCCCAGAAACGGCGCGAGCCTTCATCGTAGAGAGCGCGGTCACCCCAGACGTAGCGCCCCTCGAGCAGCGCGGTGCGGATGGTGAGATCGCTGCGCGCCATGCGCACCATCTCATCGAGCGAGCGGCTGGACTGGCCGACCTTGAGGCCAAGATCCCAGAAGAAATAGAGCATCGCCTCGATCACCTGCTCGCACCAGGCGGTGGGCTTGGTGGGGGTGAGGAAGGCGATGTCGACGTCCGAATGCGGCGCCATCTCGCCGCGCCCGTAGCCGCCGACGGCGACAAGCGCGATCCGCTCGCCAGTCGAGCGGTTGCTGGCGCGGTAGACATGGCCGACCACGTGATCATGGATCACGCGGACCAGCTGGTCGATCAGGAAGGCTTGCCCCTGAGCGCACTCGGTCCCGTGCGAGGGTTTCTCGCGCAAGCGGCGGGCAAGCTCATCGCGCCCGTTGCCGAGCGCATCGCGCAAGAGCTCGACAATCGCGGGCCTGGCCTTGGCACCTTGCGCCGCGACGCGATCGGAAATGGCATCGGCGAGCGCCCGGCGATCGATGATGGCGCGCTGGTTGGGAATCCGTGGGGTGATCATGACCCCAAGTCTAACCTATCCGGCCTTGCGCGTCTCTTGCCATTGCGCCCCGTAACGCTGCTTGAGGGTGCGTTTGTCCACCTTTTCAGTACCGAGCCGGGGCAAAGCTTCGTGCTCCTGCCAGAATCGGACAGGGATCTTGAAGGCGGCGATATGCGTGGCGAGGAACGCGCGCAGGTCGTCTTCGGTCACCGTGCAGCCCTCCTTGGCGAGATAGACCGCGACCGGGACTTCGCCGTAGAGTTCGTCCGGCAGGCCGAACACGCTGGCTTCGGCGACGCCGGGGTGCGCGTAGATCGCGTTTTCGACCTCGATGCAGGCGATATTCTCGCCGCCGCGGATGATGATGTCCTTCTTGCGATCCACGATGAAGAGGTAGCCCTCGGCATCGAGATAGCCGAGATCGCCGGTGCGGAAGTAGCCATCAGGCATGATAGCCGCACGTGTCGCCTCCGGGTTGTCCCAGTAGCCGAGGAAGTTGGCAACGCTGCGGATTGCAACTTCGCCAAGCTCGCCCTGCGGGACCGGGTTTCCGTCATCATCGAGGATGGCGAGATCGACCAGCGGGCGCGAAGGGGTGCCGGTGCTGCCGGGCTTGGCGATATAGTTTTCGTTGAAGTTGCCGCAGCCGACGCCGTTGGTTTCGGTGAGCCCGTAGCCGAGGATCGGGAAGGCATGGGGCAGCGCCTTGCGGATGCGGTCAACATGTTCGACAGGGCGCGGGGCGCCGCCAGCGGCAAAGGTGACGCAAGTCGAGAGATCGTACTTGTCGTGATCGGGATGCGTCGCGATCTCGTAGCTCATCAGTGGCACGCCGACGAAGTAGGTGACCTTCTCGCGTTCGATCAGCTTCATCGCAGTGATCACGTCCCACTTGGGCATGAGCACCAGCTTGCGGCCGAGCGCGTAGGACTGGAGCAGCAACGGCACTTCGCCCGTGACATGGAACAGCGGCACGTTGACGAGCGCAATCGGCTGCGCGTCGGCCGGCGGGGCTTCGCCGCGCGCGGTCATCAGGCCGAGCACCATCACGCTCTGCGCAAGGTAGCTGTAGGTGCCCTGCACCACGCCGCGATGATCGGAATAGGCGCCCTTGGAAACGCCCGTGGAGCCCGAGGTGAACAGGATCGTGGCCAGATCGTCCGGCCCGACTTCGTGCAGCGGGGTCGATGCGTCGCCACCCTTTGCGGTCAGCGCCGCGAGGCCCTCTGCGGGATGGCAATCGTGGAGCAGCGGAATGATTTCGGCGCCGTGGGTGATGCCGGTCAGTCGCTCGGCGCGCTGGCGATCAGCAATGATCATGCGGCAGCCGACCATGTCGATGCCGTGGGCCATTTCCTCGCCCTGCCACCAGCCATTGATGAGGACCGCGCAGCCGCCCGCCATGAGCACGGCCATATAGGCCACGATCCAGTTGGCCGAATTGCGCGCGGCGATCCCGACGCGGTCGCCCTTCTGGAGACCGTGACCGGCGACCAGACCGCCGGCCGCAGTGCGAGCAGCTTCGAGTGCCTGCGCGAACGTGAGGCGCACATCGCCATCAACGATGAATTCCTTCGCGCCATGGAAGGTGCAGAACTGGGTGAAATAGGCCCCCAGCGTGGGCGGCGCCGCAGCGATCATCGGAAGATCGCGATCGAAGGCGCGGTGCGGGGTGGTTGCGAGCATGCCGCCGGGGGCGGTCAGCCCGTCCATCACCTGGGCAAGATCCCGATCAAGCTGGGTCAACATCGCTTTACAAACGCTCCTCTCCGCCCAATTCCGGCAAGCCCCTTGCACCGGGACGCCGCTTTGGGGTCTATCTTGTGTGCGCCCCGTTATTCGGTTTGCCTCAGGGCTTTGCCCTGTGCCAGAAAGCCGCGCAAGGCCGTGGTCGCCCACGGCACAAAACAAAACAGTCCTGTTACAAACCCGTTGTCGCAAAGATTCTAGGGAGCTTGACCCTTGCTGTCACTATCGGCCGCCGCAGCCGCTGCCCCAGCCATTGCCGGCGCGGGTCATCAGCCGCTGCACTGGGAGAGCCTTGGCCTCTCGCCGATCGCAATCGACCTCGGGTTCTTCGCGATCAAGTGGTACAGTCTCGCCTATCTGGCCGGCATCATGCTGGCCTACTACCAGCTCAGCCGCATGATTCGCCAACCCGGCGCACCGCTGGCGCAGCGCCATGCGGACGACCTCTTCTTCTATGCGACGCTTGGCGTCATTCTCGGCGGCCGGCTTGGCTATGCGCTCTTCTACGCACCGGAACTGCTGACCGATCCGGCCCGGCTGATCCGGCTGTGGGAAGGCGGCATGAGCTTCCACGGCGGCTTGATGGGCACCGTGGTGGCGATCGCCTGGGTCTCCTGGCGCGGCGGCCTCAATTTCATCCGGACCTGCGACTATATCGCGGTCTGCGTACCGCCGGGCCTGTTCTTCGGGCGCTGCGCCAACTTCGTGAACGGCGAGCTGTGGGGACGGGTGACCGATTCGAAGATGCCGTGGGTCATGGTGTTTCCGGGCGCCGGGCCGATGCCGCGCCACCCCAGCCAGCTCTATGAAGCGCTGCTAGAAGGCGTTGCGCTCGGCCTCGTGCTGTTCATCCTGTTCTGGCGGACCCGCGCGCGCTGGCGGCCGGGCCTGCTCGTCGGCCTGTTCGGGCTGGGCTATGCGCTGGCCCGCTTCACGGTCGAATTCTACCGCGAGCCGGACGCGCAATTGCTTGATTTCGCGATGCGCAGCGGTCTCTCGATGGGGCAGTGGCTGACGCTGCCGATGATGGTGATCGGGCTTGGGCTTGCCTTCCGCGCACTGATGAGCCCGCCGCTGGCGGTGACGATCCAGCCGACAGGGCAGCCGGCCGGGCAGACGGTCGTTTCCTGAGCCCGGTACAGCCAGACGGTCATGACCAAGGGCGATAGCGTCGCGCCGGACGGACTGGCGGCGGTCTTTGCGCGGCTGATCGCGGCAACCGGGCCGATCTCGATCGCGCATTACATGGCCGAGGCCAATGCCCGCTATTACGGCTCGCGCGATCCGCTGGGCGCAGCGGGCGATTTCGTGACCGCGCCGGAAATCAGCCAGATGTTCGGCGAACTGATCGGCCTGTGGCTGGCGGACATCTGGGACCGTGCTGGCCGTCCAAACGACGCCTGCTATGTGGAGCTTGGCCCCGGCCGCGGGACTTTGGCGCGCGATGCACTGCGGGCGGCAAGTCAGGCCAGGCTCGCGCCGGAGGTTCATTTCGTCGAGACCAGTCCTGCGCTCAGGGCCTTGCAGCAAGCCGCACATCCGGGCGCAGTGTGGCATGACGACCTTTCGAGCCTGCCGGCAGACCGGCCACTGCTGATCGTTGCGAACGAGTTCCTCGATGCGCTGCCTGTCCGGCAACTGGTGCGCACGGCAGGCGGCTGGCGCGAGCGCATGGTCGGGATGGACGCGGAAAGCGCGCTCGTTCCCGTCGCAGGCACGCGGCCGATGGATACGGCTATCCCGGCACGGTTCGAGCACGCGGGCGAAGGCGCCATCGTCGAGACGTCGCCGGCCGCCGCGACGGTCGTGCAGGAAATCGGCGGTCGGCTGGCGGCGCAGGGCGGCGCCGCGCTGTTCATCGACTATGGCTATGTCCAGCCGCAGCTTGGCAGCACCTTGCAGGCGGTGCGGGCGCACAAGAAGGTCAATGTGTTTGCCGAGCCGGGTGAGGCAGACCTCACCGCCCTTGTCGATTTCGCGGCGCTGGCCGAAGTGGCCGAGCACGCCGGGGCGCGCTGGCTGGGGACAAGCGAGCAGGGCCACTGGCTCGCGGCGCTGGGGATCGGTGCCCGCGCCGCCAGGCTCGCCCGGGCGGCACCCCACGCGGCGGAAGCGATCGAGGCGGCGACCATACGCCTCACGGCACCTGCCGAAATGGGCTCTCTGTTCAAGGTGATGGGCCTTGCCGCGCCGGGATGGCCCGATGGGGCAGGCCTTGCCCGAGTCAGCTTTAACGCCGCTGGCTGAGACTTCGTCACACCGAGGCAGGACCAGTGTTGCGAATTACTTGCAGAAATCGCCCAAGTCCCTGTTTAAAATGCGATTAGCCGCCTTGCTGCCACGGCAAAATGCTTGTTGGCAAACGCAAGGCTTTGCGTCTATCAGGCGCGCCCAAGGGGACCGGACTCTCGCGTAAGCGCGGGTTCGGCGACGCATGGCTGGACGAGCGTCCCTTTGGGCACTTTCCCGCCAGACCGGTGTGGGACATTTTAGGACACGCTATCGCGCCCAATCAGTGGCGGCGGCAGCGCAGGCAGGGAATGGCAATGGCTGAACAAGCAAGCATCGCTGAGGCTACCATGGCTGGTGACGGCGTAAGGCGCCGTGACTTCATTAACATCGCTGCGGTGAGCTTCGCAGGCGTCGGCGGTCTCGCCGCGCTCTATCCGCTGATTTCACAGATGGCGCCTTCGGCGGACGTTCTGGCGGAAAGCTCGACCGAAATCGACATCTCCGCGATTGCGCCGGGTCAGGCGATCAAGGCCGTGTGGCGCAAGCAGCCGGTCTTCATCCGCAACCTGACGCCCGCGGAAATCGCGGCGGCCGACAAGGTCGACGTGGCAACGCTGCGTGACCCGCAGACGCTCGAGCAGCGCACGACCGCCGGCAAGACCAACTGGCTGATCACCATGGGCGTCTGCACCCACCTGGGCTGCGTGCCGCTCGGCGCCGGCGAAGGCGAAGTGAAGGGCGAGTTTGGCGGCTACTTCTGCCCGTGCCACGGCTCGGTCTACGACACCGCGGCCCGCATCCGCAAAGGCCCGGCACCCAAGAACCTTGAGGTGCCCCCCCACGAATTTTCTTCCGACACTGTCGTGAAGATCGGCTGAGGACTGACACGATGAGCTTTCCCTGGGCGAACGAATACAAGCCGAGCCATCCGCTGATGCAGTGGGTGGACGAGCGGCTTCCCCTCCCCCGCTTTGTCTACAACGCGGTCGGCGCCGGTTATCCGGTTCCGCGCAACCTCAACTACATGTGGAACTTCGGCGTGCTCGCGGGCTTCGCTCTGGTTCTGCAGATCGTGACCGGCGTCGTCCTCGCCATGCACTACGCCGCGAATGCGGGCGTGGCATTCGACAGCGTCGAGCACATCATGCGCGACGTGAACTGGGGCTGGATGCTCCGTTATGCCCACGCCAACGGCGCGAGCATGTTCTTCATCGTGGTCTACACCCACATCTTCCGCGGCTTCTTCTACAGCTCGTACAAGGCCCCGC
>CANGJI010000052.1 GCA_947454135.1 Sphingomonadaceae bacterium
CGGTTGCGCGCCGAGTAGGCGAGCAGCACGGGGGCTTCGAAGCCCGGCACCAGGCGCTTGTAGCTGTTGGTGGTCGGGTTGGTGAAGGCGTTGAGGGCCTTCGCGTGCTTGATCACGCCGCCGATGAAGTAGAGGCACATGTCCGAGAGACCGGCATAGCCGTTGCCGGCGAAGAGCGGCTTGCCCTGATCCCAGATCGAGATGTGGGTGTGCATGCCGCTGCCGTTGTCCGACTTGATCGGCTTGGGCATGAATGTGGCGGTCTTGCCATAGGCCTGCGCGACCTGATGGACGACGTACTTGTAGACCTGCATGCGGTCGGCGGTCTGGACGAGCGTGCCGAAGGTCAGGCCGAGCTCGTGCTGGGCCGAGGCCACTTCGTGGTGGTGCTTGTCGCAGGGCAGACCCATGTCGATCATGGTGCGGACCATCTCGGCGCGGATGTCGACGCAGCTGTCGACCGGCGCGACCGGGAAGTAGCCGCCCTTGGCGCGCGGACGGTGGGCGAGGTTGCCGGCTTCGTATTCCTTGTTGGAATTGGTCGGCAGCTCGATGTCGTCGATGCGGAAGCCGTTGCCGTCGTAGCCGTCGTAGAAGCGGACGTCGTCGAAGATGAAGAATTCGGCTTCGGGGCCGACATAGACGGTGTCGCCGGTGCCGCTCGCCTTGACGAAGGCTTCAGCGCGCTTGGCGGTCGAACGCGGATCGCGGGCATAGAGTTCGCCGGTCGAAGGCTCGACGATGTCACAGCAGATGATCAGCATCGGGGTGGCCGAGAACGGATCCATGTAGACCGCGTCGAGGTCCGGCTTCAGGATCATGTCCGACTCGTTGATGGCCTTCCAGCCCTCGATCGAGGAGCCGTCAAACATCAGGCCGTCTTCGAGTTCGTCCTCGCCGAGCCCCGACGAAACCATCGTGAGGTGCTGCCACTTGCCCTTCGGGTCAGTGAAACGCAGATCAACCCATTCGATTTCCTCGTCCTTGATGCGGGCGAGAATGTCCTTTGCAGTAGCCATCGCTGGTCCTTTAACTGGCCTCGGCCCGTGCCGGGGCGCTCAGTGGTCACAAGTTTGGAGAAGCCGCCGGCCCGCAGCGCCCTCCGGTTCAATGCTGATCTGGTTTCAGATTGCGTCGTTATCCCGCTCGCCGGTGCGGATGCGCAGCGCGCTTTCCACCGCGAACACGAAAATCTTGCCATCCCCGATCCGGCCGGTCTGCGCGGCGGAGGCAATCGCCTCGACCACGCGCTCGACCATCGTGTCGCTCACGACGACCTCGAGTTTCACCTTGGGCAGGAAATCGACGACGTATTCGGCGCCGCGATAGAGTTCGGTATGACCCTTCTGCCGGCCAAAGCCCTTGGCTTCGGTGACGGTGATCCCGGAAACGCCGATCTCGTGGAGCGCTTCCTTCACCTCGTCCAGCCTGAAGGGCTTGATGATCGCTTCGACCTTTTTCACTCGATCAATCCCTGCAGGCAAACCGGTTCCTGAGCCTCGCGGCCTGGTCCGGCGGTGTTGGTATTCGTACGGAGCCCGATACCTGATCTGCTATCCAAGAATCGTGCCACGCGGGTACATCGCCTCACTAGGCCATGAACGGGCGGCGCGAAAGCCGGAAAAACGGACGCTCTGGCAAGAATGCAAGGCGCGCATACGCCAGCGCATTGCGCAAGTTGCGCAGGCGGGACTGATTGCTGCACAAGATTTGCGCAGTAGGTGCCTGATTTTTAGGCAGTGATGGTGTCTTCAGGCCCCGTAAGGTGGCCGGTGCAGGCCCGTGGGGCTCAGCGTGAATATCTCGCAGCCCGTTTCGGTCACGCCGATCGAATGCTCGAACTGCGCGGAAAGCGAGCGGTCGCGGGTCACCGCTGTCCAGCCGTCGTCGAGCAGCTTCACGCCCGCCTTGCCGAGGTTGATCATCGGCTCGATGGTGAAGAACATGCCGGGCCTCAGCTCGGGCCCGGTGCCCTTGTGCGCGGCGTGGATCACTTCGGGCGCATCATGGAACAGCCGCCCCAGACCGTGCCCGCAGAACTCGCGCACCACGCCGTAGCGGTGGCGTTCGGCATGGGCCTGGATCGCCGCGCCGATATCGCCGAGCCGCGCACCGGGCTTCACCTGCTCGATGCCGATCATGAGGCATTCGTAGGTCACATCGACCAGTCGCCGCGCCTTCAGTGCGACGTCGCCGACGAGGTACATGCGGCTGGAATCGCCGTGCCAGCCATCTAGCAGCGGCGTGACGTCGATATTGACGATATCGCCCTCGCGCAGGATCCGCGCCTCGGACGGGATGCCGTGGCACACCACGTGGTTGATCGAAATGCAGCACGAATGGGTATAGCCGCGGTAGCCGAGCGTCGCGGGAATGGCGCCGCCATCGAGCGTCATCTGCCGCACGACATCGTCGAGCGCGGCGGTCGAGACGCCCGGCTGCACCATCGGCACCAGCGCGTCGAGGATTTCGGCGGCAAGGCGCCCGGCCTTGCGCATGCCCTCAAAGCCCGCGGGGCCATGCAGCTTGATCGTGCCGTCGCGCGGCATCACATCGGTCTCGTCGGCGATTACGTAATCGGTCATGCGCGCCCATGTAGCGACTTCCGGTCGGAATTGCGAGATCGCAGGACGCGGCATCCGTTGCACCCCGTGCAGTTTCCGCTCGCACTCGCCGCCAAGCTGCGGCAACACTCGATCGCACGATGACCCAGCTCGATGCACTGATCCAGCCCGACCGCGGCCAGAAGGCCATTTCGCTTCACCTGACCGACAAGGCGGGCCTGTCCGTCTGGCTGGCCGGGCTGACCACCGCGCAGCGCGCCGTGCTGGCGGGGCAAGGCTTCGAAGGCGGGGCGGGTGAGATCGCGATTGTCCCCGATGCAGCGGGGGCCGGGGAGGGCTGGTTCGCGGTTGCGGGCGTCGCCGATCCGGCCAAGCTGTCCAGCTGGTGCCTTGCTCCGCTGGCCGACCGTCTGCCGGCTGGCACCTACCGGCTGGCCAATCCGGGCGCGGAAGGCCCTGCGCTGATCGGCTGGCGCCTCGCGCAATATCGCTTCGACCGCTACCGCAGCGACCCCACGGAGAAGGGCGCGCGCCTGCTGCTGACGGGCGCGCTTGGCGCAATGAATGTGGCGCTCGCTGAAGCCGAGGCAGTCATCCGCGTGCGCGATCTCGTCAATACGCCGGCGGAGGACATGGGCCCCGCACAGCTCGAAGCCGAAGCGCGGGCGCTGGCGAAGGCTCATCACGCGGTGATCCACGTGATCTCCGGCGATGCGCTGGAGCGCGACTATCCGATGGTCCACGCGGTTGGCAGGGCAGCCGCGCGCAGCCACGCGCCGCGCCTGATCGAGCTGGAATGGGGCGATCCGGCGCACCCGCGCCTCGCCATCGTCGGCAAGGGCGTCTGCTTCGATTCCGGCGGGCTCGACATGAAGCCGAGTTCGGCCATGGCGCTGATGAAGAAGGACATGGGCGGCGCTGCGCATGCGCTGGCGCTGGCGGGGCTCGTGATGGGCGCCGGGCTGCCGGTGCGGCTGCACCTGCTGGTTCCCGCCGTAGAGAATGCGGTTTCGGGCAATGCCTTCCGCCCCGGCGATGTGCTGCGCTCCCGCGCGGGGCTCTCGGTCGAGATCACCAACACCGATGCCGAGGGGCGGCTGGTGCTGGGCGATGCCCTGACCCGCGCCTGCGAGACGAAGCCGGAACTGCTCATCGATTTTGCCACGCTGACCGGCGCGGCACGGGTCGCGCTCGGGCCGGACCTGCCCGCAATGTTCGCGCGGACCGACGAGACTGCGAACGGCCTCATTGCTGCCGGGCTCGACCGGGATGATCCGTGCTGGCGCCTGCCGCTCCACGATGGCTACCGCGAGATGCTCAAGTCCGACGTGGCAGACCTCCAGAACAGCCCCTCCGGCGGGTTCGCGGGGGCGACTGTCGCGGCGCTGTTCCTTGATCGGTTCGTGGCCGAGGGCGTGGACTGGGCGCACTTCGATACGTTTGCCTGGCGGCCCGCCAGCAAGCCCGGTCGGCCCAAGGGCGGCGAGGCGCTCGGCCTGCGCGCGGCATGGGGGTTGATCCTGTCCCGTTTCGGCCAGCCCGGCACTGCAAAGGCTTCGATGCCTTGAACCCGGAGCCCGATGCCTCTAAGCGCCCGGTTTTCCTGTTTGCCGGAAAGCCTGCCGTGACCGATCCCGTAGAGTCCAAGCTGGATTTGGCCAGCCTGAAGACGTCGCATTCGCTGACGGGCCCTGCGCCCAAGTTCGATGGCCACGCTCATACCCGGGCAGTCCGCGGCGATGTTGCGCATATCCGGTATGCCGGGCAGGTCTTCGTCTCGCACTACGCGGTGCCGATGCCGCGCACCGTTGGCGCCGAAGGGGCAACCCTGCGCACGGCTGGCCGCGCTGATGCAGACAGCATCGGCGCGCTGGCGGCGGGCGAGACGTTCAATCTGCTCGACAAGGCAGGCGGCTGGGGCTGGGGGCAGCAGGGCGAGGACGGCCTCGTCGGTTATCTTCCGCTGACGGCGCTGGAGCCATGACCACGCAGGTTTTCATCGACGGCGCGGCGGGGACGACCGGCCTCGAGATTGCCGACCGGCTCGCGGGCCGGAGCGAGTTCAGCCTGATCGCGCTCGATGATGCGCAGCGCAAGGATGCGAGGGCGCGGGCCGATGCGCTCAACGCCGCCGATGTCGCCATTCTGTGCCTGCCCGATGATGCCGCGCGCGAGGCGGTCTCGCTCATCGCCAACGACCGCACGCGGGTGATCGACGCTTCGACCGCACACCGCGTCGCGCCAGGCTGGACATACGGGTTTCCCGAAATGGTCGGCCGCGATGCGGTGGCTGGGGCAACACGCGTCTCGAACCCCGGCTGCTATCCCACCGGTTTCCTCGGCCTGCTCGTGCCGCTGCTTCGCGCGGGCCTGCTGCTTTCGGACTGGCCTTACACGGTCAACGCCGTCTCGGGCTATTCGGGCGGCGGCAAGGCACTGATCGCGCGGTTCGAGAAAGATACGGACATTGGGTTCCGCGCCTATGGGCTGGGCCTCGGCCACAAGCATGTTGCGGAAATGCAGGGCCACGCCGGCCTCAAGCATGCGCCGATCTTCGCGCCGGCGGTGATCCCTGCGCATCGCGGCATGGTCGTCGAAGTGCCGGTGCCGCTGGCGGCCATGCCCGGTGCCGCCCCCCCCGATGCGCTGCGCGATGCCTTGAAGGCGTTCTATGAAGGCAGCGCTCTGGTGCGTGTGCTCGATGGGGTGCCAGACGAACTCCTCCTGCGCCGCTCCGACGCCCCGCGCGACGGGCTCGACCTCTATGTGTTCGGCAGCAAGGACGGCACGCAGGCGCGGCTGGTGGCGCTGCTCGACAACCTCGGCAAGGGCGCGAGCGGCGCGGCGGTGCAGAGCCTCAACCTGATGAGCGGGTTGCCCGAAACGGCAGGCCTGCGCGTTTGATGTGGCCAAAACCTGATCCGGTCGGTCCGGGGCAGGAAAGCGTCTGGGACTATCCCCGACCCGCCATTGCGCGGCCATGCGGCGCGCATGTGGTGATCGAGCATCGCGGGCGGGTGATCGCCGATACCCGCCGCAGCGTCCAGACGCTCGAGACCAGCCACCCGCCGAGCTACTACATCCACCCGGACGATATCGCGCCCGGCGTGCTCCGCCGCGCCCCCGGCTCCTCGCTGTGCGAATGGAAGGGCGCGGCGATTTACTGGGATGTCGTGGTGGACGGCGCGGTCCTGCCTCATGTCGGCTGGAGCTACCCCAATCCGACGCGCGGCTTCCTCGCGCTCAAGGACCACGTGGCGTTCTATGCTGCGCCGTTCGACCGGTGCAGTGTGGACGGCGAGACGGTGGTGCCGCAGCCGGGCGAATTCTACGGCGGCTGGATCACCAGCGCGGTCGCCGGCCCGTTCAAAGGCGGGCCGGGCAGCCGCGGCTGGTAAGTGGACTAGCGCACCCACATCAACGCTGCGGGCCGGATCGAAGGGCTGTTCCGGGAAGCGTTACTTCCCGAACGTGATCGCCGGCATTTGCGCATCGGGCAGCGAGCCGCCCATCAGGTTCGCCAGCGTCGGTGCAATTGCGCGCATATCGATCTCGCCCAGCTTGCGGCCCCTGGGGATGCCCTTGCCCATGACCATGAAGACGGAGCGCATTTCGGGTGCGGCCGGGAAGTAGCCGTGCATGCCCTTGACCGGCGAGGGGAAGGTCAGCGGCAGGGAGCCGTTGACGAAGGGCCCGGCGACCGCGCCCAGCTTGAGGTTCACGTAGAAGCTCGCATCAGGATTGCCGCCTTTCTTGGCGATCTCCGGTCCTTCGATGACCCGGTCGAACTTCGCGGCGGGATCGCTGGCCAGCTTGTCGAGCACGGCCTTGACCTTGGCCTTCAGCGCGGGGTCGTTCGGCCGTGCGAGGCGGATCGCGATGGAGCCGCCCGAGCCCCAGGGCGTAGCATCCGCCGAGGCGATCTTGCCATCGGGACCAAGCGTGACGAGGCCTGCATCGATGAACGGCCGGTAGAGGTTCACCACGGTATCCACCGACGCGAACCCGTGGTCGCTGACGAGAGCGATCACCGCATCGGGATGAACTTTCTGCTCGGCCGCGATCAGTTCACCGACGAAGCCATCGATCTGTTCGAGCGCGGCATGCGATTCGGCCGAACCGGGGCCGGTTTCGTGCTCGATGTGATCGAGCGCGGCGAAATACATGGTCATGAAGCCGGGCTGGTGCTGCACGATCATTTCCACGCCGAAATCGGCACGGTTCTGGTCGCCCTGCACGTCTTCGGACTTTCCATCGGCATAGGCCGCGCCGACCTTGGTCTCCAGCTCGCCGACAATGCCGGGGGTCGCCAGCGCCCTGACCAGCTTGCGGTCGTCCTCATGGCCGGTGCGCCAGATCTGCGGCAGGTTCCACGTCACGTTCTTCGCCGCGACGGAGACCGGCCAGTGGACGTTCGCGGTGGTGAGCCCGGCATCGTGCGCCGCATCCCACAGGGTGCGGGCCTTGTCGTCTTCGGCATACCAGAACCAACCGCCCTGGTTGATCTGCATGGGATCGAAGGTCGTGTTGTTCACAATCCCGTGCACGGCAGGGGATACGCCGGTGATCAATGTGGTGTGGCTGGGATAAGTGACGGAAGGCAGCACGCCCACCACGCCGGTGGCATAGCTGCCCTCGTTCACGAAGCGGCGCAGGTTCGAAACCTTGAGGCCGCGGGCTTCCGCCTCCAGCACGTCGCCGGGCCTGAGCCCGTCGATCGAGATAAGGAGGACAGGAGCGGCGCGCGCTTCACCTGCCAGTGCACCGCCCGAAACGGAGGCGAGAAGAGCGAGAGGAAGCGCGCGACGCATCATATCAGAAGCCTACCTTCAAAGTTGCGAACACCTGGCGAGGGGCACCGGCGAGCAGCGTCTGGTTGTCACCGCTGTTGCCGAAGCCGTTCGAGCCAATCGTGGCGACATAGCTCTTGTCGAAGAGGTTTGTCGCGTTGACCTGCAGCTCAACCGGCTTGCGCAGGCCGAGATCGAACCGGTAGCCGATTGTCGCATCGACGAGCGCACGAGCCGGCACCGACTGGTCGTTGGTGTAGGTGAAGTAGCGCTTCGACATGTAATCAACCCCGACGCGGCCGTAGAGCGGGCCCTGATCGTACGAAATTTCGCCGTGTACAAGGTGCTTGGGGCTGTCGGTGACGGTCTTGCCCGCAGTCGGGATCGTGGTCGTCGTGCCATTGGCGCGGATCACGACGTCGTTGCGGTAGGTGTTGTCGTTGTAGCTGTACGAAGCCAGCGCCGACCAGCCATGGCCAAGGCGCAGCTCGCCGCTCGCCTCGATACCGGCCGAACGCACGCCGCCCACGTTCTGCAGCGCGTTCGCCGCGCCCACGATGCCGACCGAGGTCGGGATCGTCAGCAGACGGTTGCGGAAGTTGACGAGGTAGGCGGCCAGCACGCCGTGGAAGATCCCGCTGTTGTAGCGCAGACCCGCCTCATAGGTGTCCGACTGCTCGGGCTTGAGGAACGGCTTGATCGCGTCAAAGCCGGCCTGGCTCGAGGAGAACGGACCTGCCGTGGTGGCCGAGGCGAAAGCACGCGTCACCTGCGTGAAGCCGGCGAAGGCTTCGATCTCGCTCGAGAAGCGATAGCTCACGCCCGCATGCGGCTGGAACCAGTCGGTGGTCTGAAGATCACCCTTGGTGCGCCCGCCGGCCACGATCGGGTCGGCATGGTTGTTAACCTGGAACCCCTTCCAGCCGAGGCTGATCTTGGCATCGCCCAGCTTGATCTCGTCCTCGACGTAGTACTGGAACGTCTTCGTGTTGAAGGCGATATCCCACTGCGTGAAGAACGGGTCGTGCTGGAACTTCAGGTGATCGCGGCCCGGATTGGTGCGGCTGGCATAAGCATAGAACCGGCGCGCCTGCTCGAAGTCGTTGTTCTCGTACCACGCGCCGACGGTCAGGTTGTTCATGCCGAGATCGGCGTTGAGGCTGCCGAACACGCCCTTGCGGTTGATGTTGTACTCGGTGGTGCGCAGCGCCATCGGCACGCCGGTCGGGCTGTTGACATAGGGCGTGCCCCAGGTGCCCTGGCCTTCGTTCTTGTGGAGGTAGGTCTTGACTTTGAACGTCACGTTCGGGGCGATCGGAGCGGTCAGGCCGACCGACGCCAGCGTATCGCGGCGCAGGCCCGATGCGTCGTAATAGGCGTCATCCGCGGTCTTGATCGGAGCGGGGTAGACCGTGCCGGCGGCCGGGTTGAGCGGCGTGGTGCCGGTATCACCGCGGTTGGCGGCAATGTCTGCCACCTGCACCGCCAGTGCATACTGACCGGGGCCGAAGTTGTCCCAGTTGTAGCCGAGGCGGTTGATCATATCGAGCGAGAGGTCCTGGTAGTCCTGCTCGGCGCGGTCGGAGTAGCTGAAGTAGCCGTCGAGCGTCACGTTGCCGAGCGGCACGATGCCCTTGGCGTTGACGTTGAGCTGGCGCTGCTTGCCGTCGCCCTTCCACTTGTCGGTGGTGGCATAGACGACCGAGGCGAACGCGCGGGCGCCGTTTTCGGTGCCGATGCCGCCGCGCAGGAACCCGCGCCAGGTGTTGTTCGAACCGTAGGTGCCGCTGGCATCGAGGCCGAGCGCGTTCTTGGGATCGATCGAGGAGAAGTTCAGCGTACCGCCGAGGTTGTTGGTCGACTGCGTGTCGATCGCGCCCGAACCCTGCGAAACGGCTGTCGAGCCGATGTTCTCGGCCGTGATCGCGCGGCTGATGTGGAGGCCGTTGTAGTTGCCGTACGACATGTCGCCGAGCGGGATGCCGTCGAGGTTGAAGCCCAGCTGGTTCTGGTTGAAGCCGCGCAGCGTGATGCGGGTCGACCATTCGTAGGTGCCGAAGGCGTCAGCCGACTGGAAGTTGACCGAAGGCAGCTTGGCGATCGCGCGCAGCGGGCTGGTGCCCGCAGCCTGGATCGCAAGATCGGCGCCCGAGATTTCCTGGACCTGGCGGGTCTTGCCCGTGCCGTAGACGATGATGGCTTCACCATCGCTGCTATCGGTCGCTGCGGCAGCCGCAGGCGCCGCCTGCGGCTCGGGGGCAGCGAAAGCTGGGGTTGCGGCAAACGCCGTGGTGGCGAGAAGCAGGGTGGCAAGGCGCATTGTAAACTCCCTCATAAAGCCTTTGGTTGCAGCGCCCGCTAGGCTGGGGAGGTGACAGTTTTATGCTTGTTTCATGACACCTTACGTCATATTCGCCGCGCTCTTTGGGGAGGGGTGAGGCACAATAAAACGCCCCGCACGCGTTTCCGCGCCGGGGCGTTGATTGCTTGGATAGGAAGCGCGCCGTAGCGCGCTGCCCGATCAGTCTTCCGGAGCGATGATGACCTTGAGGCCGTCAAGATCCGCAGTCAGCTGGATCTGGCACGACAGGCGCGAGGTGTCGCCACGGTGATCCGAGCTCTCGAGCAGGTCGTTCTCGTCTTCGCTCATCTTCGGCAGCTTGTCGGCGAAGGCGGGGTCGACATAGATGTGGCAGGTCGCGCAGGAGCAGCAGCCGCCGCACAGCGCGAGGAGTTCGTCAAAGCCGTTGTCGCGGATCGCTTCCATGACCGACAGGCCGGCAGCGGCCTCGACAGTGGATTCTTCACCCGAGCGGTTCACCACGACAAGCTTCGGCATCGATCATGTCTCCTGTTGAGAGCGTACGCGCATCTGATTCCGCGCTCTCTGGCCCCATTTGCGCTGGGCTGCTATCGCGCAAGGGGCGCTTTGGCAAGGTGCTGCGCTGCATCATGGCCTCAAAAGGAAAGCAGACAGGAATGGGCCTCACCGCCAGCCAGATTGCAGACGGGCTTGCATTCGTCTCCGCGAAGAACCCGCTGATTGCCGAAGCCGTCGCGCGCGTTGGCCATCCCGAGCCGCGCATCCGCCCGCGCGGCTATGCCACGCTGCTGCGCACGATCGTCGGCCAGCAGGTCAGCGTCGCCGCCGCTGCTTCGGTGTGGAACAAGCTGGAGGCGCTGCTGGGCGATGATCTGCCGCCGCAAGACTTGCTCGAAGCCGATTTCGATGCGCTGCGCGGCTGCGGCCTCTCGCGCCAGAAGCAGGGCTATGCGCGGTCTTTGTGCGAGCTGGTGGTGACGGGCGAACTCGATCTCCATTCATTGCCGGAGGACGACGAGACCGCGATTGCGCAGCTCACCCGGATCAAGGGCATCGGCCGCTGGTCGGCGGAAATCTACCTGCTGTTTGCTGAAGGCCGCCCCGATATCTGGCCGGCGGGCGATCTGGCGGTGCAAGCCGGCATGGCCAAGCTGCTCGGCCTTGCCGCACGCCCCGACGAGAAGCAGGCCCGCGCCCTCGCCGAAGACTGGCGCCCCCATCGCGGCGCGGCGGCGATCTTCACCTGGCATTGCTATAACAATCCGGCGCTGTAGGTTCCCGCCCCGACAAGAATAGCATGGGGTGTCAGGTTGTGGGCCACAAGACGATCTTCATTACCGGCGGCGGTTCGGGCATCGGACGCGCCGTGGCCGAGCGGTTCGGGCGGGCTGGGTGGTTCGTCGGGATTGCCGATATCAACGAAGACGGCATGGCCGGTACCGCCGCGTTGATCCCGGCCGGGTTCAGTTCGCAGCACAAGCTCGATGTGCGTGACCGCGCAGGCTGGGACGCGGCGCTGGCGGACTGCGCCGAAGCCTCGGGCGGCAGGATCGACGTCGTCTTCAACAACGCGGGTATTCCCATCGGCGGACGCATCACCGATTGCACGCCCGAGGAAGTGGAGCGCACACTCGACATCAACCTCAAGGGCGTGATCTTTGGCGCGCAGGCGGCCTACCCTTGGCTCAAGGCCTCCGCCCCCGGCTCGTGCCTGCTCAATACGGCCAGCGCAGCGGGCATCTACGGCGTACCCGGCGGCTCGGTCTATTCCGCGACCAAGTTCG
Organism: Sphingomonadaceae bacterium; assembly: GCA_947454135.1. GTDB lineage: Bacteria > Pseudomonadota > Alphaproteobacteria > Sphingomonadales > Sphingomonadaceae > Novosphingobium. The sequence goes on from CANGJI010000052.1 coordinate 11,462, forward strand.
GCGTCCGCTCGCTTACCGAATCGCTCGATGGCGAATGGCGCGAAGACGGCATCATGGTGCGCGACCTGATGCCGAGCTTCATCGAAACCCCGCTGCTCGATCACGCCCCCAACCGCGCCTCGAACGAGGACATCCGGGGCGGAGTGCTGGCCGCAGGTCTGGAAATCACGCCCGTGAGCGCGGTGGCAGAGGCCGCCTGGGCAGCTGTCCACGGCACGAAAGTCCACACCCTCGTCGGCAAGACCGCGAGGCGCCTTGCCTTCGCCGCGCGCTGGATGCCGGGAGCCCTGCGCAAGCAGGTGGGGAGCCGGGGCCGCGCGCTGGGCTAAAAACCGTCAATCGCCTCCGCCAGCGCCACGTCCCGCGTGCTCAGCCCGCCCGCATCGTGCGTCGTCAGCGTGATCTCCACGCGGTTGTAGACGTTGAACCATTCCGGATGATGGTCCGCCTTCTCGGCAAGGATCGCGACGCGGGTCATGAAGCCGAAGGCCTCGGCGAAATCGGCGAAGCGGAAGGTGCGGGTGATGGCGAGGCCGTCTTCGCGCAAGGTCCACGCGGGGAGCGCGGCGAGCGCGGCGGCGCGTTCGGTTTCGGTGAGGCGGGCAATCGCCATGTGCAGGGTCTCCTTGGCAGGCCCCGGTCTTTCCCCTATCGCGGCAATCGATGCAACCTGCCCGTCTTGCTGCCTATGATCTTGCCTGCCGGCGCGGTGACCGGCTCCTGTTCCGGGGCGTGGGCTTCGAACTCCACCAGGGCGATGCGCTTCAGCTTGCCGGGCCGAACGGCATCGGCAAGTCGAGCCTGATGCGCATTCTGGCCGGATTGCTGCGGCCCTACACCGGCCATGTCGAGCACGAAGGCGCGCTGGCGCTGGCGGACGAACGCCCCGCGCTCGATGCGCACCGTCCGCTGGGCGAGGCGCTGGCGTTCTGGCGCGGGATCGACCGGGCGGGGGAAGCGCGCGCCGATTTCGGGCTGGAGGACCTGCTCGACGTGCCGGTGCGCTATCTTTCCACCGGGCAGAGGAAGCGCGCCGCGCTTGCCCGCCTTGCGGCCAGCGGGGCACGGATCTGGCTGCTCGATGAGCCGCTCAATGGCCTCGACACGCATTGGGGCGCTTCTGCGCAGGCCGCGATCGAGGCGCACCGGGCGCTCGGCGGCATCGCGGTGATCGCCTCGCACCAGCCCTTGCAATTGCAGCGGCTGAAAACGCTCGCCCTGCTGGAGCATCTGCCGTGAGAGCGCTGTGGACGATCTTCCGGCGCGATCTGACGCTGCTGCTGCTGGGCGCGCCGGGGCGAGGCGGGGCGCTGCTGCCGCTGCTGTTCTTCCTCGCGGTTGCCATGCTCTATCCCTTCGCGGTGGGGCCTGACGCGCGCCTCCTTGCGCGCACCGGCGCCGGGGTGATCTGGGTGGCGGCACTGCTCGCCGCGATTCTCCCGCTCGACCGCCTGATCGAACCCGATCTCGAGGCCGGCTTCTTCGACCAGTGGGCGCTGCGCGGGATTGCCGAAGAAGGCGTGATCGCTTTTCGCATCGTGGCGCATTGGCTCAGCTTCGGCGTGCCGCTGATGCTGGCCGCGCCGCTGGCGGCGGGCCTGCTCAATCTCGATGGCGCGCAGTTGTGGACAGTCGAGGTCGGGCTGCTGCTCGGCACGCCGGGCCTTGCCGCCATCGGCGTTACCATCGCGGCGCTGACGGCGGGCCTGCGCGCCGGTGCGGCGCTGGGCGGGCTGCTGGCAATTCCGCTGACGGTGCCGCTGCTCATCTTCGGCGCGGGCTCGCTCCAGCCGGGCGGGGAGGGCGGCCTGCTGCTGCTCGCCGCCTCGAGCCTTGCCGCGCTGGCCATCGCACCCTTCGCTGCGGCGGGCGCGATTCGGGCCGGGCGCGAGTAGCGTACCCGCAGCCGCCTTTGCCGCGCCCCAAGCGCAATTGCATTGCAGCGCGCGCACCAGCACATTACTTCGGCGTTCATGAGCCAGACCGTCCCGCCGCCCGCACCGCTGCACGATACCCTTTCGCTGATCGGCAACACGCCGCTCGTCCTGCTCAAGGGACCGAGCGAGGCGGCTGGCTGCGAAATCTACGGCAAGTGTGAATTCGCCAATCCCGGCGCATCGGTGAAGGACCGCGCCGCGCTGTGGATCGTGCGCGATGCCGAAGCGCGCGGGGCACTCAAGCCCGGCGGCACCATCGTCGAGGGGACTGCGGGCAACACCGGCATCGGCCTTGCGCTCGTCGCCAATGCGCTGGGCTACAAGACCGTGATCGTGATGCCCGAGACGCAATCGCGCGAGAAGATGGACACGCTGCGCGCACTCCGTGCCGAACTCGTGCTCGTGCCCGCCGCGCCGTTCTCCAATCCGGGCCACTTCGTCCACACCTCGCGCCGCATTGCCGAGGAAACCGAGGGCGCGATCTGGGCCAACCAGTTCGACAACATCGCCAACCGCCGCGCCCATATCGAAAGCACCGCGCCGGAAATCTGGGCGCAGATGGAAGGCCGCGTCGATGGCTTCATCTGCGCGGCGGGCACCGGCGGGACGATTGCGGGCGTCGGCTTCGGCCTCAAGGCCTTCGATGAGAAGATCACCATCGGCCTTGCCGATCCGCACGGCGCCGCGCTGTACAACTACTACGCCCACGGCGAACTCAAGGCCGAAGGTTCGTCAGTCGCCGAAGGCATCGGGCAGGGGCGCATTACCGCCAATCTCGAAGGTGCGCCGATCGACACGCAGTTCCGCATCTCGGACGAGGAAGGCCTCGAATGGGTGCGCCGCCTCCTCGCCGAGGAAGGCCTCTGCCTTGGCCTATCCAGCGGCATCAATGTCGCGGGCGCAGTGGCGCTCGGCAAGCAGCTCGGCCCTGGCAGCCGCGTGGCGACGATCCTGTGCGACACCGGCTTCCGCTACCTCTCCTCGCTCTACAATCCGGAGTGGCTGCGCGCGAAGGGTCTGCCGGTCTTTCCTTGGCTCGGATGATCTTCCCTTGGCTCGCCTGACCGCGTAGGATCGAGGTATGGCATTGTTCGGCCTTATCCCTGATCGCTCGGCAGAGCAGGCGGCCCCGGTGGCAGATACCGCCGAGGCGGCGCGCCTCGCCGCGCTCCAGCCCGCGCATCCGGGGCCACGCGAACTGCGCGCGCAGGCGGTACACCGGCTCCAGATCGGCCTGTTCGGCCTCGCCGGCATGCTGCTGATCGTCAGCCTTGCCAGCGTGATCATGGACCGCGCCAAGCAGGTCGAGCGCACCACGGCGGGCACCCCGGCCGTCGCCGTCAGTCCCAGCGCCAGCCCGAGCACCGCCAACGATCCGCTGGTCGACATGGGCGTCGCGCCCGAGTTGCCGGTGGGCGGGGGAGCCAAGCCTGCGCGGCCCACGCCGCGTCCCGCTGGCAACTGAAGCGTTTCCTCAGTCTCGCAGCGGTCCTGCTGCTGTCGGCTTGCGCCAAGCCCGTAACTCCGCCTGCGCTTCCGACTGGCCTGTTCACCAGCCTGCCGATCCTGTGGAGCGAAGCCGAAGGCGCCTCGGCGCAGCTTGATGCACCGGAGCAGCCGCACTGGGCGCGGCCGGTGCTGGAAGAGGGCCGCCACCTCGTCCCGCTCGATACGTTGCTGCATCCCGGTGGCCTCGCCGATCTCGTCATCGCGCAGCCGCGCCCGCTGGAACCGGCGGAGAACGTCGCGCTCGATGCCTGGGTGCGCGGCGGCGGGCACCTGCTGCTCTTCGCCGATCCCTTGCTGACGCTCGAGAGCCGATTTCCGCTCGGCGATCCGCGTCGCCCTGCCGATACCGTGCTGCTGGGGCCGATCCTCACGCATTGGGGGCTGGTGCTGCACGATGAAGGCACGGCACGGGAAACTGCGGGCGCACCGTTTCCCGTGCGATCCCCCGGTTCGCTTGCGCTGCTTCCCGGCACGACCACCTGCCGCATCGAACAGGCCGGGCTGATGGCCAAGTGCCGGATCGGAAAGGGTTTTGTGCTGATCGTGGCCGATGCGGCGCTGCTCGAACCTGCTTCCGGGGCGGAAGCCGAAGCGCGGGCGCACGCGCTGCGCATGCTGATGCAGCAGGCTTTCGCGCGCTGAGACGCGCTTTGAATGGCGAGTTGCGGGAATACGCGGGAACCGACTGCGGGAAAATGCGGGATGCGCATTGACAAGGACCGCTGCGTGGCGGGCCAATCAGGAAAAATGGCTGATTTGTGCGGGTTTGGCAGAACGGCCGGTTGGTTCGCCTTGGCCTGCGTGATTGCCCCAAGCAAAGATTCATCCACTGAAATCAACATTTGAACGCAATTTCCCGCATTTTCCCCTTTTCGCCCCGGTTCACCCGCGTTAAGACAACTCTCCATCAGGACGGACTCCATGACGCATCCGCGGGGGATGAGTCGGTCGCACGGGTGTGTGCGGCCGGGTTGGGAGGCTTTCGTCCTTACGCGGGGAAGCGGCACGTGGCTGGGGCGCAGTCGCATTACTGGGGGCAGGGCTTTTCGCCACGCGGCGAGAAGAACCGCTTTGTCCTCCCCGCAGACTTCCGCCAGACCGTCAAGGAAGCGTCCAGAGGCAGCAAGATCCTCTGCCTCGACAAGCACCACAAGCACCCCTGCCTCGTCGGCTTCGGCGAATCCCGTGCCGACAGCTTTGCCGAACAGATCGCGCATGAGGAACGCGTCGCGATCGAGCGCGGCGAGCCCTTCGACATCGATCTGCGCGCCGCTCAGATCGGCGGCTTTGCCCGCATCAGCTTCGATGATTCCGGCCGTTTCGTCCTGCCCGAATACCTCGGTGAGCAGGCCAGCGTGGCCGATGCGCTCTATTTCCACGGCGGCATGCACCAGATCACGATCTGGGCGCCCGATGTGCTGTTTGCGATGGGTTCCGAGTGGGACTCGGTCAAATCGGCCTGCCGTGCCCGGATGGCCGAGTTTTCGGCCAAGGCGGCCCGCAAGTGACCACGCAGAACGCCTCCGCTCCCCACATCCCCGTGCTCCTCGATGAGGTGATCGCCGCGCTGCACCCCGCGCCCGGTTCGCTTGTCGTGGACGCCACCTTCGGTGCAGGCGGATACACCCGCCGCCTGCTCGGTGCCGGCGCCACCGTCCATGCCTTCGATCGCGACCCCGATGCGATTGCGGCTGGCCGGGCCTGGGGGGAAGTGACCGAAAGCCCGCCGCGCCTTGTCCTTCACCCCCGCCGCTTTTCCGAGCTGGCGGAGGGGCTGGCCGAGGTCGGCGTCGCTTCGGTGCAGGGCGTGGTCTTCGATATCGGCGTCAGCTCGATGCAGCTCGATCAGGCGGCGCGCGGGTTTGCCTTTTCCAGCAATGGCCCGCTCGACATGCGCATGTCGCAGGAAGGGGAGAGCGCGGCGGATTTCCTCAACGGCGCCAGCGAGGAAGCGATTGCCGACGTGCTCTATCACTACGGCGAGGAGCGCCAGTCACGCCGCATCGCCCGCGCCGTCGTTGCGGCTCGTCCGCTGACGACGACCGGCCAGTTCGCGGAAGTGGTGCGCAAGGCGCTGGGCTATCGCCCCGGCGCGCCGAAGGATCCCGCCACGCGCAGCTTTCAGGCGGTGCGCATCCACGTGAACGGCGAGCTTGACGAGCTCCACGCCGGCCTCGCTGCGGCAGAGCGCGTGCTCGCCCCCGGCGGCCGCCTTGCGGTCGTCAGCTTCCACAGCCTCGAAGATCGCATCGTGAAGCAGTTCCTGCGTGAAGCCGCGGGCGCGCTGCCGGCCGGATCGCGCCACCTCCCCGTCAGCGCCCCCACCGCGACTCCGGTGTTCGAGAAGCCCTCGGCTGCCATCCGCCCCGGCGCCGAAGAGCAGGCACGCAATCCCCGCGCACGGTCTGCAACCCTGCGCTGGGCGATCCGCACAGCTGCGCCTGCGCGCACGGGACTTTCCGGCGGGGAGATGGCCGCATGATGGTGAGCGCCAACCGTTTCCGCTCGATCGGCTGGATTGCGCTGCTGCTCGTTTGCGCGGCGCTGGTCATGGTGCTGGCGTTCCGCGTCAACTCGCTGCGCAGCCAGGTCCACCGCACCGAGCTCCAGATCGTCGCGCTGCGCAAGGAGAAGCTCTATCTCGAGACCGAGGTGGAAACGCGCGCGAACCAGCAGCAGCTCAAGCTCTGGAACGATGTCGAATTCGGCTACGTCGCGCCGACAGCCGGCCAGTACCTTGCCAACGAGCGCCAGCTTGCCGCCTTCGCCAAGCCCGATGGCCCGGATTCGCCCGAACCGATCCGCGTGGCGAGCGCGGATGATACGGTTGCGGCCGAAGCGGCATTTCCTTCGGTGATCTCCGGCCTTGCCGCCGATATTTCGGCACCGGCAACGTCGACGGATGAGGACGAAAAGCCTGCGGCCAAGCCGGCGGACCCTGCCGACCGCGTCAAGGCTGCGGCAAACCTCGGCGCACGTCTCGCGACGGTCGCGCCCATCAAGAAGGACGGCAAGGACGCTAAAGGCAAGTCCGAGAAGGCCAAGTCCGATAAGAGCAAGTCCGGGAAAGACGGCAAGTCCAAGGACGGCGACAAGAAGGCCAGCCTCGCCAAGGCGTCGAAGACGACCAAGGATGCGGCCGCGAAGCCCGGCAAGGGCGCGAAGCTTGCAGCCGGCAAAACCGAAGCGAAATCCGGCGCAAAATCCGGCAAGACCCCTGCCGCGAAGTCCGACAAGTCGGCGAAGGGCAGCAAGCCGGGAGTCAAGCTGGCACACGCGGGGAGCAAGTCCGCTCCGTGAATTCGCTGACCGCCTCCGCCGCCATCGCCACCGGCCGGGTTCAGCTCGCGAACGTGCGTCAGAACGCGCTTGTCACCGCAAGGGTGCGCGCGCTCTGGATCATGGTGCTGTTCATTTTCGCGTCGCTGACCGCCTGCGTGCGCATCGCCCAGCTTGGCCTGTTCGAACAGACGCCCGAACGGACCTCGCTGGCCGAGGCGCTGCTGCCCTCGCGCGGGGAAATCACCGATCGCAACGGGATCGCGCTGGCCCGTGCCTTCGCGTCCTATTCGCTGTGGTTCAATCCCAAGGCGATGGGCGAGGGCGGCGCGCCGCTGGTCAAGACGCCCGAGGAAGTGGCCCGCGCGCTTGTCGGCATCTTCCCCGATGCGGACTACGCCGATCTCGTCACGCGGCTGAAGGCGGGCAAGCCCTGCTACCTGCGCCGCCGCGTGCTGCCGGAAGATGCCAACAAGGTCTTTGCGCTAGGCGAACCTGCGCTCGAATTCCCGCGTGAGGAGCAGCGCTTCTATCCGCAGGGCTCGCTCGCCGCGCATGTGCTCGGCTATGTCGACGAGGCGGGCAAGGGCCATGTCGGCATGGAGCAGGTGCTGGAGCCGCGCCTGCTCGATCCCGCCTGGCGCGGCACCCCCACCGCGCTTTCGATCGACGCCCGGGCGCAGGGCGCGCTGGAAGACGAACTCGGCCGCGGCATGATGGAGACCATGGCCAAGGGTGCGGCCGGGGTCATCCTCGATGCTGACAGCGGCGAAGTCATCGCGCTTGCCTCGTTGCCCTCGTTCAATCCGAACCGGTCTGATCTTGCCTACAACGATCTCGTATTCAACCGTGTGTCGAACCAGGTCTACGAGCTTGGCTCCACGTTCAAGCCGATCACGATTGCTTCGGCCATCGATGCCGGCGTGGTCACCGATCTTTCGGTGCGCTACCCGGCGCATCCCTTGCAGGTCGGCAAGTTCACCATCCACGACAGCCACGATTTCGGCGCCTCGCTCAATGTGCCCGAAGCGCTGATCCATTCATCGAACGTCGTCACCGCGCAAGTGGCGGACAAGCTCGGGCCGGTCGCCCTGAAGCGCACGATGGAGCAGCTCGGCATGAACGAGCGCCCGACCATCGAACTGCCCGCGCGCGGGTTCCCGCTCTGGCCCCATGGCGGAGGCGAAGGCGGCAAGGGCGATTGGGCGCGGCTGACGACAATGACTGTCAGCTACGGCCACGGCATCGCGGTCACGCCGCTCCACCTTGCCTCGGCTTATGCCGCGCTCGTCAACGGCGGCATCTGGCGCCCCGCGACGCTCTACAAGGTCGATCCGGCGCACCTCGCGCCGGGGCGCCGCGTGTTCCAGGCCTCGACCAGCGCGCGCATTCGCCAGCTGCTGCGCATGATCGTGGTCGATGGCACGGGCCGCAAGGCGGATGCCCCCGGCTTCCGCGTCGGCGGCAAGACCGGCTCCGCTGAGAAGCCGGGCAGCGGCGGCTATCGCAAGACCTCGCTGATCGCGACGTTCGCGGCGGCTTTCCCGATGGACAAGCCGCGCTATGTGGTGATCGTCATGCTCGACGAACCGCAGGCGACCCAGCAGACCAGTGGCCAGCGTACGGCTGCATGGAATGCCGCGCCCATCGTCGGGCGGCTGGTGCCGCGCATCGGGCCGATGCTCGGCGTGGTTCCCGATGCGCACCACGATGTCGATATTTCCGATCTCAGCCCGCTGGTCGGCTCTGGAGAAGGCGAATGAACCTTGGCGCGCTTTGCGCTGCGGCGGGTGTCGCCCTGCCTGAAACCGCTGCCGCCTATGCAGCTGCGCAAGTGACGGGCTTTGCCATCGATCACCGCAAGGTCGCCCCCGGCACCGTGTTTGGCGCTTTCGTCGGCGCGCGCTTCAACGGTGAGGATTTCATCGCGGACGCGGTAAAAGCGGGTGCAATTGCCGTCGTCGCGCGGCCCGAAGCCAAGGTCGAAGGCGCGGTCCACATCGCAGATGCTGCCCCGCGCCGGGCCTTTGCGCGCCTTGCCGCACCGTTCTTTGCGCCGGTCCCCGAAACGCTGGTCGCCGTCACGGGCACGAACGGCAAGACCTCGATTGTCGAGATGACCCGCCAGCTCTGGCGCATGGCCGGCTTCCGCGCCGCCTCGATCGGCACGCTCGGCGTTACCACGGCGGACGAGAGCGTCTCCACCGGCCTCACCACGCCCGATATCGTCACGTTCCTCGCCAATCTCGCCGGTCTCGCCCGCGAAGGGGTGAGCCATGTCGCCTACGAGGCCTCGAGCCACGGCCTTGACCAGTTTCGCAATGAAGGCCCGCGGGTGGCAGCCGGTGCCTTCACCAACCTCAGCCGCGATCACCTCGATTACCACGGCACAATGGATGCCTATTTCGCGGCGAAGATGCGCCTGTTCGGCGATGTCGTGGCCGAAGACGGCACGGCGGTGATCTGGGCCGACGATGCCTGGTCGGCGCAGGCCATTGCCGCCGCGAGGTCGCGCGGCCTCAAGCTCATCACCGTCGGTGAGCAGGGCGAAACGCTGCGGCTTGTCTCGCGCACCCCCACGCTGCTTGGCCAGACGCTCGTACTCGCGTTTGACGGCATGACCCGCAAGCTCGATCTCCCGCTGATCGGCGCCTATCAGGCCGCCAACGCGCTGGTCTCGGCAGGCCTTGTCATGGCGACCGGCGGCGATCCGGCGGCGACGCTGGCGGCGCTCTCGCGCATCCAGCCGGTGCGCGGGCGTCTGGAGCGCGCGGCGATCACGCGCGGCGGTGCGCCGGTCTATGTCGACTATGCGCATACCCCCGATGCGATTACCGCCGCGATTGCCGCGCTTCGCCCGCATGTCGGCCAAGGGACAGGCACGCAGGGCAAGCTGATCACCGTATTCGGCGCTGGCGGGGACCGCGACGAGGGCAAGCGCCCCGAGATGGGCCGCGCCGCCTGCGCAGGTTCCGACGTGGTGATCGTGACTGACGACAACCCGCGCGGCGAGGATCCGGCGCTGATCCGCGCCGCCGTCATGGGCGGCTGCAACGAACGGGCGCGCGAAGTGCCGGGCCGCCGCGAAGCCATTGCCGCCGCGATAGCCGAAGCGGGCGCCGGCGATATCGTGCTCGTGGCCGGCAAGGGCCACGAACAGGGCCAGATCATCGGACGCGGCGAGGCCATGCGCGTCCTTCCATTCGACGACGTGCAAGTGGCGCGGGAGTGCAGCCAATGAATGCGATGAGAGCCTTGCTGCAATGGCCGGTCGAGCCGAGCGACGGCATCAGCCTTGCGCTGTGGACGGCAGACGAGATCGCCGAGGCGACCGGCGGCACGACGTCCGACGTGTTCGAAGTGTCTGGCTGCGCGACCGACAGCCGCGAAGTCCAGCCGGGAGACCTGTTCATCGCTCTGATCGGCGCGGAGAGCGATGGCCACCGCTTCCTCGAAGGCGCGTTCGCGCGCGGGGCCGTGGCGGCTCTGGTTGACCGCCCGGTGCCCTATCCGCACGTCCTCGTCGAAAGCACCACGCAGGCGCTGGTCGATCTCGGCCATGCCGCCCGCGCCCGCGCAGACCGGGCCGAAGCCGTCATCATCGGTGTGACCGGTTCGGCGGGCAAGACGGGCGTCAAGGAAGCGCTCTTTGCCGCGCTCGATCGGGGCAGCCGGGGCCGCGCGCACCGTTCGGTCAAGAGCTACAACAACCATGTCGGCGTGCCGCTCAGCCTCGCGCGGATGCCTCCGCGCACGCGCTTCGGCGTGTTCGAGATGGGCATGAACCACGCAGGCGAACTCGCCGCACTGACCCGGCTGGTGCGCCCGCACATTGCCATCGTCACCACCATCGCGCCCGCGCACATCGGCCATTTCTCGGGCGAGGAAGCGATTGCGCAGGCCAAGGCTGAGATCTTCGAGGGTCTCGAGGCGGGCGGCACCGCGATCATCCCGGCGGACAATCCGCATTTCGCGCTGCTGCGCGAAGCTGCTGCGCGCCATGCGGGCGATGTCGTCAGCTTCGGGCGCAGCGCACATGCCGATGCCCGCCTGCTCGATGCCGTGCCTGCGCCGGGCGGCGGCACGTTGGTCACCGCCGCATTCTCCGGCCCACTCGGCCTGCGCAAGCTGTGCTACACGATTGCCCAGCCGGGCGCGCACTGGGTGGATAATTCGCTTGCCGTTATGGCCGCGGTCGCCGCTGCGGGCGGCGATCTTGGTGCGGCTGGCCTTGCGCTGTCGGAAATGGAAGGGCTGGCGGGGCGCGGTGCGCGCCATGTCGTGACCGCGCCGGACGGCGATGGTTCGGGCAAGGCGCTCATCATCGATGAAAGCTACAACGCCAACCCCGCCTCGATGCGCGCGACCATCGCCGCGCTGGGCGAAGTGCCCGCGCGCCGCCGCATCGCCGTGCTCGGTGCGATGAAGGAACTGGGCGAAGCGTCCGACCGATACCACGCCGGGCTCGCCGAACCGCTGATCGCCGCCGGGGTTGAACGGATCATTCTGGTTGGTCCCGAAATGGCCGTTCTTGCGGCTGAACTGGGCAGGGCGCTGGGGAAAAGCGCTGACCCCGCGCTTGCCGCGCGAATCGAACTGGATCATGCCGGAACGGCTGCAGAAGCGGCGGAATGCCTCGCTGCGGACGCTCCGCAGGGCGGCGACGCCATTCTGGTGAAGGGGTCGAATTCGGTCGGGCTGGGCACCCTCGTGCGCGCGCTGACTGCCGTGGCCAGGAAGGCCGAGGACAACTGAATGCTCTACGTTCTGGCGCAATGGCTGCACTTCGAAGGCATCGCCAACCTTATCCGCTACCAGTCGTTCCGTTCGGGCGCGGCGCTGATGACGGCGCTGGTCATCGGTCTGATCATCGGCCCGCGCTTCATCAACATGCTGCGCGTGCGGCAGGGCAAGGGCCAGCCGATCCGTGCCGATGGGCCGCAGTCGCACCTCGCCAAGCGCGGAACGCCGACGATGGGCGGGCTGATGATTGTCATCAGCCTCGCGATCTCGCTGCTGCTGTGGATGGACCTTACCAGCAAGTTTGTCTGGGCCTGCCTTGTCGTGACGCTCGGCTTCGGCCTGATCGGCTTCCTCGACGATTACGCCAAGGTGACGAAATACGCCCACGCCGGCCTGTCCGCGCGCATCCGCCTCCTTGCGGAATTCGCCGTGGCGGGCACCGCGCTTGCGCTGGTGGTGACGGATACCAACCTCTACCTGCCGATCTTCAGCAACCTCTACGTGCCCATGGGTCCGGCCTATTACCTGTTTGCCGCCTTCGTCATCGTCGGTGCGGGCAATGCGGTGAACCTGACCGACGGGCTCGACGGCCTTGCCACGATGCCCGTCATCATCGCGGCTGGTACCTTCGCGATCATCGCCTACCTCGCCGGCCGCGTAGACTATGCGCACTACCTCGGCATCCAGCACGTGCCGCGCGCGGGCGAACTCTCGATCTTCTGCGGCGCGGTGATGGGCGCGGGCCTTGCCTTCCTGTGGTTCAACGCGCCGCCCGCCGCCGTGTTCATGGGCGATACCGGGAGCCTTGCGCTGGGCGGCACGCTTGGCGTGATCGCGGTCTCGATCCACCACGAGATCGTGCTCGGCATCGTCGGCGGCCTCTTCGTGATGGAAGCCGTCTCGGTCATCGTGCAGGTCTTCGTCTATAAACGCACCGGCAAGCGCGTGTTCCGCATGGCGCCGATCCACCATCATTTCGAGCAATTGGGCTGGAAGGAATCGAC
>CANGJI010000053.1 GCA_947454135.1 Sphingomonadaceae bacterium
GAGACACTTCTGCGCGGCGTCTGGTGTCTCGACTTCGCTCGACACGAACGGGGGGTGGGTGCTGTGATCCCGTTTTTCCAAAGCCTCGGCCTCTCGTTCGAGGCGGCCTGGGGTGTCTCCACCGTAGCGGAAATCCTGCTGATCGCCTTGCCGGTCATGCTGGCGGTGGCGCTCGTCATCTATGCTGACCGCAAGATCTGGGCGGCGATGGCGCTGCGCAAGGGCCCGAACGTGGTGGGGCCGATCGGCATCCTCCAGTCGTTCGCGGACGGCCTCAAGGTCTTCCTGCAGGAAACGATCATTCCTTCGGCGGCGAACAAGGGCCTGTTCCTGATCGCGCCGATCATCACGTTCACCGTCGCGCTGATGGCCTGGGCGGTGATCCCGTTCAATTCGGGCGCGGTGCTGGCGGATATCAATGTCGGCCTGCTCTATATCCTCGCGATCTCGTCGCTGGGGGTTTACGGGGTGGTGATCGCGGGCTGGTCGTCGAACTCGAAGTACCCGTTTTTCAGCGCCATGCGCGCCTCGGCTCAGATGATTTCCTATGAAGTCTCGATCGGGTTCATCCTGATCTGCGTGGTGCTGTGGGCGGGCTCGTTCAACCTGAACGACATCGTGAAGGCGCAGAAGGACCACGTCTGGATCATCAACGGCTTCGTGGCGAACCCGCTGCTGTTCCCGGTCTGGGTGATGTTCCTGATCTCGGGCATGGCAGAAACCGCGCGCGCGCCGTTCGACCTGACTGAGGCGGAAAGCGAGCTCGTCGCAGGGTATCAGACCGAATACTCGTCGATGGCCTTCGCGCTCTACTGGCTTGGCGAATATGCCAACGTGCTGCTGATGTGCACGCTGAACGCCACGCTGTTCTGGGGCGGATACCTGCCGCCGCTGGACATTCCGGTGCTCTACATGGTGCCTGGCCTGATCTGGCTGCTGCTCAAGATCCTGTTCTTCTTCTTCATCTTCAGCTGGGTGAAGGCGACCGTGCCGCGGTACCGCTATGACCAGCTGATGCGGCTGGGCTGGAAGGTTTTCCTCCCGCTCTCGCTGTTCTTCGTGTTCGCGATCAGCGGATACCTCATGGCCACCGGACATTTCGCATGACCGTCTCGCAGATCATCAAGAGCTTCACGCTGTGGGAGTTCGTGAAGGCGCACTGGCTGACCTTGAAGTACCTCTTCAAGCCCAAGGCGACGATCAACTACCCGTTCGAGAAGAACCCGCTTTCGCCCCGTTTCCGCGGTGAACACGCCCTGCGCCGCTATCCCAACGGCGAAGAGCGCTGCATCGCGTGCAAGCTGTGCGAGGCAGTGTGCCCGGCGCAGGCGATCACCATCGAGGCCGAACCGCGTGAGGACGGCAGCCGCCGCACCACGCGCTACGACATCGACATGACCAAGTGCATCTTCTGCGGCTTCTGCCAGGAAGCCTGCCCGGTCGATGCCATCGTCGAGGGTCCGAACTTCGAATACGCGACCGAAACGCGCGAGGAGTTGCTCTACGACAAGGCCAAGCTGCTCGCCAACGGGGACAAGTGGGAGCGGGCCATCGCCGCGAACCTTGAAGCCGATGCACCGTACCGCTAGGGGGCCCGCCACATGATCCAGGCTATTGCCTTCTACCTCTTTGCGAGCCTCGTGATTGCCTCTGGCGCGATCACCATTCTCGCCCGCAATCCGGTCCATTCGGTGTTGTGGCTGATCCTCGCGTTCTTCAACGCGGCAGGTCTCATGGTGCTCATCGGCGCCGAGTTCATCGCGATGCTGCTGGTGATCGTATACGTCGGCGCGGTCGCGGTGCTGTTCCTGTTCGTGGTCATGATGCTCGACATCGACTTTGCCGCGATGCGTGCCGGCTTCATCAAGAACGCGCCGCTGGGGCTGATGATCGCCGCCGTGCTGCTTGCCGAAATCGTGCTGGGCGTTGGCGCCTGGCGCACCGGCGCGCTGCAGCTTGGCGTGGCGAACGGTGCGTCGGCGACGCCTGAGGGGCTTTCCAACACCGCTGCCATCGGCGCGCTGCTCTACACGCGCTATCTGTTCCTGTTCGAGGCGGCGGGGATCATCCTGCTCGTCGCGATGATCGGGGCCATCGTGCTGACGCACCGCCAGCGCGGCGACGTGCGCGGCCAGAACATCAGCCGCCAGATCGCGCGGCGGCCCGAGGAGGCGACGGTCAACGTCAAGCCTGCCGTGGGTCAGGGGGTGACGCTGTGATTGGTATCGAACACTATGTCGTCGTGAGCTCGATCCTGTTCGTGCTCGGCGTGCTGGGGATTTTCCTCAACCGCAAGAACGTGATCGTCATCCTGATGGCGATCGAACTGATCCTGCTGGCGGTGAACATCAATTTCGTCGCGTTCAGTGCGTTCCTGCACGACCTCGTCGGCCAGATCTTCGCAATGTTCGTGCTGACCGTGGCGGCAGGCGAGGCGGCGATCGGGCTTGCCATTCTCGTCATCTACTTCCGCGGCCGCGGCACGATTGCGGTCGATGACGTCAACCGGATGAAGGGGTAAACTAACCGTGCATCCGATCCAGTTGATCGTATTCCTGCCGCTACTGGCAGCGCTGGTCGCAGGGCTGGGCGCCCGGCTGATCGGCAAGGTGCCGGCCAAGATCGTGACGACGGGGGCGCTGTTCGTCTCCTGCGCGCTGTCGTGGCCGATCTTCCTTTCGTTCCTTTCGGGCAGCGCCGAAGCCTCGGTCGTGCCGGTGCTGCAGTGGGTGCGTTCGGGCGATCTCGACTTCCAGTGGGCGCTGCGCGTCGATACGCTGACCGCGATCATGCTGGTGGTTATCACCAGCGTCTCGGCGCTCGTCCACCTGTACTCATGGGGGTACATGGACGAGGAGCCGGATCAGGCGCGGTTCTTCGCCTATCTCTCGCTGTTCACGTTCGCGATGCTGATGCTGGTGACGGCGGACAACCTCGTCCAGATGTTCTTCGGCTGGGAAGGCGTGGGCCTTGCCTCGTACCTGCTGATCGGGTTCTGGTTCCGAAAGCCCAGCGCCAACGCCGCCGCGATGAAGGCCTTCGTGGTCAACCGCGTGGGTGACCTTGGCTTCATGATGGGCATTTTCGGGACGTTCCTGGTGTTTGGCACCGTCTCGATCCCGGCGATCCTCGCGGCAGCTCCGGGCATGGCGGGTAGCACGATCGGGTTCCTTGGCCACCGCTTCGATACGATGACGGTGCTGTGCATCCTTCTGTTCATCGGCGCGATGGGCAAGTCGGCGCAGCTTGGCCTGCACACCTGGCTGCCGGACGCGATGGAAGGCCCGACCCCGGTTTCGGCGCTGATCCACGCTGCGACCATGGTGACCGCCGGCGTGTTCATGGTCTGCCGCCTTTCGCCGATGTTCGCCGCGAGCGAGACGGCGATGCATGTGGTGACCTATGTCGGTGCGGGGACGCTGTTCTTCGCGGCGACCATCGGCACGACGCAGTGGGACATCAAGCGCGTCATCGCCTATTCGACCTGCTCGCAGCTCGGCTACATGTTCGTGGCGGCGGGCGTGGGCGCGCCGGGTGCGGCGATGTTCCACCTGTTCACCCACGCCTTCTTCAAGGCGCTGCTGTTCCTCGGCGCGGGCTCGGTCATCCATGCGATGCACCACGAGCAGGACATGCGCTACTACGGCGGCCTGCGGAAGCACATCCCGGTCACGTTCTGGGCGATGATGATGGGTACGCTGGCGATCACCGGCGTCGGCATTGTCGACGTGTTCGGCTTCGCGGGCTTCTATTCGAAGGATTCGATCCTCGAGGCGGCCTATGCCAGTGGAACGGCTCCGGGCCACTTCGGCTTCTTCATGGGCATCTTCGCGGCGCTGCTGACGAGCTTCTACTCGTGGCGCCTGATGTTCCTGACTTTCTGGGGCAAGCCGCGCTGGGAGCTTTCCGAGCATATCCAGCATGCGGTGCATGATGCGCACGGTCATGGGCATGACGATCATGCGCATGGTCACGGCCACGACGACCACCACGCGCATGGTCATACCTCCGATGGCACGGCGGGCTATCACCCGCACGAGAGCCCGCTGGTCATGCTGCTCCCGCTGGTGCTGCTGTCGGTCGGTGCGGTCCTTGCTGGCTTCGTGTTCCACGGCGCCTTCATCAGCGAAGGCGAAGGCGAGTTCTGGAAGAACAGTGTGGCCTTCAGCGAACACCTGATCCACGCAATGCACGGCGTTCCGGAATGGGTGAAGTGGGCGCCGTTTGCGGTGATGGTTACCGGTCTTGCCGGGGCCTATGTCGCCTATATCGCCAATCCGGGCCTGCCTGCGGCGTTCAGCAGCGCGATCGGGCCGCTCTACCGCTTCGTCTACAACAAGTGGTACTTTGATGAGCTCTACAACGCGGTCTTCGTGAAGCCCGCAATGGCGCTCGGCCGGGTGTTCTGGAAGCAGGGCGACATCGGCATCATCGACCGCTTTGGCCCCAATGGCGCGGCCTCGGTGGTTGCCCGCAGCAGCCGGATCGCGGTGCGGCTGCAGTCCGGATACCTCAACAGCTATGCGCTGGTCATGCTCGTCGGCCTTGTCGGCGCGATCAGCTGGGTGATTGCAAAATGAGCGGCTTTCCCATTCTCTCCCTGATGCTGCTCGTGCCGCTGGTCGGCGCGGTGGCTTGCCTCATGGCGGGGCGCGAGGGCGCGCGCATGATCGCGCTGGCGGTGACGCTGGTCGATCTCGTGCTCGGTGCGGTGCTGTGGTCGCACTACCAGATCGGCGGCCCGCAGTGGCAGTTCCAGGAACATGCCTCGGTCTTTGCCGGCTTCGAATGGAAGCTCGGCATTGACGGCATCGCGCTGCTGCTGATCGCTCTGACAGTGTTCCTCATGCCGATCTGCATCGGCGCGAGCTGGAACGCGATCGAGAAGCGGGCGGGCGAATATTACGCCAACTTCCTGATCATGGAGACGCTGATGATCGGCGTCTTCACAGCGCAGGATCTGTTCCTGTTCTACATCATGTTCGAGGCCGGCCTGATCCCGATGTACCTGATCATCGGCATCGGGGGCGGGGCGGACCGCATCTACGCCAGCTACAAGTTCTTCCTCTACACGCTGCTCGGATCGGTGCTGATGCTGATCGCGATGATGTGGATGGTGAACGAGGCGGGCACGAGCGATATTCCGACCTTGATGGCCTACAGCTTTCCCGTAAAGGCGCAGACCTGGCTGTGGCTGGCGTTCTTCGCGAGCTTCGCGGTGAAGATGCCGATGTGGCCGACGCACACCTGGCTGCCTGACGCGCACGTGCAGGCGCCGACGGCCGGTTCGGTGATCCTTGCGGGCGTGCTGCTGAAGATGGGCGGCTACGGCTTCATCCGCTTCTCGCTGCCGATGTTCCCCGAGGCTTCAGCGCAGTTTGCTCCGCTGATCTATGGGCTGTCGATGGCGGCGGTCGTTATCACCTCGCTGATCGCGCTGGTGCAGCACGACATGAAGAAGCTGATCGCATATTCCTCGGTCGCGCACATGGCGATCGTGACGGTGGGGCTTTTTGCATTCAACCGGCAGGGCCTTGAAGGCTCGATGATCGTGATGCTGAGCCACGGCATCGTCTCGGGCGCGCTCTTCCTTGCGGTCGGCGTGATTTACGACCGCCTGCACACCCGTGAGATCGACCGCTACGGCGGCCTTGCGATCAACATGCCGGCTTATGCGCTGTTCTTCATGCTGTTCACGATGGCCTCGGTTGGTCTGCCGGGCACGAGCGGGTTCGTCGGCGAGTTCCTCTCGCTGATGGGCATCTACGCGCAGTCGAGCTGGGTGGCGCTGGTCTGCACCACCGGCATCATCCTCGGCGCGGCCTACATGCTCTATCTCTACCGCCGCGTTGTGTTCGGCGTGCAGAAGAACGAGGACGCCGCGGCGATGCCCGATCTCGATGCGCGCGAATGGGCGATGATGATCCCGCTCGCGGTCGCCGTGATGTGGATGGGTGTCTATCCGGAAACCTTCCTCGCGCCGATGCGCAAGGATATCGCCAGCCTCGAGGCACGGCTCGCGCAGGCACGGCCCAAGGGCGATGCCGATGTGCAGCTGGCAGCAATGCCGCCTGCGGCTGCGACACATGAACATGGGGATGCAATGGAACACGGTGAACAAGCCGCCCACGCGGCCCAGCACGAGGGAGCACGCTGATGGAACTGCTCCGTTCGCTGGCGATCACCGGAACCGAGGAAGTCCTCAGCATTTCCGGCCTGATCCTTCTCCTCGCCGCCGCATGGGGCGGTGACAAGGCGAGCCGCGCGATCTCGATTGCGTCGGTTGCCGTACTTACCGTCTGCGCCGTGCTGACCGTGCCTGCGCTCACGCAGGCCGCGATGGGCCCCGCCGCTGTGGCATGGGGCGGCCAGTTCTCGGGCGATGCCTTTGCCGCTTTCGGCAAGCTGCTGGTCTACATCGGTGCTGCCGTCGCGCTGATCGTCGCGCCGGCGTTCTTCGAGCGCGATAAGGCGATGCGGGCGGAATTCCCGCTGCTCGTCCTGTTCGCCGCGATGGGCATGGGCATGATGGTTTCCGCGACCGACATGCTGGCGCTCTACATCGGCCTCGAGCTCAACAGCCTTGCCGCCTACGTCATGGCATCGTTGCTGCGCAGTGACGAGCGCTCGGCGGAAGCTGGCCTCAAGTACTTCGTGCTGGGCTCGCTCGCCTCGGGCATCCTGCTCTACGGCATCAGCCTGACCTACGGCTTCACCGGCAGCACCAGCTTTGCGGGCATCCATGCCGCGCTGGCCGGACCGCTTTCCATGGGCGCCGTGTTCGGCGTGGTCTTCGTGCTCGCGGGTCTGGCCTTCAAGGTCAGCGCGGCGCCGTTCCACATGTGGACGCCGGACGTCTATGAAGGCGCGCCAACTCCGGTGACGACCTTCTTCGCGACTGCACCCAAGGTGGCAGCGCTCGGCCTGCTGATGCGCGTGAGCCTGTTCGCCTTCGGTGCACAGCCGGGCGTGTGGCAGCAGATCGTGATCTTCGTTGCGCTGCTCTCGATCGTGATCGGTGCGCTGGGAGCCATCGGGCAGGACAACATCAAGCGCCTGCTGGCCTATTCCTCGATCAACAATGTCGGCTTCATGCTGATCGGCCTTGCCTGCGCCAACCAGGCAGGTGCGGCGGCGATGCTGGTCTACCTCGCGATCTATGTCGCGATGTCGGTCGCGGGCTTTGTCGCGGTGCTGATGCTGCGCGACGCGGACGGTGCCCCGGTGGAATCCATCGCGGCGATGGCGGGCCTTTCGAAGACCCGGCCGATGCTGGCGCTGGCCCTCGCGTCGGTCATGTTCAGCCTTGCCGGCATTCCGCCGCTGTTCGGCTTCTGGGGCAAGTTCGTGGTCTTCCAGGCCGCGGTGCAGGCGAATCTGCTTTCGCTCGCTGCCATCGGTATCGCCGCCTCGGTGATCGGCGCGTTCTACTACATCAAGGTCGTCAAGGTGATGTACTTCGACGAGGCCACCGATGTGGTGACGGGCGAGAGCGACATGGCGCAGCGCGTGCTGCTGTTCGTCTCGGTCGTCGCGATCTCGCCGCTGGGCTGGCTGGTGACGAAGCCGCTGGGCGTGCTGGCGGGCAACGCGGCTGCCGCGCTGTTCCACATTGCGTGAGCCGACGGGCGGTTCGTGCCTGATCCGCTGATCAGGGTCGTTGCGGAAATCGCCTCGACCAATTCGGCGCTGTTGGAGCGGCTGTCTCACGGTGAGGCACCGGCTGAAGGCCACTGGCTGGTAGCGGATCGGCAGACTGCCGGGCGCGGGCGTGCCGGCCGGGTATGGACCGGCGGCTACGGCAACTTCATGGGATCGACCGCCGTCGCACTGCACGAGGGCGAGGCGCTGCCGCAGACCCTGGCGCTGGTCGCGGGCGTGAGCGTACACCGGGCGCTGATGACGGTAGTGCCTGAGCTGGCGGGCCTTGCGCTCAAGTGGCCCAACGATCTGCTCGTGAATGAGGCAAAGCTGGGCGGCATCCTGCTCGAACGGCAGCGCGATGCGGTGATCGTCGGCATCGGCGTCAATCTGGCCGAAGCGCCCGAAGTGCCGGGGCGCAAGACAGCGTCGCTCGCAGGGCTCGGCCATGCCGTCAGCCGCGATGCCTTTGCATCTGCGCTGGCCGCTGCCTGGGCTGAGGACCTGACCGTCTGGCATGCGGGCGGATGGCCGATGCTGCGTGAGGAATGGCTCGGCCGTGCGCTGCCCAAGGGCACCTTGCTGGGTGTGAACCTCAGCGAAGAAGGCCATCTGATCGGCGGATTTGCCGGGCTTGAACCTGATGGGGCAGCCCTTCTGCGCTTGGCGGATGGCGCGGTCCGTGCCATCCACGCCGGAGACGTCGAGCTGATCGGCACAAGCTACTCCGGGGAAGGAATTGGCGATGCTTCTGGCGGTTGACGTTGGTAACACCAACGTCGTTTTCGCGCTGTTCGACGGGCGGGAGATCCGCTCGCGCTGGCGCGTGGCGACCGATCCGCGGCGTACGGCGGACGAATATGCGGTGTGGCTGCTCCAGTTGATGAAGCTGCAGGGCTTCGATCCGGAGCGCGTGCGGCAGATCCTGATTTCAACCGTGGTGCCGCGCGCGCTGCACAACCTGCAGGTGCTGGGGCAGAAGTATTTCGGCATCGATCCGCTGATTGCCGGGCAGCCGCCGGTGGAGTGGGGCTTCACGGCCGATGTCGAGCAGCCGCGTTCGCTGGGTGCAGACCGCGCGGTGAACACCGTGGCGGCGCATGCCAAGTATGAAGGCGACCTGATCGTCGTCGACTTCGGTACGGCGACCACGTTCGACGTGGTGGATGCGAGCGGCGCCTACAAGGGCGGGATCATCGCACCCGGCATCAACCTCTCGCTCGACGCGCTGGTGACGGCGGCGGCCAAGCTGCCGCGCATCGCCATCGCGCCGCCGCAGGGCAACAACCGCAGCGTGATCGGCCGTAACACTGAAGATCAGATGCAGATCGGTGTGTTCTGGGGCTATGTGGCCATGATGGAAGGCCTGATATCCCGTTTGCGCAATGAAATCGGCCGACCTGCCAAGGTGGTTGCCACCGGCGGGCTGGCCGTGCTGTTCGACGAGCACACGACGATCTTCGACCATGTCGATACAGACCTGACGCTGGACGGCATTGCCATTCTGGCGGAACGCGTTGCCGCACGCTGACCATCGCACATGCGGCGAGCCCTTGGCCTTTTGTGCCACTAGTATATTGGAATTATTGTGAAACCCGGTAAGGAATTGCTGTTTCTCGCGCTCGGCGGATCGGGCGAGATCGGCATGAACGTCAATCTCTACGGCTGCGACGGCAAGTGGCTGATGGTCGATCTCGGCATGACCTTCGCCGATCCCTATTATCCGGGCGTCGACCTTGTGTTCGCCGATCTCTCGTTCATCGAGGAGCGGCTCGATGATCTGGTCGGGATCGTGCTGACCCATGCGCATGAGGATCATATCGGCGCGGTGCCCTATTTCGCGCTCGATCTCGGCGTGCCGCTCTACGCGACGCCGTTTACCGCGCGGCTGGTGGCCGAGAAGCTGGCCGAGGCCGGCATTTCGAAGCAGGTGACGCTGAACACGGTGCCGAACGAGGCCTCGCTCAGCATCGGGCCGTTCGACATCCGCTACGTGCCGCTGGCGCACTCGATTGCCGAGGGCAACGCGCTGGTGATCGAGACGCCGCATGGCCGGGTGTTCCACACCGGTGACTGGAAGCTCGATGACGAGCCGCTGATCGGCGTGCCCGCCACCGAGGGTGAACTCACCGCGCTGGGCGACGAGGGCGTGCTGGCGCTCGTCTGCGATTCGACCAACGTGTTCAATCCCAAGCCCTCAGGCTCCGAAGGCGCGGTGCGCGACGGGCTGATGGAGATGGTGAGCGGCCTCAAGGGCAAGCGCGTGGTGGTCACCACGTTCGCCTCCAACGTGGCGCGGCTGCAAACGCTGGGCGAGGTCGCGGTGGCGACCGGGCGGCAGCTCTGCGTGGCAGGGCGTTCGCTCGACCGGATCATCGGGGTGGCGCAGGCGAGCGGCTATCTGAAGGACTTCCCCAACGTCGTGCGCATGGACGACGCGATGGACCTGCCGCGCGGTGAGGTGCTTGTGCTGGCAACGGGCGGTCAGGGCGAGGCGCGCGCGGCGCTGGCGCGGATCGCTTCGGACAGCCATCCGATCCGCCTCGAAAAGGGCGACGCGGTCGTCTTCTCCAGCCGACAGATTCCCGGCAACGAACTGGCCATCGGGCGCATCCAGAATATGCTGGCCGAAAAGGGCGTGGAAATCCTCACCGACCGGCAGGGCATGATCCACGTTTCTGGCCATCCGGGGCGACCGGAGCTCGCTGCGCTCTACAGCTGGATCAAGCCCGAAATCCTCGTGCCCGTCCATGGCGAGATGCGCCACATGGCCGAGCAGGCCCGCTTGGGCAAGGCGGAGGGGATCAAGCGTACGATCGTCCAGAAGAACGGCGATGTCGTGCGGCTCGCGCCCGATGGGCCAGCCAAGATCGCTTCGGTGCGTGCTGGCCGCTTGGTGCTTGATGGCGATATCATCGCGCCAGCGGACGGCGGCGCGTTGGGACAGCGGCGCAAGCTGGCGGAAAGCGGCGTGGTCGTGGCGGCGCTCGCGGTTTCGCCGGTTGGCAAGCTGAAGTCCGCCATCGAGATCGCGGCGGTCGGCCTGCCGCTGGAAGAGGATATGGACGAATTCGTGGCCGAAGCGCAGAGTGATGTCGCCAAGGCGCTGGGCACGCTGAAGGGCGAAAAGGCACGCGACCGGGCGGCGATTGCCGAAACGGTGCGGCTGACGGTGCGGCGCGCGGCGCAGCGCTGGTCGGGCAAGAAGCCGGTCGTTCAGGTCATGCTGCGGGAAGGCTGAGGCGCATGAAGTGGACTTCGATCGTTGCGATCTGGACGCTGTTCTGGGTGCTGTCGGCGTTCCTCGTGATGCCGTTCGGGGTACGCACGTCCGATGAACTGGGCATCGCGAAAGTGCCGGGGCAGGCGCCCAGCGCGCCGGGCAACTTCAACCCTCGGCGCATCATCCTGCGCGCGAGCGTGCTCTCGACGGTGCTGTTCTGGCTCTACTATGCCAACTACGTGAACCAGTGGATCACGATCCAGGATCTCGACATCGCGCCCCTGCTGGGGATTTAAACGCCTTCGAGCGCGTAGCCGGCCGAGCGCACGGTGCGGACCGGATCGGCCGCGCCCGGGAGCGCGATGGCCTGGCGCAGGCGGCGGATATGGACGTCCACCGTACGCAGTTCGATATCGCTGCCACTGCCCCACACTGCGTCGAGCAACTGCCCGCGTGAGAAGACGCGGCCCGGGTGCTCCATGAAGTGGCGCAGCAGGCGGAACTCGGTAGGGCCGATCTTGATCGCATTGCCGCGACGGGTGACGCGGTGTGCGGTGGGATCGAGCGAGAGATCGCCAACGGTGATCGTCTCACCCGCCAGTGCCGGGCGCACGCGGCGCAGTACCGCGCCAACGCGTGCGATCAGCTCACGCGGGGAAAAGGGCTTGGTGACGTAATCGTCCGCACCCGTTTCGAGGCCGCGCACGCGGTCGTCCTCGTCGCTGCGGGCGGTGAGCATGATGATGGGAACGTGCGCTGTCGACTTGTTGCGACGCAGGCGGCGGCAGACTTCGATGCCGCTGGTGCCGCCAATCATCCAGTCCAGCAGGACGAGATCGGGGGTATCCTCGGCGGCCAGCAGCATGGCCTCGTCACCATCATCGGTGGTGCGCACATCGTAACCTTCGCCGCGGAACCGGTACTCGACCAGTTCTGCAAGTGCGGTGTCATCCTCTACGAGCAGCAGCTTCGGCGCGGACATCGATTACCCCGATCGGACAGTCTTGACGATAACATTGCGCAGACACGACAATTGTTACGCCCTCATGACTTGCCGGGCACATGGCACCATCAGACAGGCGGGACGACCTCGTCGCGTTCGGGCAGATAGGTGCCGGTCGCGGCGTAGTGGACCATTTCAGCGATGTTGGTGGCGTGGTCGCCGATCCGTTCGATGTTGCGCGCAACGAACATGAGCTGCGCGACCGAGCTGATCGTGGCCGGGTTCTCGACCATGTAGGATACGAAGTTGCGGAACACGCTGTCGTAGAAGGCATCGACCTTGGCGTCGCGCTTGACGATTTCGGCAGCGGCGACCGGATCGCGTGCGGCATAAGCGGTCAGCACATCATGGACCATGTCGCCGGCGAGTTCGTTCATGACCGGCAGCAGGGTCAGCGGCTCGAAGCGCTTGCGGCCCTCGATATGGCCGACGCGCTTGGCGATGTTCTTAGCATAGTCGCCGATGCGCTCGATCACGCCCGCGATCTTGAGGGCAGCGATCACTTCGCGCAGATCGTCCGCCATCGGTGCGCGCAAGGCAAGGACGCGGACGGCCAGGCGGTCAACTTCGCCTTCCAGCAGGTCGATCCGCTTGTCGCGCGCGATCACCCCGTCGGCGAGGTCCTGGTTGCCGCTGACGAGGGCTTCCATGGATTCGGCGATGGACAGCTCGGCAAGGCCACCCATCTCGGCGACGAGGCCGCGCAGGCGAGTAATGTCCTCGTCGAACGCCTTTACGGTATGCTCTGCCATTCCAGTTCCTTAGCCGTACCGACCGGTGATGTAGTCCTTGGTCCGCTCTTCACGCGGCGTGGTGAAGATGTCCGATGTAGTACCGTATTCCACGATCTTGCCGAGATGGAAAAATGCGGTGCGCTGCGAAACACGCGCGGCCTGCTGCATCGAGTGGGTGACGATGACGATGGCGTAGCGGCCGCGCAGTTCGTCGATCAGTTCCTCGATGCGCGCGGTAGCGATGGGATCGAGCGCGGAGCACGGCTCGTCCATCAGGATGACTTCGGGATCGACCGCGATGGCGCGGGCGATGCACAGGCGCTGCTGCTGGCCGCCGGAGAGCGCCGTCCCGCTGTCGCTGAGGCGGTCCTTTACCTCATCCCACAGGCCGGCGCGCTGGAGCGATTGCTCGACGATGCCGTCAAGTTCGCTCTTGCTGGCGGTGATCCCGTGGATGCGGGGTCCGTAGGCGATGTTTTCGTAGATCGACTTGGGGAACGGGTTGGGCTTCTGGAACACCATGCCGACCCGCGCACGCAGTTGCACGACGTCCATCCCGGATCGGTAGATGTCCGCGCCGTCGAGGAGGATTTCGCCTTCCACGCGGGCGTTGGGGATCGTGTCGTTCATGCGGTTGAGACTGCGCAGGAACGTCGATTTGCCGCAGCCCGAGGGGCCGATGAAGGCGGTCACATAGTTCTGCGGGATCTCGATCGAGACATCGTCGATCGCCCGCTTCTGGCCGTAGAACACCGAAACGCCCTTGGCGCTGATCTTCGAAGGCGCAACCGGTTCGGGGAACACGGACGACGTGGGCGACTGGATCACCACGTTGGGGGCAGAATTTTCAGCCGTCATGTTACCACCGTTTTTCGAAGCGGTTGCGCAAGTAGATCGCAATGCCGTTCATCAGGAGCAGGAAGATCAGCAGCACGACGATCGCGGCGCTGGTGCGCTCGATGAAGCCGCGGTCGATCTCGTCGGACCACAGGAAGATCTGCACCGGCAGAACGGTTGCAGGGGAGGTGAAGTCGCTCGGCGGGCTGGCGACAAAGGCGCGCATGCCGATCATCAGGAGCGGAGCGGTTTCGCCAAGCGCGCGGGCCATGCCGATGATCGTGCCGGTGAGAATGCCCGGGAGTGCAAGCGGGAGGACGTGGTGGAACACGACCTGCACCGGGCTTGCGCCCATCGCCAACGCGGCATCGCGGATCGAGGGGGGCACCGCCTTGATCGCATTGCGGCCTGAAATGACGATGACCGGCATGGTCATCAGCGCCAGCGTCATGCCGCCGATCAGCGGGGCCGAGCGGAAGTTGGGAAAGGCGGCGAGGAACACGGCAAGGCCGAGCAGGCCGAAGATGATCGAGGGCACCGCTGCGAGATTGTTGATCGAGATCTCGATGAGATCGGTCCAGCGGTTCCGCTGCGCATACTCTTCGAGGTAGAGCGCGGAGAGCACGCCGACCGGGAAGGCGAGCAAGAGGGTGATGAACATCGTCATCATCGAGCCCTTGAGCGCGCCCCAGATGCCCACGTTTTGCGGATTGGTGGCATCGGCGCGGACGAGGAAGCCGGTATCGAAGGCGCGCACGAGCTTGCCTTCTCGCGCGAGGTTGGCCGCGCGCTGCTGCAGGTGGGCGTCGCCGCCGCCGCGCTGGGCATTGGCAAGATCGTCGCTGGCAGGGAGCGAAACGGCAATCTCGGTCCTCGTGAGCAGCGAGGGATCGGCTACAAGCTTCTTGCCCACTTCGCGCCAGGCGCCGTCGGCAATAAGCTCCTCGCCATCGGGACCGAAGGCCTTGACCGCAGCCGTGCCTACCAGAATCGGGAGCCCCGCCGTTTCAAGACCGCCAAGCGGATCGGGCTGGGCTAGCCGAGCCGGATCGATTTCCAGACTCCCGCGGATCGGCACGGTCATGCGCAGTTCGGTGCGGTGGAAGCCGGCCCAGCCGCTTGACGCCATGGAAATGAGCAGGAGCACGAGGACGAGCGCAGAGAAGCTGACGGCGCCAAGGCCCGCCCAGCGGAACAGCGCGTCCGAGCGGTAGCGGCGCGCAAGGCCGGCCTGCATGCGGGCCTGACGGACGGCGCGCAGGTTTTCTTGCGCGGCGGTATCGTTGGGCGTGTTCATGCCGCCTTACTCATAAGCTTCACGGTAACGCTTGACCACGCGCAGCGCGATGAAGTTGAGCGTCAGCGTGACGAGGAAGAGTACCATGCCGAGCGCGAAGGCGGACAGCGTGGCGGGGTGATCGAAGCTGCCTTCGCCGGTCAGCATGGCGACGATCTGGAAGGTGACCGTCGTCATCGATTCGAACGGATTGGCGGTGAGGTTGGCAGATGCGCCCGCCGCCATCACCACGATCATCGTCTCGCCGATGGCGCGGCTGATCGCCAGCATGATGCCCGCGACGATGCCGGGAAGCGCCGCCGGGATCAGCACCTTGCGGATCGTCTCGGCACGGGTCGCGCCCATCGCGAGGCTGCCGTCGCGCATGGCCTGGGGGACAGCAGCGATGCTGTCGTCGGCCATCGAGGAGACGAAGGGAATGATCATGACGCCCATGACAAGGCCCGCCGCCATGGCGCTCTCGGTCGAGGCATTGCCGATGCCGATCGCCTGCGCCGCATCGCGCACGGCGGGCGCGACGGTGAGCGCGGCGAAATAGCCGTATACCACCGTCGGGACGCCCGCGAGGATTTCCAGCAGGGGCTTGATGATCCGGCGCACCGAATTGTCGGCATACTGGGTGAGGTAGATCGCGCTCATCAGTCCGAGCGGGATCGCCACGGCCATCGCGATTATTGCGCCGATGTAGATCGTGCCCCAGAACAGCGGGATCGCTCCGAACGCGCTGCCATCAGGCGCGCCCGTGCTCATCGGATCGGGCGCCCAGTGCGTGCCGAGCAGGAAACTGGCCGGCGAGACCATGCCGAAGAAGCGCGCCGTCTCGAACATCAGGCTGCCGACGATGCCGATCGTGGTCAGGATCGCGACGAGCGAGGCTAGCAGCAGCAGGGCCATAACCGCGCGTTCAACCCGGGTGCGCGCTGTGAAATCAGGGCGGAGGCGGAGGAACGCAAAGGCCCCGCCGGCAAACGCGATGAGCACCGTTATGATGAGGCCGATGGTGTCATAGCGCCCGATCGCGACGCGATAAGGTTCGATCAGCCCTTGCGCGTCGCTGCTGAAGACCGCCTGCGCCGCGCCAGTGGCTACTGCACGGGCTTCACCCAGCATTGCCTCGCGTTCGAAGCCGAAGGCGGGGAGGGCCGCTGCTGCGGGATCGGCAAGGACGTGCTGCAGCACAAGCGCGGGGCTGATCGCGCCCCACAGCAGCGCGAACGCCACGGCGGGCACCGCCACCCACAGCCCGACATACCAAGCATGGAAATCGGGCAGTGAGTGGATGCGCCCGCCGGGCGCCGCCTTGCGGAACGTCCAGGCCCTTGAGCGCCCGGCCAGCCAGCCGACCAGACCCAGCCCGAAGGCCAGAAAGAACAGAACGGCTGGCGACATGGCTTTCAGGTGATCCTTACTTCAGCTGTGCGCCGTCGAGCAGCGGCATCTCGCTCGCCGCCTTGGCGCTGGCAGCCAGCACGTCGTCAGGCGCGACGACCATGCCGGCCTTGGACAGCACGCCGCCCTTGCTCCACAGCTTGCTCCACTCGTTCACGTAGGCCTGAAGCCCCGGGATTGCCTTGAGGTGAGCCTTCTTCACGTAGATGTAGAGCGGGCGGGCACCGGGATATGTGAAGTTGCTGATCGTCTCGTAGGTCGGCGTCACGCCGGCCATGGTGAGGCCCTTCAGCTTGTCCTTGTTTTCTTCAAGGTACGAATAACCGAAGATGCCGATGGCCTTCGGGTTCGCCTCGATCTTCTGAACGATCAGGTTGTCGTTCTCACCCGCATCGACATAGGCGCCATCTTCGCGCACGTCGCCGCAGATCGCGTCATGCTGCTTCTTGTCGCTGTCCTTCAGCGCCTTCATGGCAGGATCGCTCTCGCAGCCCTTGGTGAGGATCAGTTCCTTGAGCGCATCGCGCGTGCCCGAGGTCGACGGCGGCCCGTAGACGAGGATCGGCTCGTCGGGGAGGGCGGAGTTCACATCCTTCCAGGTCTTGGCGGTGTTGGGCTTGCCGAACGGGTTCTTGGCGAGCGCCTTGTACACATCCACCGGGGTCAGTGCGATGCCGGGACCGCCCGAACCTTCGGCGAAGGCCACGCCATCAAGGCCGACCTGGATCTCGACGATCTCCTTGACGCCGTTCTTCTGGCATTCCTCGAACTCGGACTTTTTCATCCGGCGCGAGGCATCTTCGATATCGGGGTGCTGCGGGCCGACGCCGGCGCAGAACAGCTTCATGCCTGCGCCCGTACCCGTCGATTCGATGATCGGCGACTTGATCGAAGCATCTTCCTTGGCAAGGGCTTCGGCCACGGCCTTCGCAAAGGGATAAACCGTGGACGAGCCCACGGCGCGGACTTGATCGCGGCTCGCGCTCTGGCCGCCACCGCACGCAGCAAGGCCAAGCGTGGCAAGCACCAGCACTGATCCGGAAATGAGTCGATTCGCAGTCATTTTGTGTTTTCCCTTAGACGCAGCGTCGATCGGCCCCATGTGACTATTGCATGACAGTTTTATGACAATTCGGCCGACGCCGTAGCTGCAAGCGACAGGCGAACGGTGACCGTTGTGCCCTTGCCCAGCTCGCTGGCGATGTCGAGCTTTCCGCGGTGCCTTTCAACAATGTGCTTGACGATGGCAAGGCCGAGCCCGGTTCCGCCTGCTGCATTGCTGCGGCCAGGATCGGTGCGGTAGAATCGGCGCGTGAGGTAAGGGAGATGGTCAGCATGGATGCCTTCGCCCCTGTCCGCGACTGAAAGCACGGCTTCGCCGTCCCTGTTTGCCACTTCGACGCGCACCGGCTGATCCGGCGCGCCGTATTTGAGCGCGTTGTCGATGAGATTGCGGATCAGCTGGTCCAGCTGCTGGCGATCGCCCGTGACCAACGCTGGTGCGGATTGCACCACGATCCGTTCTTCGCCGACGTTAGAGGCATTCTCGGAGCTGATGCTCGTGGCCAGCTGGCCGAGGTCCAGCGTTTCTCGCGGCGTATCGTGCTTCTCGGCCTCGATTCGCGAAAGGGACATGAGGTCTTCGACGAGGTTCTGCAGGCGGCGCGCCTCGCGCAGCACGGTGGCGTGGAAGCGCGCCGCGGTGGCGGCATCGACCTTGGCATCCGGATCCGCCAGCGTCTCGATGTAGCCGATGATCGAAGCCAGCGGGGTGCGCAGCTCGTGGCTGGCATTGGCGACGAAATCGGTGTGCGAGCGGCTGATGTCCGCCTCCGCTGTACGATTGACCAGTTCGATCAGCGAATAGCGCTGGTCGATGGTGACGCGGCGGACGTGCCACAGGCTGCGCGGGCCGGTGAGTCCGCGCACGATGGCATCGCCCTGCGGTTTGGCGAGGAGGGTAATCGCTTCGGGATGGCGCAAGGCGACACGGGCGTCTTGCCCGACGATATGCGAGCCGAGCGCCTCGCGCGCTGCGGCATTGGCAGCGGCGATACGTTGCCCGTCGAGCATGATGACCGGCACGCTGAAGGGTTCGACCAGTTCCACCATGGCCTGGCGCGAGACAGAGCCTTCATCCGCTGCGCGCGCGGCAATCTGCGGTTCGGGCCGGGCCAGCCACAATGTGCCAAACCAGAGGATGAGCACGGCAACGCCCAGTCCAGGGTGGGTGCCAAGCACGACCATCGCAACGACTGTGCCGAAGGCAACGGCCATGCTCGACCAGGGAAGGTTGGACGATTCCATGTGTGCTGCCTGATACCACCGGTGTTACCGACCCATGACAAACGGTGCGGGTCGTGGCGTCCGGCGCCGGAAAGTTTGCCGTCGACGTCCATTAGGCGAGGCGGCGGGGTGCTTGCAAGCCGGGTCTCCCAACCTTGACCGTCCTGTTGCGGTCGAGCCTCGCGGTGATCGTCACGAACGCAATGTGACCGTCAAAAAGACATCAGAAAAGACACAAACTGTAACATTAGTGTCATCAATCATTCATAGTTCGCGAGCAGTTTCGAAAGGGCCAAACCTTTGCATCGCTATCTCGCTCGTACCGCCGCCCCCGCTCTTGCAACTGCCATGGCCTTCATGATGGCCGGCACTGCACATGCCCGCGACGACGCCCAGGCATGGGCTGCTGTCAACGTCAACGTCGATCTCGGTGACGGCTTTCGCGCCAGCAACGAAGTCGAACTTCGGGTCAGCGACAATCGCGGGCTCTATGAAATCGAGAATCACATCATGATCGGGTACAAGCCGACCAAGCAGGTGACGGTTTGGCTGGGGTACACCCACAACCCCCAATATGATCACGGCGATTTCACCCGGATGGAGCACCGCTTTCGCCAGCAGGTGAACGTCGACAATTTCCTTAAGCTGGGCAACGTCAAGTTTTCCGGCCGCGTGCGGCTGGAAGAGCGCTGGCGCGAAGGGCAGGGCGGTCCCGCGTGGCGCCTCCGCCCGCAGATCAAGGCCGTGATGCCGATCGCGGGCAAGCTCAACCTCGTGGTTAGTCACGAAAGCTTCTTCGACCTCAACACGTCCTTGTTCCAGCGCGTGCGTGGTGAAGAGCGGATGCGCAACTTCGTGGGCCTCGGTGCGCCTATCAACAAGAAGATCAGGTTCGAGGCGGGCTACATGCTGCAGCACAGTTTTGTGCGCGGCGCACCGGACAACAACGACCACGCGTTTTCGCTGTCGCTCGTCGGAAACTTCTGAGGCGAACGTTACGCCCTGAGGCGAAGCTCAGGCACCGGCGAAGTAGAGCTTGGCGGCTGTTGCCAGGCAGATGATCGCCAGCATCGAGCACAGCGCGGAAATGGAACGCCAGGGAACGGCGCTGATGCGATCAAGATCGCGGCGGCGCCGTTCGCCGCGTTCGCGCAGACCTGCAAGCAGGCCGCAGGCAAGAGCAACCGCGCCGACGCCGGCAAATTCAGTCATCAAGCTGAGCGAATCGAAATCCATCGCGCGTGCCGTGAAAGCCGGTTCCGTCCGGCTGGTGACCCCTACGGGAATCGAACCCGTGTTTCAGCCGTGAGAGGGCCGCGTCCTGACCGCTAGACGAAGGGGCCGTGCCGTTGACCGGGTCGGCGGTCCCGCCCCGATCGTTACAATGCTGCCCGGTGCAAAATACCCGGCATTCCAAGTGGTGACCCCTACGGGAATCGAACCCGTGTTTCAGCCGTGAAAGGGCCGCGTCCTAACCGCTAGACGAAGGGGCCACTGGCTTGGCCGCGTGGCAGGCCGCGCGTCTAGGGCGCTATCTCGGATTGGTCAACCCCTAGTCTGTCACACTTTGTGAGCATGGCCAAAGGTGTAGTCTCAATCCGCGAAAGCAGCGTCCTCCACATGGAGTTCGGCGGCTGGCCGGCTACCCCAGTCATCGATCTTCGCGCGGCCCGCAAGCCAGAAAGCACGGCCGCGCGCGCCGTGGAGCAGGGCTTGGCCCATGTCGGTCTCGGCCGCGCGGAATGCCATAGCCTTGAACGAGCGGCCATCGGCCCCGCCCACGATCATGCGCACATGATCGGCTCCGACAATGTCGCATTTGATCAGGCGCACCGGGCCGACCGCGACGCGGGGACCGGGCCAGCCCATGCCGAAGGGGCCTGCCGCCTCGAGCCGTTCGACGAGATCGGGCGTGAGGCCGCCCGGCGCGAGGCTGAGGTCGAGCAGCAGCGACTGGCTCTGCCGCGCTGCCGCGACATCGCGGGCGAGGCGTTCGTCAAGCCAATCGGCAAGGCGCTCGGTACCGCCGGGGGCGATAGTGAGGCCGCAGGCCATGGCATGGCCGCCGCCCGCGATGAGCAGTCCCGAGGCCTTGGCGGCGATGATCGCGGCACCAAGATCGACGCCGGGGATCGAGCGCCCCGATCCCTTGCCGTTGCCCTCCGAATCGCCGTCCTCGGCAATCACCAGCGTGGGCCTGCCAGTCTTTTCCTTGATGCGCCCTGCGACGATGCCGATCACGCCGGGGTGCCAGCCAGCCCCATGGACCACCACCACGCTGCGATTGTGCTGCGCGAGGACTTGCGCTTCGGCGGCTTCCTGCACGGCCTGCTCGATCGCGCGGCGCTCGTCGTTGAGCGCGGAGAGGCGGGCGGCGATCTCGCGCGCTTCCTCAGGGTCGGAGGTGGTGAGCAGGCGCACGCCAAGGCTCGAATCGCCAACCCGTCCGGCTGCATTGATGCGTGGGCCGAGTGCGAAGCCGAGGTCGCTGCAGGTGGGCGCGCGGGTCAGGCGGCTGGCGTCGATCAGCGCGGCGAGGCCCACGTTGGCGCGGCGGGCCATGATCTTGAGCCCCTGCGCGACGAAAGCGCGGTTCACGCCGCGAATCTGCGCGACATCCGCCACCGTTCCCAGCGCGACAAGGTCGAGCAGGCTCATGAGGTCGGGTGCCGCGCCGGCGCCGGCAAAGCCGCGCGCGCGCAAGGTCCGCAAGGTCGCGACTGCGAGCAGGAAGGCGACGCCGACCGCAGCCATGTGGCCGTGGCTGGCGGCTTCATCGCTTTCATCGAGCCGGTTGGGGTTGACGAGGGCCGTTGCGGCGGGAAGCTCCGGATTGCACTTGTGGTGATCGACGACGATCACGTCGACGCCCTCGGCGCGCGCTGCGCCGAGCGCTTCATAGGCCATCGCCCCGCAATCGACGGTGACGATCAGCTGCGCCCCTTCGCGGGCGAGCTTGACTAGGCCTTCCGCCGAGGGGCCGTAGCCTTCGAGCAGACGGTCCGGGATATAGGGCCGGGCAGGGATGCCGAGGCTGGCGAGGAAGCGGATCAGCAGGGCCGCGCTCGTCGCGCCGTCAACGTCGTAATCGCCGTAGACGGCAATCGCCTCGCCCTTGACGATAGCGTCAGCCAGCCGCGCGGCGGCGGAGTCCATGTCGTTGAAGATCGAGGGATCGGGCAGGAAATCGCGCAAGGTGGGGCGGCGGTGACGTTCCAGATCGTGGCGTTCGACGCCGCGCGCCATGAGCAGCTGATCGACGAGGCTGTCGAGCTGGCCGGCGGCGCCTCCCGAAAGGTCCATGTTGCCGCCGCGCCAGCGCCAGGCGAGGCCGGACAGAGATTGCGTGATGGCGGTGACGGGGATCATCCTGAAGGCGCTAACCGATCGCGGCGGCGCGGGAAAGGGCAGGGCCGCTACTGCCCACATTCGCCTCCGCAGCTGTGCGCTTGATCATCGCATTGGCGCAGCGCGATTGACAGAAGGCCTGCTCCTATGGTCGCATCGGAAAAAGAGAAATCCGGTCGCGCCACACAGACTTGCAGAGCGGGGCCTTCGCGCCGCTCCATCAAGAGGAGTTGAGCTGATGACCAGGAACAGCATGCGTCTGATCATGGCAACCGGGGCGGCGAGCGTTGTGCTTGTGGGGCTGGGCGTTGCGCAGACTGCCGCACCGATCGCCCGCTATGAAATGCGCGCGGGGACCACGTCCGGCATGATGGGCATGAAGGGCGGAGGTATGGGGTCTGCGATGAGCATGGCCTTTGGCGGTGGCGGGAACCGCAACGCTCCCCAGCACGAACTGTGGCTCGACCTCGGATCCAGCCGTGCGCCTGCCGGAGGGCCGCCCAAGGCCGATCACTTCATGCCCGCAGGCGCCAAGCTCGGGCCTTCGGTTCCGCTCAAGACGCCGGTGAAAGGGCCTGTGGGGCCTGAAGAGCCGCCCGAGAAGCGCGACTTCAAGCGGCCCAAGGGGCGTATCCTGATCTTCTGGGGTTGCGGCGAGCATGCACCGGCGGGCCAGCCGGTCATCATCGACTTCGCCAAGATCGCCGCCGGTCAGATGCCGCCGGGCCTGTGGACGAGCAGCGTGCCGATGGAGCGACGCGTCTCCTATGCGAGCAGCAAGACGTATGGTTCCTGGCCCAACGATGACAGCAAGGTGGCGGTCCGGGCGGACAGTTCGCTGATCGGCGCGCACAAGGTTGCCGGCAACTATTCGCCCGAGATGACCTTCACCCTGACCAAGGACTTCATGGGCGCGCTGCGCACCTCCACGTTTGCGCAGCCGAGCGGGGCGACTTTGCTGCGCTGGAACCCGCTGCCCGATGCGACCGGCTACCATGCCTCGCTGATTGGCGGGAAAATGGACAAGGGCAGCGAGATGAACGACATGGTGTGGTGGTCCTCGAGTGCCACGCGTGAGTTCGGCGGCGGGCTTTCGGACTGGCTCTCGCCCGGCACCGTGGCGAGGCTGGTCACCAGCAAGACCGTGTTGGCGCCCGCCACAACGACCTGCATGGTGCCCGCCGAGGTCAAGGCGGCCGCGCCGCAGTTTCAAATGGTCACGCTCTATGCCTATGGTCCGGAGGAAAGCTTCGTCTATCCGCCGCGCCCCGCCACTCCGAAGACACCGTGGAAGCCTGAATGGACCGCCAATATCCGCCACCGTTCGATGACCGGTTTCCTGCTCGGCATGCCGGGAATGGAGGAGGAGAGCGCAGGCAATGGGCGCAACCAGGGCCAGCAGCAACAGCAGCAGTGCCAGCCCAAGCCCAAGAAGCGCGGTTTCGGCGGCCTTGGCGGGCTGATTGGTGGCGCGCTGGGCGGTGCGGTGAGTGGCGCGGGCGGCAGCGGGGATGGTTGCTGAAGACGGCATGCTGCTGATTATCTGGCACAGCCGCACCGGGGCTGCC
>CANGJI010000054.1 GCA_947454135.1 Sphingomonadaceae bacterium
CGCTGAAGCCCGGCGGCCTGATCATTGCCGACACCGGCGAGTTCAACAAGCGCAACCTCGAAAAGGCAAAGTATGACGTCAGCCCGCTCGAGGATGGCAGCCTCGAGAAGTGGCAGGTGCTTGCCTTCGATATCTCCGCGCTGACGCTCGAAGCGGTGAAGCCCTTCGGCCTCGGCAACAAGGAGGCCCTCCGCTGCAAGAACATGTGGACCCTCGGCCTTGCGCTGTGGATGTTCGACCGTGACCGGCAGCCGCTGATCGATTGGCTCAAGGGCAAGTTCGCCAAGGCGCCCATCCTTGCCGATGCCAATATCGCCGCGCTCAATGCGGGCCACGCTTATGGCGAAACGGCGGAGCTGGCCGGGCCGCTCAAGCAGTATCACCTCGCGCCGGTCGAGAGCGAGCCGGGTCTTTATCGCACCGTGACCGGGGCCGAGGCGGTCTCCTACGGTCTGGTTGCCGGTGCGCAGCTTGCCGGGCTCGACCTGTTCTTCGGCGGCTATCCGATCACGCCGGCCTCGGCGATCCTGCACAACCTTGCGCGGCTCAAGGAGTTCGGTGTCACCACCTTCCAGGCCGAAGACGAGATCGCGGCCATTGCCGCCGCGATCGGTGCTTCGTTCGGCGGGCAGCTGGGCGTGACGTCATCCTCCGGCCCCGGCATCGCCTTGAAGGGTGAGGCGATGGGCCTTGCGATCATGACCGAGCTGCCGCTTGTCATCGTCAATTCGCAGCGCGGCGGCCCTTCGACGGGCCTCCCGACCAAGACCGAGCAATCGGACCTCTATCAGGCGGTCTATGGCCGTAATGGCGATGCGCCGATGCCGGTCATCGCCGCGCGCAGCCCCTCCGATGCGTTCGAGTGCGCGATCGAGGCCTGCCGCCTTGCGGTGCAGTACATGACCCCGGTCATGCTGCTGACCGATGGCTACATCGCCAACGCCGCGGAGCCGTGGAAAGTCCCTGATCCCAAGGGCTTCGAGCCGTTTCCGGTTACGTTCCTCGAGGAACCGAACGGCCCCGACGGCGCGGTCCTGCCTTATGCGCGCGATGAAAAGGGCGCGCGTCCGTGGATCAAGCCGGGCACACCCGGCCTCATGCACCGTATCGGCGGCATCGAGAAGAACCCCGGCACGGGCAACATCGACTATGCGCCGGCCAGCCACCAGGCGATGACCAACGCGCGCAAGGACAAGATCGATGGCATCGCTGCCGGTATCCCCGCGCAGGAAGTCACCCTTGGCGAAGCAAGCGGCAAGCTGGCGCTGGTTGGCTGGGGCTCGACTTACGGTCCGATCCATCAAGCCGTGCGGCGTGCGCGCCGCAAGGGCTACGATGTCAGCCACATCCATGTGCGTCATGTCTGGCCGCTACCTGAAAACCTTGGCGAGCTTCTCAAGAACTATGACCAAGTGATTGTTCCGGAAATGAACACCGGCCAGTTCAAGACCGTGCTGCGCGATCAGTATCTTGTCGATGCCAAGCCGCTCAACAAGACGAGCGGGCAGCCGTTCACCATTGCTGAAATCGAAGCGGCGATCGCCGCGGCGCTGGCCTGAGGGAAAACAGCCATGAATGACATGACCCCCATCGCCAAGGTCCAGACCACGCTGAAGGACTGGGAAACCGATCAGGAAGTGCGCTGGTGCCCGGGCTGCGGCGACTACGCGATCCTCAAGGCCGTGCAGCGCACACTGCCGGAAATCGGCGCTGATCCGGCCAAGACCGTGTTCATCTCGGGCATCGGATGCTCAAGCCGTTTCCCCTATTATGTCGAAAGCTACGGTTTTCACACGATTCATGGCCGCGCTCCGGCCTTCGCCACGGGCCTCAAGCTCGCCAATCCGGAGCTCGACGTCTGGCTGGTGACGGGTGACGGCGACGGCATGTCGATCGGCGGCAACCACACGATGCACGTACTGCGCCGCAATCTGAACACGCAGATCCTGCTGTTCAACAACGAGATCTACGGCCTGACCAAGGGCCAGTATTCGCCGACGAGCCGCACCGGCACCGTTTCGCCGACGACGCCGCTGGGCTCGGTGGATCGTCCCGCGAGCCCTTGCGCCTTCGCGCTCGGCGCAGGCGGGCGCTTCATTGCGCGGGCTTACGACGTCTCTAAGGAACTCTCCTCGGTGCTCAAGGCTGCCCACGCCCACCAGGGCGCGGCGTTCGTCGAGATCTTCCAGAACTGCATCGTCTACAACAAGGACGTCTTTGCCGACTTCACGGAGAAGGCGAATGCCGCCACCGGTCAGCTCTGGCTGAGCCACGGCGAACCCATGCTGTTCAACAAGGGCACCAAGGGCATCGCGCTCGATACCGAGACGCTGTCGCTCAAGGTCGTCGACGTGGTGGATGGTGACTGGCAGGCAGCGGGCGTGCGCGTCCACGACGTCAAGAATCGGGCGCTGGCGCATCTCCTCGTCGAGATGCCGTTCGGTCCGTTCCCGATGGCGCTGGGCGTGATCTATGACGATCCGCGCCCGACCTTCGAGGCCGCCGTGATCGAGGAACGCGCGCGCGCTGCGGCGGGCAAGACCGCGAACCTCGCGGCGCTGCTCAGCAAGGGCCAGACCTGGACGGTCGAATAACGCTTCCCTTGGGGGATAGTGGGCGAAGGCCCGGGCCTGTGCGATAGGCCCGCGCATGACCACGCCCTCCATCGTCTGGCTCCGCCGCGATCTGCGCCTTACCGATCAGGCTGCCTTTGTTGCCGCTGCTGCCGCCGGACCGGTGATCCCGGTTTACGTCCTCGATGACGAGACGCCGAAGCACCGCCGCATGGGCGCTGCTTCGCGCTGGTGGCTGCATCACAGCCTTGCGAGCCTCGACGCTGACTTGCGCAAGTTGGGCTCACGCCTGATCCTGCGGCGCGGGCGCTGCGAGGCGGTGCTGGCCGACATCGCGCGCGAAACCGGCGCGACCACCGTCCACTGCCTGCGCCATTATGAGCCATGGTGGCGCAACGCCGAACGCGCGGTGGGCGAAGTGCTCGATCTGACGCGGCATGACGGCAACTATCTCGCCCCGCCGGGATCGGTGACCACGGGTAGCGGCGGGCTCTACAAGATCTACACCCCGTTCTGGCGCGCACTCGAAGCGCGGATGCCGCCCGCCGCTCCGCTGCCTGCACCGGACCATCTGCCGACGCCTGCCCTCTGGCCAGCTTCGGACGATCTGGCTGACTGGAACCTCCTCCCGGCCACGCCTGACTGGGCGGGCGGCATGCGCGCCGAATGGATGCCGGGTGAGGCAGGCGCTGCCGGGCGGCTCGAAGCGTTCCTCCCCCGCGCCCGCGTGTACAGCGAGCGGCGCAACCTGCCGTCCGTACCCGGCACCTCGCGCCTTTCACCGCATCTGCATTTCGGCGAGATTTCGCCTGCGACGATCTGGCACGCGGCGGCTGAGCGAGGCGGTTCGGTCGGCACGTTCCTTGGCGAATTGGGCTGGCGCGATTATGCCCAGACCGTGATCCTGCAAATGCCGGACTACGCCGGAAAGCCCGCGCGCGAGGCTTTTGACGACTTCCCGTGGCGCGACGATCCGGACGGCCTGCGGGCATGGCAGCAAGGCCGCACCGGCTATCCCATCGTCGATGCCGGCATGCGTGAACTCTGGGCGACGGGCTGGATGCACAACCGGGTGCGGATGATAGCCGCCAGCTTCCTCATCAAGCATCTGCTGATCGACTGGCGCGCGGGCGAGCAGTGGTTCTGGGATACGCTGGTCGATGCCGATTACGGATCGAACGCGGTCAACTGGCAGTGGAGCGCGGGCACCGGCGTCGATTCCAACATGTTCGTGCGGATCATGGCGCCGCTCACCCAGAGCCCGAAGTTCGATGCGGCGGCCTATATCCGGCAGTGGGTGCCCGAACTGGCGCATCTTGATGATACGCGCATCCATGATCCCGATGTCCGGCCGCGTGCCTACCCGCCGCGGATCGTCGGCCACGCCGAAGCCCGTGCCCGCGCGCTCGCGGCCTATGGCGAATGGAACGACTG
The DNA here is from genome assembly GCA_947454135.1 of Sphingomonadaceae bacterium. Lineage (GTDB taxonomy): Bacteria > Pseudomonadota > Alphaproteobacteria > Sphingomonadales > Sphingomonadaceae > Novosphingobium. The sequence goes on from CANGJI010000054.1 coordinate 4,008, forward strand.
GGCCAAGTGACGTCACCTCGCGAGCGCCTGCCGAAGAGCTGCGAGGCCAGCCTTGTGGTCCGTCGCAGCAAGGACGGTCACGCAGATCGCCTCAAGCCAGCTTGAGGTTTGTTGAAAAAGTTAAGTTATTTTTTACCATACAGCGCGCGCCACACCGTCAGACAACCGGGCGATAGATGCCGTCCGGGCGATAGCGCTGCAGGATGTTGTCGTGGACGATCGGGCTCAGCAGATTGGCAAATGCGCAGCCGACCTGTCCGCGCAGCCACCACACGACTTCGGCCTGCTGGGCTTCCAGTCCCGGCAGGGTGAGCCAGCAGGTTGTCCCGACGTGCATGCGGTTGAGGGCGGTTGCGGAAAAGCCACCGAGCGAGAGATCATGGACCACGGTGTGGAAGCTCTTCGATCCTGAAGCGCGCAGGCTTGCGGGAATGTTGACCTTGCTGCGGGGCGCGCAGCGGTCCTCCTGGCTTGCCAGATGATAGGCTTCGTTCGCGTAAGGATCCCAGTCCTTGTGCATGGCGTATGTCCTGAGCCCGAGTCGATCCTCCCCGCGCGGGAAGTCGTGAGCGGACTATCGCCAGACGGGCTTAACCGTTTGTCAGCACTTGTGGTTCGCGGGGCTGGTTAACCGAGACGCGGGCCGGGCTGGCAAACGATTCACCAACCAGTGTGGTGATGTAGTCCGCCACCACTTCGGGCGGCTTGACGCTTGCCGGGTCTTCACCGGGATAGGCCTTGGCGCGCATCGCGGTGCGCGTGGCGCCCGGATCGAGGATCGCGACGCGGATGGCGGAGATGCTGCGCACTTCCTGCGCATAGGCGTCGAGCAGGTTCTCGAAGGCGGCCTTGGTCGCGCCATAGGCGCCCCAGTAGGCACGCGGGGCCGAGCCGACGCTGGATGTCACGCCGATGACGCGTGCGTCCTTGCTCTTCTTGAGCATGAGATCGAAGCCGGCGATCAGCGACTGGGTGGCCAGCACGTTGAGCGTCATTGCCCGGCTGAGGTCCTTGGGCTCGATCTGCCAGACCGGGGTGAGGGTGGGCAGGACCGCAGCGTTGATGACCAGAATGTCGAGCGCGTCCCAGCGGCGGCCGATCGCGGCAGCAAGGCGGGCAATGCCGTCAGGCTCGGCAAGATCGACCGGCGCGATGGTGGCACTGCCGCCGGTCTCGTAGATCGCCTGTTCGACGCCTTCGAGGTCCTTGCCCGCGCGCGCGGTCAGGATCACATGCGCTCCGGCCGCCGCCAGCGCCTTGGCTGTCGCAGCGCCAATGCCGCGGCTTGCGCCGGTGACCAGCGCAACCTGGCCGGAGAGGGGGCCTTCGATGCTCATGCGACCTTGTCCACAGTCTGGCTACCGACGGGCAGCGGCAACTGGTCCGCACCGTCACGGCCGACAAGGTCGGTCAGCCGGGTCGGGTATTCCCCGGTGAAGCAGGCGTCGCAGTATTGCGGGCAAGCCTTGTTGCGCGCCGCCTCGCCCACGGCACGATAGAGGCCGTCGATCGAGACGAAGGCGAGGCTGTCGGCATGGATGAACTTGGCCATCGCCTCGACGTCCATCCGCGCGGCGAGGAGCTTGCTGCGCTCGGGCGTATCGACGCCGTAGAAGCACGAGTGCTCGGTCGGCGGGCTGGCAACCCTGAAGTGGACTTCACGTGCGCCCGCTTCGCGCATCATCTGCACGATCTTCATCGAGGTGGTGCCGCGAACGATCGAATCGTCGATCAGCACGATGCGCTTGCCCGAAACCAGCGCGCGGTTGGCATTGTGCTTGCGCTTGACGTCGGCATGGCGTGCGCCGTCCGAAGGCTGGATGAAGGTGCGGCCGACATAGTGCGAGCGGATGATGCCAAGCTCGAAAGGAATGCCCGAGGCTTGCGCGTAGCCGAGCGCGGCGGGGACGCCGCTGTCCGGCACGGGGATGACGAGGTCCGCCTCGACTTCGGATTCGCGGGCCAGTTCGGCGCCGATGGCCTTGCGGACCTCGTAGACCGAGCGGCCACCCATGATCGAATCCGGGCGGCTGAAATAGACATGCTCGAAGATGCAGGGGCGGGGGCTCGGGTGGCCGAAGGGGCGATGGCAGCGGATCTCGCCGTCATGGCTCACCTGGATCATCTCGCCGGGCTCCACCTCGCGAACGAAGTCGGCGCCGATGACGTCGAGCGCCACGGTCTCGCTCGCGAAGACCACGGCATCGCCGAGCTTGCCCATGACGAGCGGGCGGATGCCGAGCGGATCGCGGCAGGCGATCATGCCTTCGTTGGTGAGGCAGATCAGCGAATACGCGCCTTCCACAAGCCGCAGCGCATCGATGAAGCGATCCAGCAGGGTGGGATAGCGGCTCGTCGCGACGAGGTGGATGATGACTTCGGTGTCGGACGTCGACTGGAAGATCGCGCCTTTGGCCACAAGGTCGCGCTTCAGCGTCATCGCGTTGGAGATGTTGCCGTTGTGCGCGATCGCAAAGCCGCCAGTGGCCAGATCGGCGAACAGCGGCTGGACGTTGCGCAGGCCCGAGCCGCCCGTGGTCGAATAGCGGACGTGGCCGGCCGCCATCATGCCGGGCAGTTCGGCAATTGCTTCGCTGCTCGAAAAGATGCTGGCGACATGACCGATGCCGCGCCGCGAATAGAATTCGTGGCCGTCGAAGCTGGTGATGCCCACCGCTTCCTGCCCGCGGTGCTGGAGCGCGTGCAGACCCTGCGCTGCAATGGCGGCGGCTTCGCGCGCGCCAAGCACGCCGAAAATGCCGCATTCTTCGCGAAGTTTATCGCCGTTCTCGTCAAAGAACGGATGGGCCGCGCCGCAAAGGGGATCGGTGCCGAGAGGATCGGTGGGAGTCATGGGCGTTCCGGGTTCTGCGCTGCGGCGCCCGTACCGACGCCTTCCGGCGCCATGTGGCGAGCTTTGGAGCGTAACGCAAGTGTCTCCAAACCGCAGTCATGCTCGGACGACACAGTTGCCACGCTGCACGCTTGGCCCTAGATGGCCGCACACATGCTGAAGCGAGCCCGAACTTGATCCTCTCGCCCTTCGAATGGACCATCGCCAAGCGCTATATGCTGCCGGGTCGGGGTGAGGCATTCATTGCCATGGTGGCAGGCATCAGCCTCGTCGCGGTCATGCTCGGCGTCGCGGCGCTCGTCATTGTCATGAGCGTGATGAACGGCTTTCGCGCCGAACTTCTCGACAAGATCGTCGGGCTCAATGGCCATGCGATCATCCAGGCCTACGGTGGCCGGCTCGATGACTGGCAGGATATCCTGAAGCGCGTTGAAGCGACCCCCGGCGTCACGCGCGCGAGTCCGCTGATCGAGCAGCCGCTGCTCGCCACGTTCAACGGCCGGGTCGAGGCGATCCTCGTGCGCGGCAATACCACGGCCGATCTCCAGCGGCTTGCGTCGAAGCGCCTTGTCGGCAACTTCGCTGATCTGCGCCCCGGTTCGACCAATGTGGCGATTGGCTCGCGGCTTGCCGAAAGCCTTGGCGCGCAGGTGGGCGATACGATCACGATCATCAATCCGCAGGGCCGCTCCACACCGTTCGGCACCGTGCCGCGCCAGATCGGCTACAAGGTGGCGGCGATCTTCGAGATTGGCGTCTACGATTACGATCAGGCCTATGTCGTCATGCCGATTGCGGACGCGCAGACCTTGCTGCTGACGGGCGACACGATCGGCATGATCGAGGTGACCACCACCAATGCCGATACCGCCGCGCAGACGCTCGCGCCGATCAAGGCGGCCTTGGCGGGCCGCGCGCAGGTGACCGACTGGAAGACGATCAATGCCAGCCTGTTCGAGGCGCTGGCGGTTGAGCGCGTGGCGATGTTTGTTGTGCTCTCGATCATCGTGCTCGTCGCGGTGTTCAACATCCTTTCCTCGCTGATCATGCTGGTGCGCGCCAAGACCCGCGACATCGCGATCCTGCGCACCATGGGCGCGACGCGCAAAAGCCTGCTCAAGGTCTTTGTCACCATCGGCTTCATCATCGGCGCGCTGGGGACGGCGGTGGGGCTCGGGCTTGGCCTCGTGTTCCTCTACTTCCGCCAGAGTGTGGTGAACGGCGTTCAGTATCTGACCGGGCAGCCTTTGTGGGATCCGCAGATCCGCTTCCTCACCGAACTGCCCAGCCGCAGCGATCCGGTCGAGATCGCGGTGATCTGCCTGATGGCGCTCGTCCTCAGCTTCCTCGCCACGCTCTATCCCGCGCTGACGGCGGCGAGCACCGATCCCGTGCAGGTGCTGCGCTATGAGTGATGCCTTTGTCCGCCTTGTCGATCTGAGGCGCAGTTTCAGCCAGGGCGGTGAGACCATCGAAGTCCTGCGCGGCATCGATCTCGCCATTCGGCCCGGTGAGATTGTCGCGCTGCTCGGTCCCTCGGGTTCGGGCAAATCGACCATGCTGCAGGCGGTCGGCCTCCTCGAGGGTGGCTTTACCGGGAAGATCGAGATCGCCGGCATCGAAGCCAGCACGCTCTCGGCTGACGCGCGCACCGCGCTGCGCCGCGATCACCTGGGCTTCGTCTACCAGTTCCATCACCTGCTGCCCGATTTCAACGCGACCGAGAACGTTGTCCTGCCGCAGCTCATCGCGGGCAAGGGCGCTGGCGAGGCGAAGGCGCGGGCGGAAGAGCTGCTCACCGCACTCGGCCTCGGCCATCGTCTCACGCATCGGCCCAGCCAGCTTTCGGGCGGCGAGCAGCAGCGCGTTGCTGTCGCCCGTGCGCTCGCCAACCGCCCGGGCCTCGTGCTGGCGGACGAGCCGACCGGCAATCTCGATGAGGCGACCGCCGACAAGGTGCTCGACCAGTTTCTCAAGCTCGTGCGCGGCGAGGGCAGTTCCGCGCTTGTCGCCACGCACAACGAGCGCCTTGCCCTGCGCATGGACCGCGTGGTGCGTCTGCATGAGGGGCTGCTCGCATAGTTACCCCTCCGTCAGCCCTTCGGGCTGCCACCTCCCCGTTTGGGCTTCGCCAAAACAGGGAGGACCGCCGCGAAGCGGTGGTGGAGGGCTAAAAGGCGCGCCCCTTGATCCCCGCGCCTCGCCGTGCCAGCCTGCGGCAAAAGCATAGAAGGGGAGCCCTGAGCATGACCAGCCCGCAGACCATCGCCGATTTCACCGTCAAGATGCCCGGCGGCAAGGACATCAGTCTGGCTGACAAGGCCGGCAAGGTGCTGCTTGTCGTCAACACCGCGTCCAAGTGCGGCTTCACTCCGCAGTACGATGGCCTCGAAGCGCTCTGGCGCAAGTACGGCGAACGCGGGTTCGAGGTGCTGGCATTCCCCTGCAACCAGTTCGGCGGGCAGGAACCGGGCACGGCGGACGAGATCGAGAGCTTCTGCAAGGTCAATTTCGGCGTGAGCTTCCCGCTCATGGCCAAGATCGAAGTCAACGGCGACGGCGCCGATCCGCTCTACACCTGGCTCAAGGCGCAGGCCCCCGGCGTGCTAGGGACCAAGGGTATCAAGTGGAACTTCACCAAGTTCCTGATCGGCCGCGATGGCAAGGTCGTCCGCCGCTATGCGCCCACCGACAAGCCGGAGAAGCTGGCCGCGGATATCGAAGCTTTGCTCTGATTTTCGGTTGCGTTTTCTCAAGGCTTTGGTCGGCCCGTGTCAAGCACGGGGCGACGGGAACTTGTGTTGTATCCGGATCGTCTGTGCAATGCGCCGGGTGTCTCGACTTCGCTCGACACGAACCGACAAAGGGTGACTGATTCCCGGTTGATAATGCCCTTGCGCGCCCTCGCAGAATCGCCGCCCGCGGCCTAGCTTGATCCGATGCCCCACACCCCCTTCGTCCCGCTGCGCATCTTCTCCTCCTACACGATGCTCGACGGCGCGATCGACCCGAAGGCGATTGCCAAGACGGCGGCGGAGCGAGGCTTTCCGGCGGCGGCGATCACCGATCGCAACGGGCTTTATGGCAGCGTCGCCTTTGCCAAGGCCTGCTTCGATATGGGCGTGCAGCCGGTCATCGGCACGATGCTCGCGGTGGCCCGTCCGGCGCGGGAAGGGGCGGCGAACACCGGGTTCGGGGCTGCGGCGCCGACTATCGACTGGCTTGCGCTCTATGCGCAGGATGCGGCGGGGTATGACAATCTCTGCCACCTCGTCAGCCGGGCGCACCTTGCGCGGCCGCTGGAGTTTGCGCCGCACGTGCCGCTGGCGGAATTGGAAGGGCATAGCGACGGCCTCCTGTGCCTGACGGCAGCAGGGGAGGGCGGCCTCACCCGTCTCCTCGCCGATGGCCAGCAGACTGCTGCGGAAGACTATCTGGCGCGGCTCGAAGCCCTGTTCCCGCAGCGCCTCTACATCGAACTCGCGCGCCGCAATGATCCCGCAGAGATGGCCGCCGAGGATGCGCTGATCGACCTTGCCTATGCGCGCGATCTCCCGCTCGTCGCGACCAATCCGGCCTGCTTTGCCGAACGCTCGTTCTACGATGCGCACGATGCCATGCTCTGCATCGCGAGTTCCACGCACGTCGATTCCCCGGATCGGCCGCGTTCGTCCAAGGAATGGTGGATCAAGTCCGGCCCGCTGATGGAGGAGATCTTCGCCGATCTCCCCGAGGCGATTGCCAACACCCTCGTCGTTGCGCAGCGCACCGCGTTCAAGCCGCCCTACCGCAAACCGATTCTTCCCAGCCTTGCCGGCGACAAGGAAGGCGAGGCGCGCATGATGGCGGAGGATTCGCGGCGCGGCCTCGTTGCCCGGCTGCGGCCATATTACCCCGATGCGGCCGGAGAGGAACTGGCGGCGGCGCTCACGTGTCCGGTCGAGGAGATGGACAGCCTCCCCGCCGGAGTCCTGCGCGCCGAAGGGCATTGGGACGAAGTGAAACAATACCGCCAGCGGCTCGAATTCGAGATCGGCATCATCAACCGCATGGGCTTCGGCGGCTACTTCCTGATCGTGGCCGACTTCATCAAGTGGGCCAAGGAACAGGGCATTCCGGTGGGGCCGGGGCGCGGTTCGGGCGCGGGCTCGCTGGTGGCGTGGGCGCTCACCATCACAGATCTCGATCCGATCAAACTGGGCCTCCTGTTCGAACGCTTCCTCAATCCGGAACGCGTCTCGATGCCGGACTTCGATATCGACTTCTGCGAAACCCGGCGCGGCGAAGTGATCCGCTATGTCCAGCGCAAGTATGGTGACGATCACGTCGCGCAGATCATTACGTTCGGCAAGCTGAAGGCGCGCGCCGTGCTGCGCGATACGGGCCGCATCCTGCAGATGAGCTACGGGCAGGTCGACCGCCTGTGCAAGATGGTGCCCAACCACCCGACCGATCCCTGGCCGCTCCCCCGCGCGCTCAATGGCATCGCGGACCTCAAGCGCGAGTACGACCGCGATCCCGAAGTGCGCCGCCTGATCGATCTGGCGATGCAGCTCGAAGGCCTGCCGCGCAACAGCTCGACCCACGCGGCGGGCGTTGTCATTGGCGACCGCCCGCTGGCGCAGCTCGTGCCGCTCTACCGCGATCCGCGTTCGGACATGCCGGTGACGCAGTTCGACATGAAGTTTGTCGAGGAAGCGGGCCTTGTTAAGTTCGACTTCCTCGGCCTCAAGACCCTGTCCGTGCTGCGCAAGGCAGTCGATCTCATGGCCAGGCGCGGCATCGAGATAAATCTCGACCGCCTCGCGTGGGATGACGCGGCGGTCTACAAGCTGCTTCAGTCGGGCGATACGGTCGGCGTGTTCCAGCTGGAATCGGAAGGCATGCGCCGGACGCTGGCGGCGGTGAAGCCCACCAATTTCGGCGACATCATTGCGCTCGTCTCGCTCTATCGGCCCGGCCCGATGGACAACATCCCCTTGTTCGGCCGCCGCAAGAACGGGCTCGAGGAGATCGAATACCCGCACGAGAAGCTCTCGGTCATCCTTGCCGAGACCTACGGGATCTTCGTCTATCAGGAACAGGTGATGCAGGCCGCGCAGATCCTCGCGGGCTACTCGCTGGGCGATGCCGACTTGCTGCGCCGCGCGATGGGCAAGAAGGTCCAGGCCGAAATGGACGCGCAGCGCCAGCGCTTTGTCGATGGCTGCAAGGAAGTCTCGGGCATCGACGCCAAGAAGGCCAACGAGCTGTTCGACTTGATCGACAAGTTCGCCGGCTACGGTTTCAACAAGTCCCACGCCGCCGCTTACGCGCTGCTCGCCTACCAGACGGCGTGGCTCAAGACGCATTACCCGCACGAATTCTACGCCGCTTCGATGTGCTTCGATATGCACCAATCGGAAAAGCTGGCGGTCTTCGTCGACGACATGCGCCGCTCCGGCATTGCGCTCCATGGCCCCGACATCAATCGCTCCGAGGCCGAGTTCACCGTCGAGCGCACCGAAGACGGCTATGCCGTGCGCTATGCGCTCGCAGGCCTGCGCAACGTCGGCGAGAAGGCGATGGACGCCATCGTCGCCGAGCGCGAGGCAAACGGGCCTTACGCCAGCCTCGACGATCTGTTCCGCCGCCTGCCTGCGGGCGCGATGAACCGGCGCGGTCTGGAAGCGCTCGCCGCGGCGGGGGCGTTCGATGCGCTGGAGCCGAACCGCGCGCAGATCACCGCCAATGCCGAGCTTCTCATGGCCGTGGCGGACGAGGCGGCGCGCGCGCGCACATCGGGGCAGGCGGGCCTGTTCGGGGCGGAGGATCACGCCGTGCCCGCCACGCGCCTCGCCGATACGCCGCCGTGGTCGCGGTCGGATCAGATGGCGGCAGAGCGCGATACGTTCGGGTTCTACTTTGCCGCGCACCCTGTCACCGAATACCGCGCGGTCGCCTCGGCCAATGGCGCGCGCACTTATGGCAGCCTGATGAGCGGCGACGGCGATGCTGCCGGGGGGCGCAGCGGTGCGGTGATGGCGGCGCTGGTCGAGAACGTGAACCGGCGCAAGACGAAGAAGGGCAACGACTTCATCGCCGCCGATTTCTCCGACAGCAGCGGCCAGTTCTCTGCTTCCTGCTTCGAGGAATCGCTGGTCGAACCTTTCCAGCAGTGGGCGCGCGAGGGCACCTGCGTCCTCCTCAATGTAGAGCTCGACCGGCCCAATCCGGACGAACCACCACGCATCACCGTGCGCGGCGCGCGTCCGCTGGCCTCGGTCAGCAGCGCGGCGCGGATGTTGCTCAAGCTTGATGTGACAAAGCCCGAGGCCATGTCCGAGCTCGCGCTGCTGCTGCCGCGGGCCCAAGGCGCAAGGGGCGAAGTCATTGCCCGCCTGCGCACCGGCACTGGCCGCGAACCGGTCCTGCGGCTCGGCAATGATTTCTCACTTGATTCTGATGTCATCGAGCGATTGATTCCCGTGGAAGGGCTTGCCAATGTGGCCCTTACCGCGCGGGCCGACCGGCACTTGCGGCTCGTCGAATAAAACAACGAACAGGGGAGTTGAGGATGCAGCTGGGCGCCATGCAGGATTGGTCCCTGCGCGTGACGCGCTTTATCGATCATGCCGCGCGCGAGCATGGCGGGCGTGAGATCGTATCGCGTTGGGCGGATGGCAGCGAAAGCCGCACCACCTGGGCCGGCATCCGCCACGATGCCATGCGCATGGCGCAGAAGCTGGCAAAGCTGGGGATCAAGCCGGGTGACCGCGTCGCCACGCTGGCGATGAACCACCACCGCCACCTCGTGACGTGGTATGGCGCGGTTGGTGTCGGCGGCGTGCTCCACACGATCAATCCGCGCCTGTTCGACGATCAGCTCGATTACATTGCCAACCACGCCGAAGACCGCGTGATGCTGTTCGATGCGGCGTTCGCGCCGATCGTGGAGCGCATGAAGCCGCGCTGGAAGACCATCGAACACTACATCTGTTTCGATAGCGATGGCCCTGCAGAGCATTTCGAGAACTGGATCGCCAGCGAGGACGGGCAGGGCGAATGGGTGGACGGCGACGAGCGCGATCCGTGCATGCTCTGCTATACCAGCGGCACCACCGGCAATCCCAAGGGCGTCCTCTACGAACACCGCTCGACCGTGCTCCACGCGATGACGGCGCTGACGCCGCAGGTGTTCGGCATGGACTGCCGCAGCGTCGCGCTGCCCATCGTCCCCATGTTCCACGCGGCCAGCTGGGGTCTGCCCTGGGCTGGCGCGGCAGCGGGTTCGAAGTTCGTTTACAGCGCGGTCAACGAAGCGTCCGTCCTGTGCGAACTGATGGAGCGCGAAAAGGTTACGACCTCGGCGGGCGTGCCCACGGTTTGGCTCAGCCTGCTCCAGCATATCGACGCTGCGGGCAAGGATATCCCTTCGTCGCTGCACACGGTCGTTTGCGGCGGCTCTGCCATGCCGCGCGCGATGATCGAGCGGTTCATGAAGAAGGGCCTGCGTGTCGCCCACGCCTGGGGCATGACCGAGACTTCGCCCATCGGCACGACGGGGACCGAAACCGCGAACTGGGACGAGCTTTCGTTCGACGAGCAGGTCACGATCAAGGCCATGCAGGGCCGGGTGCCCTTCGGCGTCGAACTGCGCTGCGTCGACCTTGACGATTCCAGCAAGGTTCTCCCCCGCGATGGCAAGACATCTGGCGCGCTGCAGGTTCGCGGTCCCTGGGTTGTCGGGCGCTATTTCAAGGCGGACAAGCCGGCGACCGACGCCGACAACTGGTTCGATACGGGCGATGTCGCCCTGATCCATCCTGACGGCACGCTTCAGCTGACTGACCGGACCAAGGACGTGATCAAGTCTGGCGGCGAATGGATCAGCTCGGTCGAGCTCGAAAACGCGGCCATCGGCTTCCCCGGCGTGGCCGAGGCCGCCGCCATCGGCGTCCACCACCCCCGCTGGGACGAGCGCCCGCTGCTGGTCGTGGTGAAGAAGCCCGGCGCCGATGTCTGCCCGGATGCTCTGCGTGAGTTCCTTGGGACGCACGTCGCCAAGTGGTGGCTGCCCGATGCGGTCGTGTTCGTGGACGAGATCCCGCACACCGGCACCGGCAAGATCAGCAAGAAGGACCTGCGCGATCAGTTCCGCGACTGGCAGTGGAGTGCCTGAGATGACTAGCACCGTTCTCGACGAAGCCTTTATCGACCCGAGCCGCGAGAACTTCGAGAAGTTCAAGGCCCTGCCGCGCGACACGCCGATCCACATGCTCAACCTGGTGCGTTTTCGCGAGAAGGCGGCCTATCCCGAGGGCCACCCCCTTGCGGACAAGGGGCTGACCGGCGCGGATGCCTACCGCGAATACATGCGCACGATCCGTCCGGTGCTGGAACGCTCTGGCGGACATATCGTCTGGGCCGGAGCGTTCGAGGCGATGGTCACCGGCCCCGCGGAATGGGACTGGGACGAGACGTTTGTGATGGCCTATCCCGATGCCGCAAGTTTTATGGGCATGGTCAAGGATCCGGACTATGCTCCGGTGGTAGTCCACCGGCAGGCGGCAGTCGCCACATCGCGGCTCGTGCGGTTTGCCCCCAGGGAAAGCCTCGCCTGATGATCATCGCCACCACCGAGAATGTCGCGGGCCGCGAAGTGACCGAGTGTCTCGGGCAAGTGTTCGGGGTGGTCGTGCGCAGCCGTGGTTTGGGCGGCAATCTCGTGGCGGGTCTGCGCTCGATCATAGGCGGTGAGATCAAGGAATACTCGGCACTGGTCGAGGATACCCGCCGCCACGCCATCGACCGGCTGGTAATGAATGCGGCGCTGATGGGCGCGGACGCGGTGGTGATGATGCGGTTCGATTCCGGCTCTATCGGCCAGACGATGAACGAGGTCGTCGCCTACGGCACAGCCGTCAAGCTCAAGCCCCAATGACGCCGAACGGCCGCATCGCTGCACTGGTCATCGCCGGACTTGCAGCCGCGGGCGGGCTTTTCATCCAGACCGCCAACCCCAATGGCAACGGTTTCCCGCTGTTCCTGTTCGCGGCGCTGATCCTGATCGGCACCGTGTTCGATGCTGGCTATCTTTCGCGCCGGCGGGGCGGGCAAGGGGCATGGCAGCTGACACCTGAGCGCGAGATCGACCACCAGACCGGCGAGGTTCTTCAAGTCTGGTTCGATCCCGTTTCAGGCGAACGGCGCTACCTGCCGACGGGCGAACGGCCAGACTAGAACAGCGCGAGCTGCCCATCCCGCCTGGGCGGTCGGAACTGGCTGCAATCGAGCGCGGGCTTGGCCTGAGGTATCCCGGCACGTTTCAGACCGAGCCGGAAGCGGCCGCGCACGAGATCGGCCCAGACTCCGTTTGGCTTCATACGGCTGAAGAAGCGCGCGTCGTTGTCTTTCCCCCCGCGCACCGATTGGACGATGGCGATCACCTTGGCCGCCCGGTCGGGGAAATGCACCTCGAGCCATTCGCGGAACAGGGGCGCCACTTCATACGGCAGGCGCAGCATGATCCAACTGGCCGATTGCACTCCGCGCGCACCTGCTTCGGCAAGGATGGCCTCGATGAAGCTGTCGGTGATGGCCGGGATGATCGGCGAGACGGAGATATTGGCATGCACGCCTGCCTTGGCCAGTGCCTCCAGCGCCGCGAGCCGCTTGGCCGGAGCCGACGCACGCGGTTCGAGTATCCCTGAAAGCTTGGGGTCAAGGCTCGTCACCGAAATCGAGACAGCCGTGAGGTTGCGCGCCGCCAGTTCGCCGAGGAGATCAAGATCATCGAGAACGCGCGCGGACTTGGTCGTGATCGTCACCGGATGCCCGGTTTCGAGGCATACCTCGAGCACGCCGCGCGTGATGCGGTAACGGCTCTCGATCGGCTGATAAGGATCGGTATTGGTGCCCAGTGCCAGAGGCGCGGGAGCATAACCGCGCGCCGCGAACGCCTTGCGCAGAAGCGCGGGAGCAGACGGCTTGGCAAACAGCTTCGTCTCGAAATCGAGCCCTGGCGAGAGATCGTGCCAGGCATGTGTCGGCCGCGCATAGCAATAGATGCAGCCATGCTCGCAGCCCCGGTAGGGATTGAGCGAGCGATCGAACGGGATATCGGGCGAGGTGTTCCTCGCGATGGCGGACTTGGGAAATTCCTCGGTGACGGTCGTCCGCAATTTCGGCCCCGGCCCATCCACCGCTTCCGCTGCATCAAGCCAATCACCATCGGCCTCGCGCTGATGCAGCCCGAAGCGCGCGGAAACGTGCCCGGATTGGGCGCCGCGGCCACGAACGATGGAATCGGATGTTCCCATGAATGAGAACATATATGGAACATAGACGCATGCCAACCTGTTCCGGTGCCAGTGGGCGGCCTACTTTTCGAGCAGGCGCGGCATCAGTTCGACGAAGTTGCAGGGGCGGTTGCGGCTGTCGAGCTGCTCGGCAAGGATCCCGTCCCAGCCATCCTTCACCGCGCCATTCGAGCCGGGAAGGGCGAAGATATACGTGCCGCGTGCGACCACTGCGCAGGCGCGCGACTGGATCGTGCTGGTGCCGATGGTCTTGAAGCTGATCCAGCGAAACAGCTCGCCGAAGCCCGGAATATCGCGCGTCTTCACCCGGTCGAGCGCTTCAGGGGTGACGTCGCGGCCAGTGAGGCCGGTGCCGCCGGTAATGACAACCGCATCGACGCTGCGATCATCGATCCAGTTGTTGAGGCGGCTGGCGATGCGCGAGGCATCGTCCTTCTCGATTGCGCGCGCCGCGAGATGATGGCCGGCTGCCTTGATCCGCTCGGCAAGGATGTCACCCGAGGTGTCGTCCTCTGGCCCGCGCGTGTCCGAAACGGTCAGCAGGGCGATGTTGATCGGCTTGAACGTGCGCGAGGTGTCAATTGCCACGAGACGCGATCCTTACGCTTTCTGCGCCGGTAAGACCCGGAAACTTGGGCCACATGCCCTGCGCAAGGCCGATGCGGCTTTCCGAGGGACCGCCCGCCTGCCGCTCGTACATCCAGTAATTGCGCATCACGATCGAGACGTAGCCGCGCGTTTCCCAATAGGGGATCGATTCCATCCACAGCAGCGGATCGCCGTTGTCGCGGATCTCGGTGTTCCAGCGCGCGATAGGCATCGGTCCGGCGTTGTAGGCGGCGATGACCTTGGGCAGCAGCCCGCCCGTCGCACCCGAATCCTTGAGCTGCACGAGGTAGCTCTGGCCGAACGCCATGTTGACGTCGGGCAGATCGAGCTGCTTCTCGCGTCCGACCATGCTGGGTTCGTTGCGGGTGAGGCCGCGTGCCGTTCCGGGAAGGACCTGCATGAGGCCGCGCGCACCGGCGGGGCTGACGACCGCAGTGCGGAAATTCGATTCCTGAAGCGAATGTGCGAAAAGCAGCGCCGGATCGACCTTCCAGCCCGTTGCGGGCACCCAGCGCGGCGCGGGAAAGCGCGCGGCAGCATCGGGCTTGGCGCCGAAAGGCGCATTGTAGGCCATCCACAGCTGCGTGGCGGGCAGGCCAAGATCGCGCGCAAGGCGCGACAGCGGCGCGTAGAGCGAAGGATCGCCGATCCGCGCCTGATGGCGCAGCAGTTCGTCGGCGAGGCCGTCTTCGCCAATTTCCGCCAGTTCCACGGCGAGGCGCACGTTGCTGACCTGCCGGAGTTGCTGCCAGTCGTCGGACGTGAAGTCTGGCGCGGAGGCGAGGCTGGTTTCCTTGAGTCCGAGCGCCTCGCTGGCGATCATGCCATAGAGCGTATCGCGCAGCCGTGCTGCGCTGCGCAGGGCACCTGCGACCTTTTCCGGCGCACGGCAACGCATCCAGGCGCGGCCGGCCCAATAGTTAGCAGCGGCGTTGAGCTCATCGTTCTGCGCGGCGCTGGCGGCCTGCTCGAAGCTGGCAGCGGCATTCTGGCAATCGCCCTGCCGCCATGAGGCAAGGCCCGCCGTCCACAACGCTTCGGCGACCCACGGCCCGCTCGCGCCCTGAAGCGCGCCCAGCGAGACGTTGCGTGCATTGTTGTCATCGTTCTCGATGTAGAACGCCCAGCCCACGCGCTGGTGCCATTCGGCGCGCGCCTCTACCGAGAGGCTCGCCTCGATGCCGTCGAGCAGCACGCGGGCGCCCAGCGGGTCGTCGTTCTTGATGCGGTCTTGAATCGCGAGCGCCACGGTATCTGGCATCGTGCCATCGGCGACAGGGCGCGGCTTGATGCGCTTCGGCAGGCCCGGCAGCGTCATCATCGGCTGCGCGCTGGGCAGGGCGGGCAGTTCGGTCGCTCCGCGCTTCAAGGCCAGACGGCCAAGCTGCTCGGCCCAGGGCAATTCCGGCGCTGCGGCCAGAACCTGCGTCAGCGGGGCAAGTTCGGCACGGGGCGAACTGGCCGCGAGGTAGTACTGCGCCTTGGCCACGGCATGCAGCGGCCCATCGGCGCGCTGGGCGAGCAGCGACTGCACTGTCGTCCAGTCCTCGCGCTCGATCGCCCCGAACATCTGCTTGTAGTAGGCGCGGTCTTCCTGGCTCAGCAGTGAGGGAACCGAGGTGCGATCTGCGCGCGAACGAAAATATTCGGCAGCGGCGCTATTGGCGAGGACGGGCGCAGCGGTGCTGACGGCCAGCGCAGCGGCCACGGCGACGAGGGCAGCGCGGCTGAGCTTCATGGCTGACTGGCCCCGCACGAACATCCCACTTCGGATCTCTTCCCGTTCACGTCTGCCGGCAATCGCTGTCATGCCGAAACGGCCCCATCGGCCACCGCGTCCAACCAGCGTTGCCAGACCCCCGATTTCCAGCCCGGTTTGGCCAACAGAGTTTCGAGATCGTATTCGAAACCTGCCGGAATACTGCCACTCTCATGGTTAAACGCGCGTAAATGGTGAGCATTTTGCGCTGAGTCGTGCCCGAGAAGCGCCAAGATGTCGCCTCGGCCAAACACCAGCATCCGCTTCGGCTCAGCAAGCGCGACATGGCGTTTCAGCACGTCGCCAAGGCCTGCCGCGCCTAGTCCTGCCCAATCGGGCAGGGCGATTCGGGCTGGAAGCGCGCAAGCGCGGTAAACCGCCGCCGGTTCGATCCCCATCGCCGCGATCATCGCGTCGAGCAGCTTGCCGGTGCGGCCAGAAAGCAAGGTTTCGCCGTCATCCTCTGCTGGCATGGGAACGAGAACCATCAGTTCGGCACTGCGCGGGCCAACCGGCGCAAACCGCCGTGCGCCTTTCGGTGCGAGCGACGGTTCGGCAAGCCACCAGGGAGCAAAATCTTCGAACTTTTCGGGCCATGCAGCGCGATCTTGAGCAACCGGTGGAGCTGCAGCGGGCTGGGCGGAAACGCGCGGAGGGCGCTGTTCGACCGGCGGAAGCGCCGGGGCTGCCTTGCCTGCGGGCGCGGGTGTCTCGGCCGCGAGCCAATCCTGCGGCGCATCGACAAAGGCCATGTCGACGCCCGCTTCGGCCCACCAGCCAAGCGCGGCTTCGAGTGCCTGGCCCAACGACCTGTCATTTGTGTCTAGCGGTCCCATGCCAGTGTGGTCTTGACCTTGCTTGCGCCAGCTTTCAAGGCAGAGACTTGAGCTTTCGGGGCACAGCGTGCCCGATATGGGGTCGGAGCGAGAGAATGAGCGAACGGGAATCGATGCCTTATGACGTCGTGATCGTCGGCGGCGGGCCTGCGGGTCTTGCAGCGGCGATCCGCCTGAAGCAGGTCAATTCCGAGATATCGGTCTGTATCCTCGAAAAAGGTTCGGAAATCGGCGCACATATCCTTTCGGGTGCGGTGGTCGATCCGAAGGCGCTTGATGAACTGCTGCCCGAGTGGCGCGAACAGGGCTGCCCGATGGCCGAGACGCCGGTTACGGACAACTGGCACTGGGTCTTGACCCGCGGCGGCAAGACCGCGCTGCCGCACTGGCCGATGCCTCCGTTCATGTCGAACCATGGCAACTACACCGGCAGCCTTGGCAACCTCTGCCGCTGGCTGGCCGAGCAGGCGACCGAGCTTGGCGTCGAGATCTTCCCCGGCTTCCCGGCGGCCGAGATCCTTTACGACGACAAGGGCGCAGTGCGCGGCGTCGCCACGGGCGACATGGGCGTTGCCAAGGATGGCAGCCACAAGCCCGACTACCAGCCGGGCATGGAACTGCTCGCGAAATATACCCTCTTTGCAGAGGGTGCGCGCGGCCATCTCACAAAGCAGCTGAAGTCCAGGTATGATCTCGAGCGCGATTGCGAGCCGCAGGTCTATGGCATCGGCATCAAGGAACTGTGGGACATCGATCCCGACAAGCACGTGCCGGGCCGCGTCATCCACACGCAGGGCTGGCCGCTTTCGGAAAGCAATTCGTGGGGCGGCGGGTTCCTCTACCATCAGGCGAACAACCAGGTTGCGCTCGGTTTCGTGACCGCGCTCGATTACGCGAACCCCTATGTCTACCCCTACGAGGAATTCCAGCGCTGGAAGCAGCATCCGGCGATCCGCGAGATCCTCGAAGGCGGACGCCGCGTCTCGTATGGCGCGCGCGCGATCAACGAGGGCGGCTGGCAGTCGGTTCCGCGTCTGGCTTTCCCGGGCGGCGCGCTGATCGGCTGCTCGGCAGGCTTCGTCAACGTGCCGCGCATCAAGGGCAGCCACACCGCGATGAAGAGCGGCATGCTTGCCGCCGAAGCCATTGCTGCTGCCATGGCGAATGGCCGCGAGCAGGATGAACTGGGCGAATACGATGCCGCCGTGCGCGAAAGCTGGATCGCCACTGAACTGAAGCTCGTCCAGAACGCGCAGCCGCTGGTTGCCAAGTTTGGCGGCTCGCTCGGCACCGTGCTGGCGGGCGCGGACATGTGGGCGCGCGTGCTCAAGATCAATCCGCTGAAGGGCATGAAGCACCACAAGGACAGCGAGCACACGATGCGTGCCGACCTGTTCAAGCCGATCGAATATCCCAAGCCAGACGGCGTGATCAGCTTCGACCGCCTCACTTCGGTATCATTCTCCTACACCAATCATGAGGAGGACCAGCCGTGTCACCTCGTGCTGAAGGACCCGACCGTCCCGACGCGGATCAACCTGCCGCTCTACGCAGGCCCCGAAGCGCGCTTCTGCCCGGCGGGCGTCTATGAGTTCCTGACCGATGAAACGGGGGCACCGCGCCTTCAGATCAACGCCCAGAACTGCGTCCACTGCAAGACCTGCGACATCAAGGACACGACGCAGAACATCGAATGGGTGACGCCGGAAGGTGGCGGCGGCCCGAACTATCCGAACATGTGATGGAGCAGCCCTCTCCGCGAGCGGGGAGGGCGGCCATGATGCGCGAAACCGCCTACGCCAAGATCAACCTCGCGCTCCACGTCAGGCGGCGGCGCGAGGATGGCTACCATGAGCTTGAGACGCTGTTTTCCTTCGTCGATGCCGGGGATGAACTGGCGGCGGAACCGGCATCCGAGGACACGCTGCATGTCACTGGTGAATTCGGCACCGTAATTTCCGATCCGTTTGCAAATATTGTCGCCAAGGCACTGAATTTACTTCCTCACGGCAAAGGCTGGGCGGTCGCGCTTGAAAAGCGCCTTCCTGTCGCGGCAGGGCTGGGCGGAGGTTCTGCCGATGCGGGTGCGGTGTTCCGGATGGTCGAGCGCGCGCATGGCTTGCCGGATGACTGGCACGCGCGCGCTGCGAAGCTTGGCGCCGATGTGCCTGCCTGCGTGCTGAGCGAGGCCTGCATCGGACGCGGGACGGGGACCGAACTGGAACCCGTCGCCAACGATCTCGCCGGGACGCCGGTCCTTCTCGTCAATCCGCGCGTCCCGCTCGCGACTGGCCCGGTGTTCAAGGGCTGGGACCAGATTGACCGCGGCCCCATGCCGTCAGGGAACTTGCGCACCATCGCGCTCGAAGGCCGCAATGATCTCGAACCCAGCGCCATCGCGCTCGTGCCGCAGATCGCTGACGTCATCGCCGCCCTGCAAGCCAGCGGCGCATGGCTGGCGCGCATGTCCGGCTCGGGCGCGACGTGTTTTGCGCTCTACGACAGCGCAGAGGCCCGTGACGCGGCGGCCGCCGCCTTGCCGCCGGAGTGGTGGCGCCTTGCAGGACAACTCCGCTAATCTCCGTTCGTGTCGAGCGAAGTCGAGATACCACACATCGCGCGGGGTATC
>CANGJI010000055.1 GCA_947454135.1 Sphingomonadaceae bacterium
TGATCGAGGGGAACGATCTGCCGGCTGATCGCAAGCAGGCGATTGCCGAAAAGCTGGCGCGCTTCACCGGGCTTACCCCGGCCTACATCCTGCGCTCGAACCTCAGGGTCAATCTCGGCCAGTTCAACCGCAACCTGATGGATGAGACCGGGCAGACCGTGGGACGGCTCGACACGCGCTTTACCGGCCCGAGCCTCGACGTGCTGAGCCGCGAGGCGGACTACGATCCGCAGTCCACTGCGATCAGCTCCGCCTATGTCTCGGCCTTCAACGATTATGCGCGCGGCAAGCTGGGCTACGGCGCGGGCAAGGCTTTCAAGCTCTTCGCCAACGTGGGTGACTGGGATCTCAAGCACACCCCGCCGGGCGCTGGATACGCGGTCGAAGGCGCGGCGAACCTGCTGCCCGATCTTGCCTTCACGCTGAAGACCAACCCGACGCTGCGCGTGCTGGTGCTGGGCGGGTACTACGACACCGCGACGCCCTATTTCGAAGGGCGCTTCCAGATGCGCCACCTGCCCGTGCCGGACAGCCTGCGCGCGAACATTTCCTACAAGTATTACCCCAGCGGTCACATGGTCTACGCACACGAGGATTCGCTGAAGGCGCTGCACGACGATGTGGCGGCCTTTGTGAAGGCGAGATAGGCCTTAACCGCCGACCCGGCCCCATCCACTCGTCATCGCTTCGCTACGCTCCTCGCAATGACGAAAGAGTACGGTCAGCCGTTCCTCGCCAGCCAGCGCCGCGTCGCCTCTGCCACCGCCCGCGCGCGTTTGCCTGGATCGGGGAAGCTGTCGCGCAGGGCCTTGGAGCGCAGTTCGATGCTGAGCGGGATGCCGGGCGGCAGGCCCTTGTAGATATCGGCGAGCGCCAGCGCGCCTTCGCCGCATTGCTGCCTGAGGTCGATGGCATCCTCGATGATCGCCGCGAAATCGGCCGGGTCGGGGCGCTTCGCAGGCGCGTCGCAGAACTGCGCATAGGGCAGCAGTTCGCGCGGGATCTTCGCAATGTCGGCAATTGTGCTCTGCGAGCGGTCGACATGGATCGGATCGATCAGCAGCGCGCGCAAGGGATGGCCGACCTGATCCAGCACGCCCATCGCCATGGTGAGGGTCTTGACCTCGGTGAAGATGCCGAACTCCAGCGCGACCCGCAGCCCCGTCCCCTCGGCGTGAACGCAGAGCTCATGCAGCCGCGCCGCCGTCACGCCCATGTCCGTTTCGGACGAGACGCACAGCACGTTCTGCGCGCCCAGCTCCGCGCCGACGTCGATGATCTTCTTGTGCGCGGCCATGTCGCTGCCGGGCTGGAGCCAGATGACCTCGACATCGACCACCGGCAGGCCGGTGTCCGCCAGCGCGGCGCGCGCTTCCCGCGTGGTCGCATCAGTCCACGTCTCGGGCGCCACCCAGAGGCCGACCGCATCGAACCCGCCGTCGCGCGCGGCGCGGATGGTCTCGACAGGGCCGAATTCCGGGACGACGCCCGAGGCGAGGCTGATCGGGTTCATCAGATCGAGCTTCCGCCGTCGATGCGGAATTCCGCGCCGGTGGTGAAGCCGGATTCGTCGGAGGCGAGGTAGACCGCGATGGCGGCGATTTCCTCGGGCGTACCGATGCGGCCGATGGGGTGGACCGCAACCCAGCCCGCGTAGACTTCGTCAGGGTTGGGCACCTGCGCCAGCACCTTGTCGAGGATCGGGGTGCGGATCACGCCGGGGTGGATCGAGTTGCAGCGGATGCCGTACCCGCTTTTGCCGCAGTGCGCCGCAATCGACTTGGTCATGTGCGCCACCGCCGCCTTTGCGCCGTTGTAGGCGACGAGATCGGCATTGGCGCGGATCCCCGCCAGCGAGGACATGTTGATGATCGAGCCGCCGCGCTCCTTCATGGCGGCGACCGCGTACTTGCAGCCAAGGAACACGCCGACGACGTCGATCTCGAACTCGTGGCGGAACTGCTCGAGCGTCACCTGCTCGATATTGCCAGCAGTGGTGATGCCCGCGTTGTTGATCACGCAGTCGACCGCCTTAATCCCGGCGAAGGCAGCGGCCCAGTCCGCTTCCTGGGTCACGTCGAGGTGGATGTAGCGCGCCTTGTCGCCCAGCTCGGCGGCAAGCGCCTCGCCGCCGGCATCATCGATATCGGCAATCACGACACTCGCCCCTTCGGCGACAAAGCGCCGCGACATGGCGGCGCCAAGGCCCGAGGAACCGCCGGTGATAAGCGCGGTCTTGCCGTTCAGTCGCATCCATTCTCTCCCTAGATTTCGAGTGCTTTTTCAGACGTTCGCCGGATCGACGCGCTCCCAGTCATGGTAGGCTTGCCGCGCGACGATGATCCATTTGCCATCGCGCCTTTCCATCCGGTCGCAGTAGCGCCCAGCGACGATCCAGTCGGTCGCCTTGCCGCCCGTCGGCACAGGCGTACCTTCCATGTGGCCCGCCTCGATCAGGTGGTAGGCGACGAAGTTGGCTTCGGTCTCCACGCTCTGGCCGTCCTCGGCGAAGGCGAAGTGCACGTTGCCGATGGTGTGATGGGTCGCCGGGATCGTCGTCAGCACGGCACTGGCAAAACCGATAAACTCGTCGGGCGAACCCACGAAGGTCGAGTGCCGGTGGACATGGTCGTCGGCGAAGCACGAGCGCACCAAAGCCCAGTCTTTCCGGTCGATTCCCTTGCAGTAGCGGTGCAGTAGATCGCGGATTTCCTCGCGCGCCAGCAGTTCCTCGGTCGTCACTGCCACGGCGTTACCCCTCTCTTTTGCTAGTAACGTCTGCCTAGCATCCGGGGTGAATTGGTGGGAACTTGGCAATAATGAGAGGAAGACCGGGTATGGGCAGGCTGGCAGGCAAGGTTGCAATCATCACCGGTGCGGCCAAGGGCCTCGGCGAGGCCGATGCGCGCATGTTCGTGCGCGAGGGTGCGCGGGTGATCCTCACCGATGTGGACAGCGCGAATGGCGAGCGCGTCGCGGCGGAACTCGGCGAGATGGCCGAATATCGCCATCTCGACGTGCGCCACGATGCCGAGTGGCGGGTGCTGGTCGATGATGTCGTCGCGCGGCACGGCAAGCTTGATATCCTCGTCAACAACGCGGGCGTCGTCGAACTCGGCGATATCGAGACGCAGACCGAGAAGGACTACCGCTTCATCATGGCGGTCAGCGCGGACGGCACCTGGTTCGGCTGCCAGCACGCGGTGCGGGTGATGAAGGAAACCGGCGGCGGCTCGATCGTCAACATGGCCTCGATCGCCTCGGTCCAGGGCGAAAGTGCGGTCGCGGCCTATTGCGCGGCCAAGGGCGCGGTCGAGGGGCTGACGCGGGCTGTCGCGGTCCATTGTGCGCGGCAGGGCTACAACATCCGCTGCAACTCGATCCACCCTGCCGGCATCCTGACGCCGATGGTGATCGAGGTCGGCCGACAGGCAGCGCTGATGCGCGGGGCGGAAGAAGCGCTCAATGCGGGGCCGATCACCAAGCTGGGTGAGCCGGACGACATTGCCTACACCGTGGTGTTCCTCGCCTCGGACGAAAGCAAGTTCATCAACGGCGCAGCGATCCGCGTGGACGATGCGAAATCAGTGATAGCCGGGAACGCCTGAGCGCGTTCGCCCGAACAGGAGTACGGCAGATGATGGATCAGCAGACGGTCGACACGATCAAGCGGCTGATGGAATGGGAAGCGGCGCGGACCCGTCCGCCCGAGGGCTTCCCGCACCTGCCGGACCTCCCCGCCGGTCGCTACACCAGCCAGGAATATTACGACCTCGAACAGAAGCACATCTGGAAGAAGAGCTGGCTGTTTGCCGCGCATCTCGATGAAGTGCCCGAACCCGGCAGCTTCATGCAGTGGGACAATGCGGGGCAGCCGCTGATCATCGTTCACGGTATGGATGGCGTCGTCCGCGCGTTCTACAACACCTGCCGCCACCGCGGCGCGCCGGTCGTAACCCAGCAGAGCGGGCGCGCCCCGCGGCTGATGTGCGGCTATCACAACTGGACCTACAAGACCGATGGCGAGCTCATCGGCGTGCCGGAATCGCAGGACTTCGCCAATTTCGACAAGTCCTGCCGCAGCCTGATCTCCGTCCGCTGCGAAATGTACGGCAAGCTGATCTTCGTGAACCTCGATAAAAACGCGATGTCGCTGCGCGAGTGGATGGGGCCGATCTGGGACGAGTGGGAGGAGTTCGCCTTCGACAGGATCAAGCTCGCCGCGCGCCAGTCGTTCGATCTCAAGTGCAACTGGAAGGTGGCGATGGAGGCCAACATGGAAGTCTACCATGTGCCCTTCATCCATCCCGATACGGTCGCGCCGCTGGTCGATCACAAGCGCAACGTGAACACGATGTACCACAATGGCCACGCGCGGATGATCGCACCCGCGCCGCAGCACACCAACCGCGAGCACGTGCGCGCGATCGACAGCCCGCCGGAATGGAAGCAGATCGAGACCGTGGGCGAACTGGGGCGGACCACGACCCAGAGCTACACGATGTTCCCCAACTGGGTCTCGCCGCTGTCCAACTTCTTCATCCCGCCGCTGATCTTCTGGCCGACATCGCTGAACACAACCCGGCTCGAGCTCATCACCATGGCGCTTGATTGGGGTGACGGCCCGACGCCGGACCTCTGGACCGTACCCGACGGCAAGGGTGGTCGTGAAATGAGCCCGATCATCCAGGAAGACACCCAGTTCGGCGAGGCGATCCAGAAGTCGATGGAAAGCGACGGCTTCAAGTCCGTGCCGCTGAGCTATCAGGAAGCGCGCATCTACAGCTTCCACCAGACCTGCGACAAGATGATCGGGCTGGAGAACGTGCCCAAGCACCTCGCGGTCGAGCAGGTCATCGGGCAGGAATGGGTCTGGCCGAACGATCCGCGCGTCACCCTGATGGAACGGGAGGCCGAACCGGCATGAGCATCCTCGACAGCTTCCGCATCGACGGACAGGTCGCGGTCGTCACCGGGGCGGGCAAGGGCATCGGCCGCGCCATCGCCATCGCGCTCGCTGAAGCAGGCGCGGACGTTGCGCTTGGCGCGCGTACTGCGGCAGATATCGAAGCCGTCGCGCAGGAAATCCGCGCCCGCGGCCGCCGCGCCATTGCGGTGCCGACGGATGCGACCTCGATGGAAGCGCTGGAGCACCTTGCGGGGCGCGCTGCGGCGGAACTCGGTTCGGTCAGCATCTGGGTGAGCAACGCGGGCGGCATTCCCGATGGCAACCCGCGCTATCTGACCAAGACCACCGAGGCGAGCTGGGACGCGCAGGTCGATCTCAACCTCAAGGCCGTCTGGATGGGCGCTGTCGTCGCCGCCAAGGCGATGGGCGAGGCGGGCGGCGTAATCCTCAACACCTCTTCGCGCGCCGCGTTCGGTCCGCAGGCTAAGAATGGGCCTTACGCAGCCGCCAAGGCAGGCGTGAACAGCCTGACCGAGACGCTCTCGCGCGAACTCGCGCCCAAGATCCGCGTCAATGCGGTGGGGCCGGGGCCGATCCCGACGCAGAACTTCAACGAATGCATGCGCACCGGCGACGAATCCGCGCGCGAGGCGCTGCGCGAGATGATCCGCATCCCGCTTCAGCGCTATGGCCGCGAGGAGGATATTGCGGCGGCGGCGGTCTACATGTGCTCGCCGGCTTCCGGCTGGGTGACCGGGCAGTGCCTCTATGTCGCCGGGGGGCTGTGAGGTGAGCGAGACGACCGACGTTCTCATCATCGGCGCGGGCGCGGCCGGCATGGCGGCGGCGCTTTCGGCCCATGCGGCGGGAGCGGCGGTCACGCTCGTCGAGAAAGGCGACCGGCTTGGCGGCACGGCGGCGGTTTCCGGCGGCATCATCTGGGCGGCGAACAATCCGCGCATGCAGGCCGCAGGCATGGCCGACAGCGATGACGACGCGCTCGCCTATTTCGGTAGCCTCGATCACGGCGAAATGGACGCCGACGTGCTCGGCGCATTCGTGCGCGAGGCGCCGGGGGCACTGGCGTTTCTGGAGGACGCGGGCGCGCTCGCGGTGAGCATCCTGCCAAGCTATCCCGACTATTACCTCGACCGGCCCGGCGCGAAGCCCGAAGGCGGGCGCGCGCTCGACAACGAACTGTTCGATTTCACCACGCTCGGCCCCTGGGCGGAGAAGGTGTTCAGCGACGGCGTCATTCAGCGCATGATGCTGCGCGAAACGCCGCTTGGCGGCAGCAGCGGCTTCGTCGATCCGGCGGAACTGAAGCGCCGCGCCGATGCGGACTTGCGCGGCTTCGGGCAGGCGATGGTCGGCCGTCTGCTGGCCGCGTGCCTCGCGCGCGGGATCGAGCCGCAGCTGGGCATGAAGGCAGATCGGCTGATCGTCGAAGCGGGCCGGGTGGTCGGCGTCGAATTCGCAAGCGGACGCAGCATTCGCGCCAGCCGCGGCGTGATCCTCGCGACCGGCGGGTTCGAATGGAACCAGAGCCTCAAGAAGACGTTCCTGCGCGGCCCGCTCGATATGCCAGCCTCGCCACCGGGCAATACCGGTGACGGGCTCAAGCTCGCCATGTCGGTCGGCGCGGGGCTCGGCAACATGACCTCCGCGTGGTGGGTGCCGACGCTGTCCATCGGCGGCGCGCAGTGGCCGGGCGGCGAGGAGCGCGCTTCGCCCGTCCTGATCGAGCGCACCCTGCCGCACAGCCTCATGGTCAACCGCGCGGGCAAGCGCTTCTGCAACGAGGCGAACAATTATTCCTCGCTGGCGGGCGCGTTCCACCAGTTCGATCCGGCGACGTACGACTATCCCAACAACCCGGCCTGGCTGGTGTTCGATGCGCAGTACCGCGCGCGCTATCCGCTCGGCACCGTGATGCCGTTCGATCCGCTGCCTGATGCCGTTTTCGTCGCCGATACGCTGGAAGAACTGGCCGCGAGGATCGGCGTCGATGCTGCAGCATTTGTGCAGACGGTCGAGCGCTTCAACACCCATGCTGCAAACGCCGAAGATCCCGATTTCGGGCGCGGCGTGAGCGCCTACGACCATTTCTACGGCGACCGTTCGCGGCCCGGTGCGGCAGCCACGCTTGGTCCGCTGGTGCAAGGGCCATTCCACGCGGTGCAGCTCAAGCTCGGCGCGCTCGGCACCAATGGCGGTGCGAAGACCAATGCGGCGGCGCAGGTGCTCGATGTCGATGGGGAGCCGATTCCGGGCCTCTACGGCGCAGGCAACGTGATCGCGTGCCCAACCGGCAGTGTCTACGCGGGCGCTGGCGGCACGCTCGGGCCCGCACTCACTTTCGGATGTATCGCCGGACGCACGGCCGCGCGGCTCGCCAATCAGTAGGAAGGATTTTCGATGAAGCGCATTCTGGTGCTGGGCGCCACGGGCGACCAGGGGCATCCGCTGCTGACCCGGCTGATCGCAGGCGGCATTACCCCGGTCGCGGCGCTGCGCAATCCGAACGCGCTCGCGGGCACTGAATTTGCCGATGTCGAGACGGTGGCGGCGGATATCTACGACGAAGCCTCGATGATCGCGGCGGCGAAGGGCATGGACGCGATTGCCGCGCATCTGCCCTTCGTGTTCGACCGTGAGCTCGCGCAGAAGATGGGCGCGAACATTGCGGCGGCTGGCAAGGCGAACGGCGTCAAGCGCATCGTCTTCCACACCAGCTGCCACATCGCCGAAGAGGACATCGGCAGCCCGGCGATGGATGGACGGCGCGACATCATCAAGGCCATCGCGGGAAGCGGCTGCGAATGGGCGATCATCGAATCGCGCGTGTTCATGGACAACATGATCCGCAGCTGGAACAAGCCCGGCATCGTGAACAAGGGCATCTTCGCCTACCCCGCCAAGCCCGATCTCAAGATCTCGTGGATCTGCCTCGATGACGTCGCGGCCTTCATGGTCGAGGCTCTGACCAACCCCGATCTCCCCAGCGGGCGCTACCGCGTCGGCGGCCCGGAAGCGCTGGTCGGCGATGAAGTGGCCGCCACGCTCAGCAAGGTTTCGGGCAAGCAGGTCGTGTTCAAGAGCCTGACGCCAGACGATTTCGCCTCGGCAATGAGCCTGCTGGTGACCGGTTCGGCGGAAGTGAAGCCGGCCTCGATCTATGACGGGATGGCCCAGTTCTACCGCTGGTACAACGCGCAAGCCATCTCGCCGCTGATCGTGACGCCGGAGGAAATGGCCAGGCATTTCAGGCACAGGCCCGCCAGCCTTGCCGAATGGGCCGCGCGGCAGGATTGGAACGATCCGCGCGATCCGGCGCTCGCCACGCGGCTGGCCGGGATGGCGCGTTAAAGCGCCATGATCTGCCCTTTGGGGGCTCATTCAATTCGGTAGGTCCGGATGTGCGGCACTGCCGCTAGTCTCGCCGCCAAGAAAACTTTTCCGGGAGATTCCGACGTGACTGAAACCCGCCAGTGGCTGCTCAATGGACACCCCCGCGGCCGTCCGATCAACGATGACGACCTCAAGCTGGTGACGACCAGCCTGCCCGAACCCGGGCCGGGCCAGATGCTGCTCAAGACGCATTTCCTCGGTTTCGATCCGGCACAGAAGGGCTGGATGGAAAACATCGCCGACTATGTCGCGCCGATGGCCATCGGCGATGTCATGCGCGGTTCGGGCATCACCGAAGTCGTTGCAAGCAATGGCGGCAAGTTCCCGGTCGGCACGATGCTTTCGGGCTCGATCGTGTGGAGCGAGTACCTCATCCACGATGGTGATGGCCTCATCCCCTGCATGTCCGAGCTGCCGCCGACGGCGATGCTCTCGATTCTCGGCACGACGGGCGTCACCGCCTATTGCGGCCTGTTCAAGGTCGGCGAACCGGTGGCGGGCGACGTTGTCGTGGTCTCCGGCGCTGCGGGCGCGACGGGTTCCATCGTCGGTCAACTCGCCAAGATTGCCGGCTGCACCGTGATCGGCATCGCTGGCGGCCCCGAAAAATGCGATTGGCTCGTCAAGGAAGCAGGATACGACCACGCCATCGACTACAAGGCGGGGCCAATCCGCGCGCAGCTGAAGGAACTCGCGCCGAACGGGATCAACGTGATCTTCGACAATGTCGGCGGCAAGATCCTCAACGACATGCTGGCGTGCATCGCCACCAATGCGCGCGTCGTGATCTGCGGCGGCATCAGCCGCTACGAGACTGGCAACCTGCCGGCAGGCCCGGAAAACTACTTCAACCTCGTGTTCCGCCGCGCGCGCATGCAGGGCTTCATCGTGCTCGATTGGGCCAATGAATTCCCGGATATCCGCCGCCGTCTGGTCAAGTGGGTCAACGAAGGCCGCCTCGCCTACCGCGAAGACGTGCAGCACGGCTTCGAGAATGCACCTGCTACTTTGCAGAGGCTGTTCTCCGGTTCGAACAAGGGCAAGCAGCTGCTCAAGCTGTAATCACGTACTGTCCAAAGGGAGCAAGGACCATGGCAACCATCGCGACAACCGGCGCCGCGCGCGGCATCGGGCTTGAGCTTGCTGCGCAGCATCTAGCACTGGGCGACACGGTCATTGCGCTTGCTCGCAAGGCAAGCCCGGCGCTGGAGGACCTTGCCGCGTCCTCCGGCGGACGGCTGACGATCCATCCGTGCGATGTGGCGAGCGACGCTTCGGTGCGCGCCGCGGCAGCCGCGAGCGGGGAAGGTAGCGTCGACGTGCTCTACAACGTGGCGGGGGTCACGGGGCCGATGGCCAACGAGCTCGAAAGCGCGGACTGGGACGCGTGGAACGAGGCCTTCGCGATCATGGTGCAGGGCCCGCTGCGCGTGCTGCAGGCCTTCCTGCCTCGCATGGGCGAGGGCGCGCGGGTGATCAACGTGACCAGCCAGGTTGGCGCTTCGACCTGGCCGATGGGCGGGCTCTATGCCTATGCGGCGGCAAAGGCGGGGCTCAATCGGCTGACCCGTTCCCTCGCGATTGATCTCAAGGCGCGGGGCATCGTGGTCGGCCTTGTCCATCCCGGCTGGGTGCAGACCGACATGGGCGGTCCCCATGCGCAGATCAGTGTGCAGGAAAGCGCCACCGGCCTGCGCACGCTTGCGGCAGGCTGGTCGCTGGAAGACAGCGGCGAATTCCGCAAGTGGAACGGCGAACCCCACGATTGGTGAGGCGTTCCGGCAGCGCTGTAAACACCGGAGCAAAGTGTGCCGGTCCCGCTTCGGGGCCGGTTTTCTTGTGCGCAGCAAACGGCTGTAAAATGGCCGATCCACCCATCCGGCAGACCTGCCTGTTTACCTATCAAAAGTACTTAAACGCCGTATAAATGGTTGAGCCAGAGGGCAGGATTGGTACCCTCACTGCCAGTCGCCGACACCGGAAGAATCCGGGCGGCGATGCCATGAAGCGGGAGAGGCAAAATGCAGCACATGCGCCAGCAGACTGATTCGGTGCGTCAGGAATTCCTTTCGGGCACGGCGCGCATCGCCATGCTCGCGGTGCTTGCGCCCGGTGCGCTGCTCGCCGCGACCCCAGCGTTGGCCGCAGATGAAGCCGCTGCCCCGCCGCAGTCCGGTGCCTCGGCGGAAACCCCTGCCGCAAGCGGCGTCGAAGACATCATCGTGACCGCCCGCCGCCGCTCGGAAAGCGTGCAGAGCATTCCGGTCGCGGTGCAGGCGATCAGCGCGCAGACCGTCCAGACGCGCGATCTGACCAGCCTTGAAAAGATCGCCGCGGCAACGCCGCAGTTCACCGTCGCGCGTGCCTCGAACGGTGCCGGTGCGCAGCTCACCATGCGCGGCATCGGCTCTAACGCTACCTCGATCGGCATCGAGCAGTCGGTCGCGATCGTGGTCGACAGCGTCTATTACGGCCAGGGCCGCGTCATCAACGAAGGCTTCTTCGATCTCGCCCGCGTGGAAATCCTCAAGGGGCCCCAGGCGCTGTTCTACGGCAAGAACGCGACCGCCGGCGTGATCAGCCTGACCACCGCCGATCCCGGCAAGGAGCGCGAGATCATTGGCCGCGTCGGCTACGAAGCGAACGCCCGCCAGCTCTACGGCGAATTGATCTATTCGACCCCGCTTTCGGACAACTGGGGCCTGCGCCTTGCGGTGCGCGGTTCGAAGATGTTCGGCGGCTACTACCGCAACGCAGCCGGTTCGCAGTCCTATCCGACCTTCGACGTGGCCAATGGCTTCGCGGTAACCCCCCACACCGCTGCGGCGGCTGCGGCAGATCAGCCGCAGGAACGCGAAGTGATCGGGCGCGCCACGCTGAAGTACGATGGCGGCACCGGCCTTACTGCCACGCTCAAGGCCTCGGGCTCGTGGAACGACACCATCGGCAACGGCTGGAACTATTCCGCCGTGCGCTGCCCGACCGGCGCGACCGCATTGAACCCCGCCTACAAGTGCGATGGCGGCTTCAAGCTCTATCAGAACAACTTCCCGACCGACATTGCGCAGGCAACGCCCTATGCCCGCAGCAATGGCGATCTCTACAACACCTACAAGTCGTGGCAGGTGACCGGCACGGTCAACTACGACATGCAGAACGTGACCTTGAACTCGGTCACCAACTACAACTGGAACAACAACAAGTTCGGCTGCGACTGCGACTTCCTCGGCGGCGGCGTGTGGGCGACGGAAAACGCCAGCTATCACGCCTTCAGCCAGGAACTGCGCGCGCTGACCAAGTTCGACAGCCCGGTCAACCTGATGGTTGGCGGCCTCTACCAGAAGACCAAGCGCACCTTCTTCCAGGCCGTGCTCTTCGCCAGTCTCGAGAACTCGGCCGCCCCGAACGGCATGCGCTATGTCGCCTATGCCAAGGATTCGGCGACGGACGGCGAGACGTGGTCGGCTTATGGCCAGGCGATCTGGAAGATCCTGCCGACCCTCGAAGCAACGGCAGGCGTACGCTACACGCATGAAACCAAGGTCAGCTACTTCACCCAGCCTTACGTGAACCCCGCCGTGACCGGCATCTTCCGTCCGCAGAGCGCGGCGACGAACGGCACGCTCACGGGGGACCAGAAGTTCGACGACTGGTCGCCGGACGTGACGCTCAGCTGGAAACCGACATCCGATGTCATGGTCTACGGCGCGTACAAGACCGCCTACAAGTCGGGCGGCTTCTCCAACAGCGCGATCAACTCCTCGTTGGTGACCAACAATCCCTCGGCTGATCTCGCGTTCAATCCGGAGCGGGGCCGCGGCTTCGAGGCGGGCATCAAGTCCACCCTGTTCGACCGCCAGTTGCGCGCGAACCTGACGCTCTACAGCTACAAGTACACCAATCTGCAGATCGACTACTTCAACTCGCAGGTCTTCGCCTATGTGACCTACAACGCCGGTGCGGCGCGGGCCAAGGGTGTCGAGTTCGAGCTGGAATATGCGCCGCGCAGCGTGCCGGGCCTCTCGTTCCACGGCACCGTCAACTACAACAAGGCGCGCTATATCGACTTCATCTCGCCGTGCTGGTCGGGCCAGAGCATCGCGGCGGGCTGCTCGCTGACGGTGGCGGGGCAGCCGCGGCAGGATCTGTCCGGCGCGCCAACCTCGTCCGCGCCGGAATGGACCACGACCGCCGGTATCTCTTACGAGACCGATATCGGTTCCAACCTGAAGTTCGGCGGCAACATCGATACCCGCACCTCAAGCTCGTACCTCGGGTCGAGCTTCGGCGATCCCTACACCCGTCAGGACGCCTATACCGTGTTCGATGCAGGCCTCCGGTTCGGTGCAAAGGATGATCGCTGGCAGCTTGCCGTGATCGGCAAGAACCTCGGCAACAAGTTCTACTTCATCGGCGGCGGCACCGCGCCGCTGACGGGTGCTGGCACCGGCACGAACAATGCCACGCTGGGCGATATCATCGGCTACGGTTCGATGCCGCGCACCGTGCGCATGCAGCTTACCGTCCGCTATTGATGCCACGCGGGGAGGGGCAAGAAGGAGCTTGAGGGATGAACCTTGAAACCAGCCTGCCTCTCCCGCCTGAACCGGGCGCAGCCCGCTGCCCCGGTCCGAGCACGCGCGACATCATCCTGGCGGATGGTCAGGATGTGCCGCCGGCGCTGATCGCCGAGGCCTACAGCTTCGTCGGCGATGCCGATATCGACTACGACCGCTATACTTCGCCCGATTTCATGGCGCGCGAGTTTACCCACATGTGGGCGCGCACGTGGCAATGGGCCGCGCGCGAGGAACATATCCCCGAGGCGGGCGACTACATCACCTACGATATCGGTCCCTGGTCCATCCTCATCGTGCGCGGCGATGACGGGGAAATCCGCGCCTATCGCAATGCCTGCCTTCACCGGGGCACACAGCTCAAGCGGTCCGATACCAACGGCAATGCGATGGAACTGCGCTGCCCGTTCCACGGCTGGCGCTGGTCATTGGAGGGCGAGCTTTCGCATCTTCCGTGCCGCTGGGATTTCCCGCATGTGAAGGACGAGGAATTTCGCCTCCCGCAAGTGCGGATGGAGACCTGGGGCGGGTTCATCTTCATCAACCTTGATCCCGATGCGCGCCCGCTGAAAGACCAGCTCGGCCCGCTTGCCGAGCATTTCTCCGGGCGCTGGGATCTGGCGGATCGGCGGATCGCGCTGCATGTGCAGAAGGAGCTGCCGACCAACTGGAAGGCGGCACAGGAAGCCTTTCTCGAGGCCTATCACGTCTACGAGACGCATTCGCAGGCGCTGCCGACGGCTGCCGATGCCAATGCGCAGTACGATCTGTTCAGCGACCACGTGACGCGCTTCGTCCACACCATCGGCGTGCCGAGCCCGCACTTCACCGGCACCCAGACCGAGCAGGAACTGTTCGACCGCATGCGTGTCGGTGGCGGCACGCTGCCAGAGGGCCGCACCGCGCGGTCCTATGCTGCAGAGAAGCTGCGCGAGCAGATCTCGCAGGCCAGCGGCGTACCGCTCGACATGTATTCGGACAGCGAGATGCTCGATTCGATCGAGTATCACCTGTTCCCCAACATGTGCTTGTTTCCGGGCGTATCGCTGCCGATGATCTATCGCTTCCGGCCCATCGGGAATGATCCCTCGCGCTCGCTGTTCGATCTCATGTTCCTCAAGTTGGTGCCGCCGGGCACGCCGGTCGAGCATCCGCCCGAGCCGGTGCGGCTGACGGTCGAGCAGTCCTATGCCGAAGCGCCGGGGATGAACCCGGGGCTGGGCGGGGTCTACGATCAGGACACCGACAACCTCGCGCTGCAATATCAGGGCTTCCTCGGTTCGGCGAAGCGCGGGCAGACGCTGGGGAACTATCAGGAGGCGCGAATCCGCCAGTTTCACCAGACCATCGATCAATATCTGGCGCGGGATTGATGACGATGGACCCGCTTGATCGCCTCACCTCGTGGCAGGCCATCTACGATCTCAGCTGCGATTACATGCGCGCGCAGGACCGGCTCGATCCCGCGCTGCACATCTCGGTGTTCCATGATGATGCGACCACCGACTATGGCGCGGGCTGGCAAGGCGATGCGCCCGGTTTCGTGGCTTTCGCGCAGCGCGTGCTGAAGCCGCACAAGGCCAACCACCACATGATCGGGCAGGTCCGTATCGATTTCGAGAGTGGCGATCTGGCCTTCGGCGAAGTCTATTTTCAGGCACACCACCGGGTGGTGGGAGACGACGGCGGCGAGCGGGACATGTTCGTCGCCGGACGCTACGTCGACCGGTACGAGCGGCGGGGCGGCGTGTGGAAGATCGCGCACCGCACCGAACTGGTCGACTGGGTGCGCGACGAGCCTGCCGCCGATCTGCCGGGTGGCGAGACGATGTTCCCGTGGGGCGCCCGCGCGCCGCATGACTTGAGCTGCCGCCGCGAGGAGATGAGGCTGCGATGAGCAAAGTGGTCCCGGAGCAGGTTGCCGATCGGCTGGCGATCATGGACGTGCTGAACCGCTATGCGCGCGGCATCGACCGCTGCGATCTCGCGGTGCTCAAGAGCGTGTGGTGGGACGATGCACTGGTCGATTACGGCACGGGCGATGCACCGGCGCTGGGCTGGTCGGAAAGCGTGCTGCCCGCGCTCGGCGCCATGCGCCGCACGCAGCATTTCCTCGGCAACATGCTGATCGATATCGACGGCGATAGCGCGGCGGCGGAGACATATTGCCGCGCATGGCACGAAGTCGATTCGCCTGCCGGTCCGCAGGAAATGGACGTCGGCGGACGGTATCTCGACCGATTGGAAAAACGTGGCGACGAATGGCGCCTGCTTCACCGCCGCTATGTGCTCGACTGGAGCCGGAATTGCCCATCGACCGCGCGGTGGGACGGGCCGCTCTATGGCACGCTGAAGCGCCACGGCAAGCGCATGCCCGATGATCCCCTCTACACCGGAGACTGAACTGATGGCCGCTGACCTCGATCCCCGCGTGGCGCTGCTGCTCGACAAGATGGCTTGCACCGAACTCGTCCATCGCCTCGCGCGCGGGATCGACCGGTGCGACGCCGATCTGGTCCGGGCGGTGTTCCATCCCGATGCAACCGACGATCACGGCATGTACCAGGGCACCGCTGCCGATTTCGTGCCGTGGGTGATGGAAGTGCTCGCCGGCATGCGCCGCACGCAGCACATGATCGGCAATGTCCTGATCGAGGTCGATGGCGACAAGGCGCAGGGCGAAGCCTATTTCATCGCGCACCATCACATCCCGAGCGGCGAGGGCGGCGACAACTTCATGGTCGCTGCCGGCCGCTACCTCGACCGCTTCGAACGCCGCGACGGCGAATGGAAGATCTCGCACCGCCACGCCGTCTACGACTGGAGCACGGCCGTGCCTTCGACCGACATGTGGGACCGCGCCAACATGCCCGGATATGCCTTCGGGGCGCGCGGCCACGCCGACCCATCCTATGCCCACTTCAACGGTGCCTGAACAAGGAGGCCATGACATGACAACGCAAGCAACCGACGGGGCCCAACTCGCCCGCGCCCGGGCCACGTCGCTGGCCGATATCACCCCGCTGGCAGATCCGCCGCTGGGCAATGCCCCGATCACCCCGGACCGCTACTTCTCCAGGGAATGGGCGGACCGCGAGTGGGACAAGATCTGGACCAAGACCTGGCAGATCGCCGGAACGCAGGCGCAGATTCCCAATGCGGGCGATTGGCTGACCGCCGATTTCGGCCCCGAAACCATCGTCTGCGTGCGCGGCGATGATGGCGCCGTGCGCGCGTTCTACAACGTCTGCCAGCACCGCGCGATGCCGGTGGTGACGGGCGAGCAGGGCCATTCAAAGCGCCTCGTGTGCCCTTATCATGGCTGGTCCTATGACCTTACCGGCAAGCTCAAGGTCGTGCCCGACGAGGCCGATTTCGTGCAGGGTTCGCCCTGCGGCAAGCTCAACCTCGTCGAGGTGAAGTGCGAGACCTGGGCCGGCTTCGTGTGGATCAACATGGACAAGGACGCCGCTCCGCTGCGCCAGTTCATGGGGCCGATTGCCGATCAGATCGATACCTATCCGATGGACGCGATGGTCCGCACGCACTGGGTGACGATCGAGGGCAACTTCAACTGGAAGCTGGTGCAGGACAACTTCAACGAGAGCTATCACGTGCCCTTCGTCCATCCGCAGACGAAGTTCGTGATGGAATACGGTTATAGCCACTGCCAGTTCGATCTCTACCCCGAAGGCCACGCGCGCATGTTCATGCCCGGCGCCGGGCCGACCAAGCAGCTGCGCGGCGGCGAGGCGGAGACGCTGGAAATGCTGCGCGAAGAGCTCGAGTTCTGGGAGCTCGATCCCGAACAGTTCCGCGGCGGCAAGACCGGTGAGATCCGCAAGGCGCTGCAGAAAGCCAAGCGCGAGAAGGGCGCCGCCAAGGGCTTCGACTTTTCGACCTACCACGATGACCAGCTGACCGATCACTGGCACTACACGATCTTCCCGAATCTCTCTTTCAGCCTCAAGCCCGATGGCAACATCTGGCTGCGCGCCCGCCCGCACGAGACCGATCCCGAGAAGTGCTACTTCGACATGTGGTACATGACGCTCTTCCCGGCCGGGACGACGCGTTACTATTCGCAGTCGATGTCGGAATGGGTCGACGTTTCGGTCCCTGCACCGCACGTGCAGGGCAAGTGGGGCGAAGTTTCCGCCGGACCCGGCATCGATCAGGACGTTTCGGTGTGGGAGGCCCAGCAGCGCGGCCTGCACTCGCGCGGCTACAAGCGCGATTATCTCGCGTGGCAGGAGCGCCGCGTGCGCTACTTCCACGAGAACCTCGAAAAGTGGATGGCGAACTGAGGCCGGGCCTAAAGCCCTCTCCCCCCAGGGGAGAGGGTTGGGAGAGGGGAGTAGCGCAGCGCTGCGGGCCCCTCTCAACTGCGACTCCGTATCTCTCTCCCCCGAAGGGGAGAGAGTTTGCCTCACGCCACTGTCACCAGCACCTTGCCGATCGCGCCGCCGCTTAGCATCCGTGCATAAGCGGCGAGCGTGTTTTCAAGGCCCGGCGTTTCGTCGAAGCGGGAAACAAGGCGGCCTGCATCGTGCCACTGGCGCAGCGGGGGGATGAACTCTTCGGCGCGGTGGAAGTGATCGGGCACGAAGAAGCCCTCGATCCGCAGCCGCTTCATCAGCACCTGATCATAGCGCGCAGGGCCGGGCAGCGGCTTGTCCGCATCATAGGCGGCCACGAGCCCGCACACCGCGACGCAGCCGAACAGCGCCATGTTGGGCAGGATCGCATCGAGGATCGGCCCGCCGACATTGTCGAAATAGCCATTGAGCCCGCCCGGTACTTCGGCAGCGAGGCGCGCGGCGATGTCGTCCGACTTGTAGTCGATGGCCACGTCCGCGCCCAGTTCGTCGGTGAGGTAGGCGCACTTGGCCGGACCGCCCGCAATGCCAACGACATGCGCGCCAAGATTGCGCGCAACCTGCACGGCAAGGCTCCCGGTCGCGCCAGCAGCGGCGGAGATGGCGATCCACTGGCCGGGCTGGATGCGCGCGGTGTCGCGCACGCCCAGCAGCGCGGTCCACCCATTCATGCCGAGCGCACCGAAATGCTCGCGCAGATCCGCCACGCTTTCGTCGAGCGCCATCAGCCCCGCCTCGGCTGGCGTGACGACCGAATAGTCCGCCCACTGGCCGAAACCGCGAACCAAGGTGCCTTCGGGAAACGCGGGATCACGCGTTTCGACAACGCGGCCCATGACAAGGCCCGACATCTTGGCCCCCAGCGGCAGCGGCGGCTGGTAGCCATCGGTGCGCGGCCCCATCCACATGCGCGTGCCGGCATCCATCGAGAGCCACCGCGCGGCGATCCGCACCTGCCCTTCGGCAAGCGGCTGGAGGGCTTCCTCGCGGAAGGAGAGGGCGCTCGCGAAGTCATCGCCCCTGGGATGGGCGTCAAGCTGCCAGAAACGGTTGGTGGTCATGAAAGAAGGCCTTCAGCGCAGGCGGATGGTGGTAATCAGGTCGCGCTCCGGCGCGCCTTCGCGGGCGGCATCCGCGATCATCGCGTAAAAGCCGAGGAGACTGGGCCGGGGGCTGTAGAGCTCGGTCATATGGCCCAGCGTCGCGGTGGTGTCGGCGAAGGCGAACACGAAGCTATCGGCCATTTCCGCCCGCATCGCACAAGGCGCGCCTTGCGCAGCGAACTCGGCCAGCGCGGCATCCACATCCTCGACGAAGACGGCGACATGATGAATGCCGTAGCGGCCCGAGCCTTCCGGATACATGTCATGGAAGGGGGAGGGGCCGGGATTGTTCTGCTGGACGAACTCGATCATCACCTCGCCCCACTGGCCATAGGCCGAGGAGTGATCGAGCACACGCTCCACCCCGCGGTGAAGCGAGCGTGCAACGGGGATGTTGTCCGCCACGAAGAACGGACCGGAGCCATAGGCCGCGTGGTGCGCGCGGGCCGCCGCGCGCACGTCAGCGCAGAAATAGGCGACCTGCCGGATAGGCAGGCCCCCGCTCAAGCGAACAACGATTCCGGCGCTTCGATCAGCGCCTTCAGCGTCTGCAGGAAGCCTGCGCCCGCTGCACCGTCGATCGCGCGGTGATCGACCGAGAGCGAGAGCTTGATCTGGCTCTCGAACGCGATGTCGCCGTCCGCCGTTTCCACTGCAACGCGGTTGATCCCGCCGACCGCAAGGATCGCGCCCTGCGGCGGATTGATGATCGCGTCGAACTCCTCGATCCCGAACATGCCGAGGTTCGAAATGCTGAAGGTGCCGCCGTCCATGTCCTCGAAGCTGAGGCGTCCAGCCTGTGCCTTGTCGATCAGCGCGCGGGTGGTCGCCGCGATCTGGGCGATGTGCATCCGGTCGGCCTGGCGCACGATCGGAGTGACGAGGCCCTTGGGGCTCGCGACCGCAATCGCCACGTCGGCGTGGGGGAAGCTGTGCACCGCATCGGCGCCAACCTGCACGTTGACGTCCGGATGACGCGCCAGCGCCATGCCGACCGCCTTGACGAGGTAGTCGTTGATCGAGGCCTTGGTGCCCATCACGACGTTCGCCGTCTTGCGCAGCGCGACCAGCTCGTCCACCCGCGCCGAAACGCGCAGGTAGAAGTGCGGGATGGTCTGCTTCGCCTCGGTCAGGCGGCGGGCGACAACCTTGCGCACCTTGTCGAACGGCTGGACCACCGGCGTGTTGGCAACCGCCACGAAGGGCGCGCCAAAGGCCGGAGCCGGTGCCGCTTCGGGCACGGCAGGCTTTACCGCACCGAGCACGTCCGCCTTAGAGATACGGCCGCGCGGGCCGGTACCCTTCAGCGTCGTCAGGTCGATGCCGTACTGCGCGGCAAGCCTTGCGGCGAGCGGCGAGGCGAATACCGCGCGGCTTTCCGTCGGAAGCTCTGCAGGGCCCTTGGGCGAAAGGGCGCGTTCGGGCAGCATCGCCTGGACCACGTCCTGATAGGTGATGCGGCCGCCTCGGCCCGAACCCTGGATCGGCTCGATGTCGACGCCGTTGGTTTCGGCGAGCTTCAAGGCTTCCGGGCTGATCGACCGGTTGGTGACGATCTTCTTCGGCTGCGGTGCAGCGGCGGGTGCCGGTGCGGGCGCAGCGGCCGGGGCAGGCGCGGCTTCTGCACCGGCCTTGGCGGCAACGCCGGTTTCAGCCGGCTTGAACGCCGCGACGAAGGCGTCGACTTCGGCGTCGGTGGTGGCGGCGTCGGTGAACACACCGAGCAGCGCGCCGACGGGCTGGGGCTGGTCGCTGGCGGGGACGAGGACGCGCTTCAGCACGGCGTCGTACTCGGCCTCGACTTCGTTGGTGATCTTGTCGGTCTCGATCAGGCAAATCACCTGACCGCGCGTGAAGGCCTCGCCTTCCTTGACCATCCATTCGGCAACCGTGCCCTCGGTCATTTCGATGCCCCACTTGGGCATGCAGAACGGGCGGATATCAGCCATGGTGGCTTCCTTAGCGGTAGGAGAGGACCTTGCGCACCGCCGCTTCGATCTTGGGGATCGAGGGCAGGTACGCGGTTTCCAGCTCGCGCGCGAACGGGACAGGCGTGTGCGGCGGATTGACGCCGAGCGGCGGGGCCTTGAGGCTGGCGAAAGCCTTTTCGGCGACCATCGCGCAGATGTCGTTCGCGAGGCTGCAACGCGGCGGGGCTTCGTCGACAACGACGAGGCGGCCAGTCACCTCGACCGAATCGAGGATCGCTTCCTCGTCGATCGGGCTGGTGGTGCGCAGGTCGATCACATCGCAGCCGATGCCTTCGGCGGCGAGCTTGTCCGCGACTGCCTCGCAGAAGCCGAGCAGCAGGCCGGTCGAGACGATCGTCACGTCATTGCCCGCGCGGCTGAGGCGTGCGTGGCCGAAGGGGATCATGAAGTCCTTGTCGTCGGGAACTTCGCCCTTCACGCCGTAGAGCGCCTTGTGCTCAAGGAAGATCACCGGGTCGTCGTCGCGG
Source organism: Sphingomonadaceae bacterium (assembly GCA_947454135.1). Classification (GTDB taxonomy): domain Bacteria; phylum Pseudomonadota; class Alphaproteobacteria; order Sphingomonadales; family Sphingomonadaceae; genus Novosphingobium. Next base: position 20,838 of record CANGJI010000055.1, read on the forward strand.
ATCGCGGTGCGCAGCAGGCCCTTCACGTCGGCCGGGGTGCTCGGCATCACGACCTTGAGGCCGGGCATGCCGGTCAGGATCTGGTGCGCGGCCTGGCTGTGCTGCGCGGCGGCGTTGTAGCCTGCGCCCCAGGCCATGCGGATGACCGCCGGGCACTTGGTCTTGCCGCCGAACATGTAGCGGAACTTGGCGATCTGGTTCCAGATCTGGTCGAGCGACACGCCGATGAAGTCGGCGAACATCAGCTCGGCCACCGGGCGCTTGCCCGAAAGCGCGAGACCTGCCGCCGCACCGACGATGGCGCTTTCCGAGATCGGGGTGTCGATCACGCGGTCGCCGCCGAACTTGCCGTAGAGGCCGGCCGAGGTCGACCAGATGCCGCCGATTGCTTCGGGGCCGCCCGCAGTGCCGTTGCCGCCCACCACGTCCTCGCCCAGCACGACGACGTTCGGGTCGCGCTCCATTTCCTCGGCGATCGTGGAGAGGACCGCCTCGCGATACATCATTCTTGCCATTGGTCGCGCTCCTCGGAGGATCAGTACGAGATGTAGACGTCTTCGAGGACGTCTTCGGGGGTGGGCCGCGGGGCGGCCTTGGCCTTGGCCACGGCGGTTTCGATGGCTTCCATCACGTCGGCATCGACAGCATCGATATCGGCGTCGGTCAGGAGGCCCGCACCCGTCACGCTGGCGCGGAACTTCTTGATGCAGTCGCGCGTCTCGCGGATGCGGTCGAGCTCGCCCGGGCCGCGATAGCGCTGCGGATCGCCTTCGAAGTGGCCGAAGAAGCGCTCTGTATCGAATTCCACTGCCGCCGGGCCGTTGCCGGGGACGCGGACATAATCGAGCACTTCGCGCATGGTTTCGAAGACCGAGAAGAAGTCGGTGCCGTCACCGCGCCACACCTTCATGCCGAAGGCCTCGGCGCGGCTGGCGATGTCCTTCTGCGTGCCGACGGCGTATTCGAAGCCGGTGTGCTCGGAATAGTGGTTGTTTTCGAACACGAAGATGCAGGCGGCCTTGGTGACCACCGCCATGTTCATGGCCTCGAACGTGGTGCCCTGGTTGCACGCGCCGTCGCCCGAAAACGCGATGGCGACATGGCCCTTGGCATCGATCTTGGCCGCGATGCCCGCGCCCACGGCGATCGGCGCGCCCGCACCGACGATGCCGTTCGCACCCAGCATGCCCTTGTCGACATCGGCGATGTGCATCGAGCCGCCCTTGCCCTTGCACAGGCCGTCACGGCTGCCCCAGATCTCGGCCATCATGCCGTTCACGTCGCAGCCCTTGGCAAGGCAGTGGCCGTGACCGCGGTGAGTCGAGACGATCTTGTCCTCGGTCGAGAGGTGTTCGCACACGCCGACAGCGACAGCTTCCTGCCCGCAATAGAGGTGGGTGAAGCCGGCGATCTCGCCCGTCTGGATGTCGATGTGGAGACGTTCTTCGAACTCGCGGATGACTTTCATCTGGCGATAGGCACGCAGCAATTCTTCGCGGCTGAGTTGCACCTTCAATCTCCCGGTTGCGAGGCCGCGCAGGCGGCGTGTGCCGCGCGCGGTTGATGGAACGTCATGGCCACCCAGCGCCACGCTTGAGAAGCCATAAAAGTGATAGGTAAGCGCGGAAATCCGCGCAATCAGCGATCTGTGCGCGGTACCGTGCTGCCCGCGATGATCGAGGCGCCGTCGTCGATAACGTGGCTCTGCCCGTTGATGAAGCGGCTTTCGTCCGAGGCGAGGAAGAGCACGAGGTTGGCGACGTCCACCGGCTCGCCAAGGCGGTTCATCGCGGTGGCGTTGTCGTGGACCGGAGCGGCGGCGCCCAGATCGGCAAGCTTGCCGCCA
>CANGJI010000056.1 GCA_947454135.1 Sphingomonadaceae bacterium
CCCGGTTTGCGGCCGCCCCCGATGTTGTAGCGCGCAATGTTCAACGCCAGACCTTGCTCGCTGAACAGCAGGTCCGCCATTTTCGTGCGGACAGAATCCGGCCAGGTCCCGGTTGTGCTGGCAAACCATGCGAGCGAGGTGCCCCAGCCCTTGAACACGGTACGCGGGGTTGCCCATTCCGACTTGAGCCCGATCTGAACCGCGGCGCGGCATTGACCCGGGGCGGGAACGGCGGGCGGGCTTGCTGCTGCTGTTTGCTGCGCCAGCGCCGCTTGCGGTGTCAGCGCCGCCAGAAGCAATGATCCGGTGGCGCAGAAGCCGACGAAACGCTGGGCCGCAGCCTTGCGGCGGGAAACGGCGCCGCTCATGCCGACATCAACTTCGCAAGCTGGGCAGCAGAGACCGCTGTGGCCGGGTTGAAGGATGGCGAATGCATGTAATTCTCCAGGCTTGAGACGAGTTGGCGGCTGACCGGATCTTCGGCGGCAGCGCCATCAAGGCTGAACCCGCAAACGATGGCCTTGCCTTTGCCCAGCTTGACTTCGACCATCAAGGCGAGCGAGCGGGCTGTGAACCAATCATCGATGACGCGAACGATAGGCTCAACGCCCTTGGGCAGCACATCCATGCGCAGCGCTCCGGCGCGGTGGATGAGATACCACCATTGCCAGTTGCTGTGCGCATCGCTCGGGAAAGCGGCCAGCGCCGGATGGTGCGGATCGCACAGGATTCCGAGCGTTGTCGGCGCCTGGCGCTGCGTCCACAGCGTGTTCCAGAAGATGCTCGAGAAGCCGAGCTTGACCGGATTGGTTTCATGCTTGGCGATACGCTCCGGCGGGAGCCCGATCAGCGCAGTGCCGCCGTTGGCCACATACTCGAGCAGGGGCGCATCGATCCGGTCTGTCCGACGGACAAGATTGTCCGCCTTGGTCCGTTTCGCCGGCTGGGCCGGGGCCTTGGCGGCGGGATAGACCCACAAGTCCCAATCGTTCTGTGCGATCTGTCCTCCGGCATCGATGATCGTCACCACAAGGCGCGCGGCGGTTGCCCGTTCCGTCGTGAGCACGGGCGAAGCGCTCAGGCCGAGGGGGGCATTGCCCAGCGGCAGGGTCATGGGGGCGAATGCACCGCGCACCATGACGGCCCCGTCACCGGCTTCGATCCGCCACTCGATCCGGGCATCGGTGATCGCTGCGGCGCCGAAGTGAGCAACGTCGATTGTCAGCGGGAATGGGTCACCCGATCTGACGACGCGCGATGCCAACCGCGCGAGCGGTACGGTAGGCGCGCAGAATCGCCGATATTCCTCGGCGGAGATATAGGGCTTTTCATCCCAGAACGGATCAACCACGCCGACCAGCGCCGTGCCCTGTCCGGGGAAATCCTGCAGGCCGAGCAACTGGAATCCGCCCATGCCATGGGTACGCAGCGCGCTTTCGATATCTTCCTTGTAGCACAGGACCTGCAACCGGCCTGAGGCCTGCAGAAATTCCGGCGCCCGATCGAGCAGACCGCTGTCTTCCAGCCTGTCGGCGAAGATGTCGAAATTCTTCGCCTTGAGGTAGCCTGTGTACTTCGCGCGTTCAGCAAGATTGGGATAGACGCACCATTGCCCGATCTCGTGACTGATGACCGGTACCGGATACTGGCCGATGAAGTCGCGGTAATCCGTCAGCGTTTCCGGCGGTTTCGCATTGATACGGGATTTCAGCTCCTCGCCCCAGTTCTGGATACGGGGTGTGGGCGTGACGTGATACTGGTTGCTGCCAATGGTCGGCCAGCCCGAGCCGGACGTCCACAGCCTGCGCGGATCCTTGGCGCGATAATGGCGAACGTAAGCCCCCAGGAACTCGTCGCGCTTTGCCTCGCCTTCCGGTGTTCCGCCGCCGCCCGGCTCGTTGCCATGGGTCATCAGCATGAACGAGGGACGATTGCCGTAGGCCGCGAGAATGCGGTCCGTTTCAGCATAGACCCATTGATCGACCGGCAAGCCGCTGCCGATCTTCGCGGATTGATTTGCCCAGACAGTTTCGATCTGAATGTAGATCCCGGCTTCATCCGCGGCATCAAAGGCCGCCTCGGGCGGGCAATAGCTGTGGAAGCGCAGATGATTGAGGCCGTAGTCCTTGGCCCGGCGCATGACATGGCGCCAACTCTCGATATCGGTCGGCGGATGCCCCGTCAGCGGGAAAATGGCGCATTCAAGCGCGCCGCGAAACATTGCGGGACGACCGTTGATCAGGAAGCCCTTTGGCGTTGCAACAAGTTCGCGCCAGCCGAAGTGGCCAGCCCATTGTGCGCCGTTGCCAAGCTTGACGGCAACATTGTGCAGCACCGGATTGAACTCGTCCCAGGCCGCTCTTGAGGCGGCATCTGCCGCATCTGGTGAAACGACCACTTCGAATTCGCCGTGCAGGGCTGATTTGGGGTCGTTCGACCAGGTCACGGCCTGCCTGACAGTCTTTCCGAAGACGGTGATGTCCACGGTCCTGGGAGGCCGCGCCTCCTTCAAGCGGCCAAGCTTGCCTCGGATGGTCAGCTTGCGGCTGGCGAAATCGGGATAGAGGTCGATCTGATCGATCCAGGCTTTCTCGATCGCCCGCAGCTCGATCCGGCCAGCGATCCCGTTCCAGTTGCCTTGCGTGTGATCGGTGACGCCGTGGCCATTGTGCCCGATCTCCACGATCATCCGGTTGTCGACACGGATGGCGAGACGGTGCTGCCCCGGCTTCAGCGTGCCAAGATCATAGGTGTGGGGAAGGTGCAGCGCATCGCAGCGCCCGAGGGCGCGCCCATCGATCCACACCTGCGTTTCCCAATGCGGCCGCTCCAGAAACAGCTCGACGCGCTTTCCGGACCAGTCTGCCGGAATCTCGATGTCCCGCTGAAACCATACCGCGCCGCGATACCAGGTATCGGGCTGCAATATGAAAGGCACCTTGACGTCATTGCCTTCGCGATAGCGTAAGTATTCAGGCGCCGTGAACCATGACCGGTCGTTAATGTCTCCGGTGAATGGTGTCTGGGTTGAAACCGGATGCCCGTTGCGATTCTGCTCGAGGCTGCCTGGAAGAGCCATTGTCGCGGGCAGGGGGCTGGTCGGCCAGAGCTTGGCAATCCCCTCGTCAGTGGGATCCAGCGCAATGCGCCATGCAGCAGCAAGGTCGGCATTCTTTTCAGCAGCCCCGGCTGCAAGAGCCTCAGCGCTTGCGGCCGGTAAATCGAAGAGGCCGAAAAACGGTGCAATGCCAATGGATTGAACGAGTCGGCGGCGACTCACCCGGCAATGCTCACCGGTTTGACCCTTCATCTGGAAACCTTTCGCTGCGTCAGTAGCGGCCCGCCAAAAGGCCACATCCATGACATCCTCACTTATCATATATAAAAATCCGCAACCTCATTGCAAGCGCTTCCTTGTCATACTGGCCATGTCACTGATTTCTGAAATAGGTCAGTTTTTTATAGATATAAAACAGATATTTAGCTCTTTTCCCCGCACTCCGTGGGGGGGATAACGTAATATATATTGACGTTAAAAAACTTTCGATTATCGATCAGCGCAGCTCGTAGAACCGGGGTGAAGGGGAGTAGGATTAAGATGATTTCCAAGCATATGCGATTCGGCTGCACGTCGACGGCGCTGCTTGCTCTGATGGTGGCCAATCCGTCGTTTGGGCAGGATGCGGCTGCGCAAGATCAGACCGGGGGGGTGAAATCCGTCTCCGAGGGTAGCTCTCCCACCGCAGATGAAATCGTCGTGACGGGTCTGCGCAACAGCCTGAATTCGGCACAGGATCGCAAGCGCAACAGCGATCAGATCGTTGATTCCGTCAATGCGCAGGATATCGGGCGCCTTCCCGATACGAACATCGTTGAATCGCTTCAGCGCATCACGGGCGTTCAGATCGAGCGTCGCTATGGCGAAGGCGGTGCTGAAGTTGCCATCAAGGGCAAGCAGAACACGCCGGCAGTCGCCATCCGCGGCCTGACCCAGGTCCGTTATCTTTTTGACGGTCGTGATACCTATTCGGCTGGCGGTGGGCGCAACCTCGCCGTCGAAGCGTTCCCGCCTGAAATTCTTGCCGGCATGGACGTCTACAAGAACCCTTCGGCCGAAATGATCGAAGGTGGTATTGGCGGCCTCGTCAACCTGCGTACGCGCTTGCCGTTCGATCAGAACTGGCGGCTGATGTACGCAACCGGTCGCGTCAATTACTACGATCTTGCTGGCAAGACCGGCTATTCCGCATCGGGCCTGTATAGCAACCGCTGGCAGACCGGGATCGGCGAGATCGGCGTGCTGATCAATCCGGTCTACAACAAGACGTTCTACCGCCAGGATTCGATCCTGGTGCAGCCCTTCTATGACATGGGTCTTGGGTCGCCGCTGCCCGGCGCTCCGGCCAACGCACGCGTTCCGTATGGCTTCCAGATCTATGACGAAAGCGGCAGCCGCGAACGCTTCGCGCTCTCCGGTGCGCTGCAGTGGCAGGCCAGCCCTGACCTTCTGGTCACGGCAACGGGTCTCTATTCGGACTACAAGTTCGACCGCTCGGGCAAGTACCTGTACAACATGTGGGGCGGTGAATACCCCCATGCTACGCCGGGTTCGACCTTCACCTATGCGCCTGACGGCCGTGTGCTGAGCGGTTCGTTCGACAACAACCTGTTCGCCTCGGGACGTGGCGACCAGAATCTGCATTCGGTCGATCAGAACTACACCCTCAACGTCGCGTGGAATGCGACCTCGAACCTGCTCGTCAAGTTTGACGCGCAATACGTGAAGTCGGTCTACAACGCCAACGAGAGCGGCTTCAGCATCTCGCAGTTCCGCGGCGTCTACGATCGCAGCCCAGGCTATCCGGTCTATGAAGTGCCCTCGAGCTCGCCTTACAAGTCGATCGTTGATTTCGATCTGTCTGGCAGCAAGCCGACCTGGAGCGTTCGCGGTGCGGGGGGGCTGAGCGATCCCAACAGCTGGCATTTCGCATCGATCGGCGATTACCGCACGCGCAACAACTCGGATCAGATCGCGCTTCGCGCCGATCTGGAATGGACGGTCGACAGCGGTATCATCAAGAAGATCTCTGCCGGTGGCCGCTATGCCGACACGAGCATGCAGATCCGTCGACTGCAGGATGAATACTATACCTTCACGATCGGCAATCAGCGCCTCTGGTGGGATCGCTGGTGGCTGCCAAATGGCAACTACTACATCCCCTACACGCCTGAGCGTGCAGCGCTGCTGACCAGCGGTCCTTCGTCGAACTTCTTTGGCGGCACGTTCAATACGCCGGTGATCTATCCCAACCTGCCGGCAGGCGGCAGCGTGGCGGACAAGGTCAGCTCGCTGTATCTGGTCTTTGGTGCGCCTCAGCGCCAGAACTTCTGGCCGTCGGAAGTCAATCCGCAGAGCGAGCAGAGCCTGACCGGCTATGTTTCGACCAAGCTTGCGGCAACCGTGTTCGGCCTTCCGGTGGACGGTACCTTCGGTGCCCGTTTCATCCACACGAAGACCAGCTCGGAAGGGTACATCTTCCCGAACTATCTGCCGGTTGATCCGACAGACCCGGCCAATCTGACCGCAATCTCGGCGAAGAACGACTATAACTTCTTCCTGCCCAGCGCCAACATCCGCGTTGGCCTGACCGACCGGCTGCAAATGCGCCTTGCCTATGCCAAGGCCATGACCCGGCCGGACTTCTGGCAGATGGGTACGTATGTCACGCTGAACCAGCCGACGATTGTCGATCCGGTGACGCGTCGTCCGTCCGGTTCGTCGGGTAACCCGTTCCTCCGGCCGATGAAGTCCGACTCGTTCGACATGTCGCTTGAGTGGTATTTCGCCAAGGCGGGCTCACTGACCGGTGCGCTGTTCTACAAGAAGGTCAATGGCTTCATTGCTTCGGGTGTTGCCGTTCGTGAGTTTAACGGCATCGAATACGACATCTCCACGATGGTCAATTCGGGCAATGGTACGGTCAAGGGTGCGGAAGTTGCCTACCAGCAGTTCTTCGATTTCCTGCCGGGCGTACTGAGCGGCCTTGGTCTTCAGGCGAACTACACGTACGTCGACAGCAACGTGTCGAACCCGTTTGCGCGCCCGGGCAGCAATATCCCCGAGACCGTGCCGCTCGAGAAGCTGTCCAAGCACAGCTACAATCTGGTCGGCATGTATGAGAAGAATGGCGTCAGCGCTCGCCTCGCCTATTCCTGGCGCAGCCGTTACCTGAACACCACGGTGGGCAGCGGTGCAACGGGCCTGCCGCAGTATCAGGCACCTCTTGGCAACCTTGATGCCTCGATCAGCTATAACCTCACCAAGCGCATCTCGCTGACGCTCGAAGGGGTGAACCTGACCAACACGATGGGCCGGACCTACATCGGCACAGAAACGGAGCCGCTGCAGTACAGCCTCAATGATCGGCGCTTCTCGCTTATCCTTCGCGCCTATTACTGATAGCCGCTAACTGGAATGCTGAAGGCCGCGTCACCCTCCAAGGGGTGGCGCGGCCTTCAATTTTTGAGGCAGGGCCGGATTTCCGGACAGGACTGCAAGCCAATCCCGACCTGCCTGATTGGTGCAGGACTGAAGACGGCGAGGCAGCGCTACAGCGCGGAGATCAAGGTAGAGGTTGCCCCCTGGCTTCGTCCGGGGCGACTGGCCTCTGGCGCTGATGACGGTGATCGGTGCAGGCCCCCAGGACTGCCCGCGGTGTGGCAGCAGCCAGTGGACGCGGCGCCAAATCCCGCGGGTGGCTGGTCTTCGCGTTAACGCTGCTTGGCCGCTCAGGGTCTGGGCATCTCGAACAGGTCGGTCTGCCGTGAATACCAACCGGCACCATGCATTCGCGCGATCAGCTGCATCGCCTCGATATCGAGGTGGATGCGTTCGGGATCCTTGATGAAGCAATCCTGCACGTGGCACATCAGAACCTCACCGATCACGGCTACCTGGCTCGGGCCGGTTTCGATGTAGTGGAGCGTGCGGCACTCGAAGGCTGCGGGCGCGCTGGCCACACGCTGAGGGGCGACTGCCAGCGAGGGCAACATCGCGATGCCGGCTGTTTGAGCTTCGTCTCCGTCCGGGGGCAGGTTGGACGAAGTCTGGTTCATCCCTTGCGCATCGCGCTCGCTCACCAGACTGATGACGAACTCGCCGGTGGCGCGAATATTGCTCGCGGTGTCCTTCAGTTCGCGGTCCGGCGCCTTGACCAAGCCGATCACGACAACCGGGGGATCGTTCCCGATTGCGTTGAAGAAGCTGAAGGGTGCGAGGTTGGGCACGCCATCGCTCGATTGCGAGCTGACCCACGCAATGGGGCGAGGGACGATGCATGAGCCCAGCAGCTTGTATGCATCGCGCGCGCCGAGCTTGCGCATGTCCCAGTGCATGACGTGTGATCCCGTGCTTCAGTAATTGCCGCTCAGCAGTGCGCCGGCATTCGGCACCATGCGCGCGATCCCGAGCCGGTCAAGCATCTGGTGTGTGGTGCAGACGGCGGCAGAGACAACCGGTATGCCGATCTGGTCCTGCAAGGGCTGGATGATCGGCAGCGAAGGCATCTGGACGCAGGCCGAGGCGACGAATGCGTCGATCCCCGTCCGGTCGACCGTCTTGTAGATCTCGAGCAGCCGCTGCGGATCGTGGCGGCCAACCTCGAGATTGTCCGGGATTTCGAGTGCCGTGTAGTCCCGGACCGTGATCCCCTCGCTTTCGATGTAGTCCACGACGAGCCTGGTCAGAGGCTTCATGTAGGGGCAGATGACCGAAACCGTTTTCGCACCGAGACGGTGAAGGCCTTCGATCAGGGCGCCGGCACTGGTGACCACGGGCGCCGGTGCATTGTTTTCCTGCGTGCGCTGGTGCAGCCGCGCCTCCGAGACGCGGTGGTAGCCCTGACCCATGCTCATGATCGCCACGAGGCACGCATAGCCCAGCACGTCGACCCGCGCGTCCGACAGTTCGATGGCGCAGCGATCGCTGTCGCGGTCCATGGCCTCGAGCTCTTCCTTGACGACATGCTTCATGCGCATGCGGCTGGAATGGAACGTGAAGCGTTCAGGGAGAATTGCCTCGCGCATGCGCAGCATGGCGGGGATTTCGGTTTCCATGGTCGTGTTGGACGAAGGAACGATCTGTCCAACCCTGAACGAACGTGTCGAGGTCATTCTGGCTATCCTGTGCTGATGCTGGCGGCTCAGTCCTGTTCGGACGGTGCGGAAGGTGCGGCGGGTTCATCACTCACGGTCACGGGAGTCAGGGCCGCGCGATTGACGGACAGGTTGAAGATGTCGAACCTGTTGTAGTGGCCGATGATGTCATGCATCTGCTTGGGCTGAATGCACCGGGCGAGGTCGATCTCGGCGTAGACGATGCCTTCATCGTCGATCAGCGGTTCGCCGACCACCCGGCCGTCCGGCCCGATCACGCCCGAAAAGGCGCTGTTTCGGCGTTCCAGCTTCTCGCGGGCGTTCGGAACGAGGGTTTCCATGGCGGTGATGATCTCGTCCGAAATCGTCGAGCAGGAGACGACCGTGAAGACCTTGCCCTCGAACGAATGGGCCATCGCGCGGACCTTGATGGCCTCGGCCATGTCGTAATCGGGCGGGGCGACCGGCAGCGAGATATAGCTCGCGGCATGGACAAGCTCACCCTGCGCCAGCAAGGCAAAGCGGGCGAGCGTATTGGTGTTTTCGCCGCAGGCGAGGGCGCCGATGGGGCCGATGGCGGTGTGATGGACGACAAGGCCCGCGCCATCGCCGGGAGCCCAGGTCAGCTTCTCTGCCCAGGTCGGTACGAGCTTGCGGTGACGCCCGAGGATATTCCCGTCCGGGCCGATGAAGACGAGCGTGTTGTAGATCGTGCCGAGTGAGACGGGGCTGCGCTCGTTGACGCCGACGATGACATGGACACCGCATTCGCGCGCTGCTTCGCAGATGATCGCAATTTCGGGGCCGGGCACCAGGATCGACGCCCGAACGAGCTTCTCGAACCACGGGCTGCAGGAGACGGGGTCCGTGATCCAGCTCCAGTAAGGGTAGCCAGCCACGAACACCTCGGGAAATACGACCAGCGAAGCGCCATTGCCTGCCGCTTCCCGAATCAGCGATGCCGCCTTGGCGCATGTCTCGACAGGGTTCAGGAACACTGGGCTGGTTTGCACGGCAGCGGCCACAAAACGCGGTAAACTCAACATATCGCAGGACTTTCGTGCGGTCGCGCGCAAGCGCCGGATGCTTCTGGCAAGGCTGATAATGCCCCGTCCTCTCTCTGCACCAGGTTGACAGGGTGGCGCAAGATATTTTAAGCTTATAACAAATTCGGCCTTGCCACGGCCGCGATCGAACCCTGAACGACATTCGGAGGCGGCCTTGTCAGACTCAGCTTATGATGCCTATCGCGAGGACGTTCTGGGCCGCGCGAACGTGGCCGATACCGAGGAACTGGTCGAATTCTACAAAGACCTCGAAGGCCAGCACGCTGGCGCGTTGTGGACCGTTGCCAACAAGATCGAGCCGTGGGAGCCGGTCACGGAATCGGTCCCGGTGTTGTGGCAGTACGACCGGCTGCGGGATCACGTGCTGCGGGCGCTCGAACTCGTCAGCCCCGAGCAGGCGGGCCGGCGCGTGGTCTATCTCGCGAACCCCGGTCGCCGCGATGTCACCGCTGCGGTCGGCTGGCTGTACACCGGGCTCCAGGTGATGGGGCCGGGCGAACTGGCATCGAGCCACCGCCACTCGGCATCGGCGCTGCGCTTCATCATGGAGGGGAGCGGCGCCTTCACCAATGTCGATGGGCACAAGATGACGCTTGGCCGCAACGATTTCGTGCTGACGCCCAACGGCACATGGCACGAACACGGCGTGGCCGAGGAAGGTACCGTGTGCATCTGGCAGGACGGCCTCGATATTCCGCTCATGAATGCGCTCGAGGCCAACTTCTACGAGGTCCACCCCGATCTGCAGCAGGCGGTCAGCTTCCCGATCGATGACTCCACCTCGACATGGGGCAATCCGGCGCTGAAGCCGGCCGGAGAGACGTGGTCGAAGCGTTATTCGCCGCTGCTCAAGTACGAGTGGGAGCCGACCTACGAGGCGCTGGTCAAGTATGCGCGCGTCACCGACGGCTCGCCCTACGACGGCATCCACATGGACTATGTGAATCCGTTCACCGGCGGCGCTCCGATGATGACGATGGGCGCCTCGATGCAGATGCTGCGTCCCGGCGAACATACCAAGGCGCACCGCGAGGTGGGCAGCTTCGTCTACCAGTGCGCCAAGGGTTCCGGCCATTCGATCATCGGCGGCAAGCGCTTTGACTGGAAGGAGCGTGACATTTTCGTGGTGCCATCCTGGATGTGGCACGAGCATGTCAACGGATCCGATCGCGAAGATGCTTGCCTGTTCTCGTTCCACGATCTGCCCACGATGCGGGCGCTCGGGCTCTACCGGTCCGAGGGGCTGGCCGAAAACGGCGGATTCCAGCCCGTCATCTCCTGATCTTCGCATTCCCGAAAGGAAGTATCATGCGCCTTGTTACATATCGCCGCTCCATCGAAGCGGAGGCGCGCCTTGGCGTGCTGGTCGAGGATATGGTCATCGATGTCGCCACGCTGGGCGAACGGGCGGGTTCGCCGCTGCCCTCGCGCATGCTCGATTTCATCAAGCTCGGGCCGGTAGCTGTCAGTGAACTGGGGCACCTCCTCAAGGAGGCCGCTGGCCGCTGGCCGGTGAACGGCGCGCTGCCGCTGGCCAGTGTCATCCTGCTTGCGCCAATCCCGCGCCCCGACAAGAACGTGTTCGGCATCGGCCTCAACTACATCGACCATGTCGCCGAGAGCGCGGCCGCGCTGGATACCTCGCCGGACCTGCCGAAGAAGCCGGTCATCTTCTCGAAGCCGCCGACCTCGGTGATCGGGCCGGGCGAAGCGGTGGTCCACCGTGCAGACATCACGCAGCAACTCGATTGGGAAGTCGAACTTGGCGCAATCATTGGCACCACGGCGCAGCGCGTGAGCCGGGAGAGCGCGCTGTCGCATGTATTCGGGTACACCGTGCTGATCGACATGAGCGCCCGCGACAACCGCCGCGCCGGTCAGTGGATCTACTCTAAGGGTCAGGACAGCTACTGCCCGATGGGCCCCTGCATCGTCACCGCCGACGAGATTCCTGATCCGCAGACGCTCGACCTGTGGCTCACCGTCAACGGGGTGGAAAAGCAGCGCAGCAACACCAGCCACATGCTGTTCAAGGTCGATGAACTCATCGCGGACATCAGCCAGGGCATCACGCTCGAGCCCGGCGACATCATCGCGACGGGTACGCCGGAAGGCGTGGGCGCTGGCCGCAACCCGCAGGAATGGGTCTGGCCGGGCGATGTGATCGAAGCCGAAGTCGTGGGTATCGGCAAGCTGCGCCATCCGGTGGTCGCAGGCTGAAGCCACGCATCTTGCGCGAAAATCAGGAGGGGCCGGACATTGGGTTGTCCGGCCCCTTCCTTGTCTCCAGCATCAGATGCGCCCGAGCAGATGGCGCTTCGTGTTGCGCTCAGGCGGCGCCTTCGACCAGTTCGGAGCGATGGATGCGCGGCCGCATGTCATCGGGCCAGGGCGCCGATTTGCCGCTCGTCAGATCCATGCACACCAGCGTTGCCTTGGCTTCCATCCGCTTGGAATCCGCGCACATCGCCACAACCGTCATGTCCATCGAGCTGCGGCCGACACGTTCGACAGTGAGCTCGAAATCGAGATTGTCGCCCAGACGGCTTGGCGCGCTGAACTTTGCCGCGAGGTCCACGGTCGGAACGCCCAGCTTGCGCTCAAGGTGCATCTGGGCGAAGCCGACGCCGATCTCCCGCGCAAAATACTCCTCGACCGTGGCATTGAGCAGCTCGAAATAGCGCGGATAGAAAACGATCCCCGCCGCATCGACATGCGCAAATCTGACAGTCTGAGTGACAACAAAACTCATGAACCAACCTCATTCTCGGCGCCGATCGACAGCTTCAGCTTCGCCAGAAGCGCAAAAAGTGACTTGAGGTCATCCTCCGACATCCCGGCGAACATCTTGCCGATCCAGATGTTGTGCGCTTCGACAAGATCCTTGAAGTGTGCCCGGCCATGAGGCGTCAACATGGCGATCGAGCGGCGCCGGTCGTTCTCGGACACTTCCGTCCGCACCAGACCGTCTGCTTCGAGCTGCCTTACCAGCATTGTGACATTGCCGTTCGAGACCAGCAGGAGCCCGGACAGATCGCCCATCGAGATGCCTTCGGGAAATCGCTCCAGCGTCGCAAGCACGTCAAAGCGCGGCAGCGTCGTCTCGAACTGCTCAATGAAGCGACGCCGCAAGCGTTTCTCGATCGTCGTCGAACAGCTGAGCAGGCGCACCAGTACGCGCACATCTAGCCGGCGGGCCAATTGACCGTCGTATTTTTCCCGGATGGTCGCGGCCAATGCGAATTCCTCTCTGCTCATGACGCCAGGGCGCCATTTCGGTCAGGCAGCTTGTGGTTGCAAGGTACGTTTCAGTTGCGCTTGTCCAAGCGCGTATGGAGCAGGGACCGACAGGTCATGTCCAGCCATGGCTGCAGCGCGCATTGTCCAGTTCGGATCTGCAAGGTGCGGCCGTCCCAGTGCGACGAGGTCTGCACGCCCTGCCGCGATGATCGAGTTGACGTGATCCGGCTCGTAGATGTTGCCGACCGCGATCGTCGCACAGCGGGCTTCATTGCGGATCTGGTCGGAAAACGGCGTCTGGAACATGCGGCCATAGACCGGGCGCGCGCTGGGAGAGGTCTCACCGGCGGAAACATCGATGATATCCGCGCCCGCGCTGCGAAATGCCGCCGCGATGCTGACAGCTTCTTCCGGTGTGACCCCTGCTGCGCCGACCCAGTCATGGGCGGAGATGCGGACGGCAAGCGGCAGCTCCTCGCCCCATGCCGAACGGACAGCCGCGAAGACTTCCAGCGGGAAGCGAAGCCGGTTCTCGAGACTGCCGCCATACGCATCTGTGCGGTGATTGAGCAGCGGCGAGATGAAGCTCGACAGGAGGAAGCCGTGCCCGGCCTGGATTTCGATCATGTCGAAGCCGGCGTCACGTGCCCGTCTGGCGGCGGCAGCAAATGCGGCGGTCACGCCGTCCATGTCGGCGCGCGTCATGGCGCGGGGGACTTGCCCGCCTTCCGTGTAGGCCACGGCCGAGGCAGCGATGAGCGGCCAGGCGCCAGCTTCGAGCGGCACGTCCGGCCGGACATGGCCGGCCTGGGTCGCGCCCCGCGCACCGGCATGGCCGAGCTGGATGCAGACCTTGGCCTGCGAGTTTGTGTGGATGAACGAGACGATGCGTTCCCACGCCCGTGCCTGTTCATCGTTCCAGAGCCCCGGGCAGAAGGGCGTGATACGGCCATCCTCGGTCACGGCAGTCATTTCGACGACCACCAGTCCGGCTCCGCCCATGGCGCGGGCGCCGTAATGGGCGAGGTGGAAGTCGGTCGGCATGCCGTCGCTGCCCGCAGCGTAGGTGAGCACCGGCGAGACCACCACGCGATTGGCGACCTGAAGCGCGCGCATGCGGAAGGGCGTGAACATCGGCTGCACGGGACGGTTGGCCGGAACCGGGCTCTGGCTCTGGTTGACCTGCAGGTCGGACTGGGTCTGGAACCAGCGCTCGACGTCTCCCAGCCAGGCGGCATCCCGCAATCTGAGATTTTCATGGCTCACCCGCTGCGAACGGGTCAGCAGGGAATAGGCAAACTGCTTGGGCGCAAACTCGATGTAACGATCGAGCGTCTCGAACCATTCGGTTGAATTGCGGGCGGAATTCTGGATCTTCAGGACTTCGGTGTGCCGCTCCTTGCGGTACTCTTCCAGCGCTTCGGCCATGCTGGCGCGGTCCTGCGCGATATGAGGCCGGCTCATGACTTCCGCGAGCTTGATCGCGTCTTCAAGCGCGAGCTTCGTGCCCGAACCGATCGAGAAGTGGGCGGTATGGGCCGCATCGCCGAGCAGGACGACGTTGTCGAAGGACCAGCGTTCGCACAGCACCCGCCGGAAATTGATCCAGGCCGCCGAACCGCGCAGGTGACTGGCATTGGTCATCAAGGGATTGCCATCGAGATGGCGGGCAAAGATCCGCTCGCATGCTGCGATGGCCTCGGCCTGCTCCATCTGGTCGAAGCCCAGACCCTTCCACGTCGCCTCGGAACACTCGACAATGAAGGTGGAGCAGGTCTCGTCAAACCGGTAGGCGTGCGCCCAGATCCAGCCAGCCTCGGTCTTCTCGAAGATGAACGCAAAGGCATCGAACAGCTTGGCGGTGCCCAGCCAGACGAACTTGTTGGCCCTGGTCTGGATGTCGACGCCGAAGTGCTCCGCATAGTCGGTGCGGATGCGGCTGTTGATGCCGTCGCAGGCGACGATCAGATCGTAATCCGCCCACTTGGAGAGGTTGGAATCGAACTCCGTTTCGAAGTCGAGCCGCACACCAAGCTCGCGCGCGCGGTCCTGCAGGATGTTGAGCAGGCGCTTGCGGCCGATCCCGATGAAGCCATGCCCTCCGGACCGCTCGACATGATCGCCAACGATCACTTCGATGTCGTCCCAGTGCGCGAATTCACGCTCGATGACCGCAGCACTCACCGGATCGTTGGAGCGCAGGTTCGCCAGCGTCTGATCGGAAAAGACCACGCCCCAGCCAAAGGTGTCACCAGCGCGATTGCGTTCGACAACGACCACATCGTGGCGCGGGTCGCGCAGCTTCATCGAGATGGCGAAGTACAGACCGGCAGGTCCGCCACCCAGGCAAGCTACTTTCATCGATCACACTCCTGTGTTTTAACCTTAAAACATTTAGGCGGTAAATGACAAGGGGATCGGCGCCGACGACAATGAGGGCAACGCGGGGCGCACCATCCCGCCAAATTCATTTCAAGCTTAAACTAACTGATTTGCCCTGTCCAGTGGCCGTGCGGGCAGGGCTCGATCAGGCCCCCAAATCAGGCTGCCAGCTCAGGCTTCTTCGAGATTGCGGTAAAGCCGGTCCAGCAGATCGATCAGCACATCGAAATCCGAAGCGGACATGTCGCCGATCACCAGATGATAGATCGGAGAGGTCACCTCGCGCGCCTGGGCCAGCTTGGCCTCGCCAAGCTCGGTGAGGTGAACCTCGGTCACCCGCGCATCGGCAGGGCTCACGGCAGATCGAACCAGACCGGCTGCGCTCATGCGCTGGACGATGCGTGTCATGGTGGACAGCGGAATGACGGCGGAATCGGCGAGATCGCGGACGCCCCGAGGATTGGCTTCGCCCAGCACCATCAGTACGCGCCAGCTCGGTATATCGAGATCGATGCCTTTCAGCCTGCTCTCGATCACCTGATTGTACCGGCTCGTCAGGCGGTTGACGAGGTAGAACGGATAGCTCGACACCTGGAATTGCGGCGTGCCGGGATCACCGAGCGGCCTCTTGTCCAACGTTCACCCTTTCTCGCACTGATCCGTTCCCGATGCCTGACCCAGAAAACGTGTATCTGCAATCTTTTTTAGTTGCAGATGCACGTTTTCTGGGTCAGCATGAAGCCATTGTGTCCCAGGGAGGGTTTCATGTCTGAATCAACGCTTGCACGTTTTGCTCTCGGGGTTGCCTCTGGCGCTATTCGAACGATCGACCTTACGCAGTCGCTGTCCGAAGATACTCCGGTTCTCGTCCTTCCCGAACCGTTCGGGCAGACGGCGCCGTTCAGCCGGCAGGAAATCTCGGCCTACGACGAGCGCGGCGTTGCCTGGCACTGGAACAACTTCACGACCGGCGAGCACACTGGCACCCATTTCGATGCCCCGGTTCACTGGGTCACGGGCAAGGATCTGCCGAACAACACGGTCGATGCCATTCCCGCCGCGCACTTCGTGGGCGAAGCCGTGGTGATCGACGCTTCGCAGGAAGCTGCAGCCGATCCCGATTTCGTGCTCACGGCCGATTTCATCAAAGCGTGGGAAGCCAGGCATGGTGCGGTTCCGGCCAAGAGCTGGGTCCTGCTGCGCACCGACTGGTCGAAGCGCACGGGCGATGCCTACACGAACCGGCGCGAGGATGGTGCCCACACGCCCGGGCCTGATCCGGAGGCGATGCGCTACCTGATCGACGAGCGCGGCATCATCGGTTTCGGCGTGGAGACGATCGGGACCGATGCGGGGCAGGCCCATCTCATGGACCCGGCCTATCCGGCGCACACCCTGCTGCACGGTGCGGGCCTCTACGGTCTCCAGTGCCTCGAGAACCTCGACCAGCTGCCGCCGACCGGAACCGTGATCGTGGCAGCGCCGCTCAAGATCGTTGGCGGCTCGGGCAGCCCGCTGCGCGTACTCGCCTTCGTCGAGGGCTGATAGGTGGCAGAGCGGTCGTTCAAGAAGGAGGTCGAGCAGCTCCGCCTCGGTGATGGGGACGTCTTCGAAGGAGAAGGCATCCTCGCGGTCACCAAGGCGCTGCTGCAGGCGGGGGTGGCCTATGTCGGCGGCTACCAGGGCTCGCCGATCAGCCATCTCATGGACGTCTTCGCGGACGCCGACCCGCTACTGCGCGAGCTTGGTGTTCACTTTGAATCGAGCGCGAGCGAAGCGGCGGCAGGGGCCATGCTGGCGGCCTCGATCAATTATCCCTTGCGCGGTGCGGTCGCCTGGAAATCGGTTGTCGGCACCAATGTGGCCTCCGATGCCTTGTCCAATCTCGCCTCTGGCGGGGTCAAGGGCGGCGCGCTCATCATCATCGGCGAGGACTACGGTGAAGGCTCCTCGATCATGCAGGAGCGCACCCACGCTTTCGCGATGAAATCACAGATGTGGCTGCTCGATCCGCGGCCCAACCTGCCGACGATGGTCGACATGGTCGAGAAGGGCTTCGAGCTTTCCGAGGCTTCGAATACGCCGGTCATGATCGAAATGCGCGTCCGCAGCTGCCATATGACCGGCAGTTTCGTCGCGCGTGACAATCGCCGCCCCGCGATGACCGTCGGTGAGGCCGCCGCCAATCCCACCCGCGATCTCGACCGGATCGTGCTGCCGCCGGCCAACTTCCTCCACGAGATCGAGAAGGTCGAAAAGCGCTGGCCGGCGGGTCAGGCCTTTGTCCGCGACAATCGCCTGAACGAATGGTTCGGTCCCGAGCGGGACGATATCGGCATCATCGTGCAGGGCGGGCTGTTCAACACGCTCAACCGCGCGCTTGAGCTTGCCGGTCTGTCCGATGTGTGGGGCGGGGCCAAGGTTCCGATCTACTGCCTCAATGTCGTCTATCCGATCATCCCCGAAGAGGTCACGGCGTTCTGCGCGGGCAAGAAAGCCGTGCTAGTTCTGGAGGAGGGGCAGCCGGAATTCATCGAGCATGAGCTCAACACCTTGCTGCGGCGCGCAGACCTCAATACGCGCGTGGTCGGCAAGGACGTCATGCCGCGTGCGGGCGAATACTCCGGACAGGTCATCGGTGATGGCCTCGCCAAGTTCTTCGCGGCCTGGGCACCCGGGCGCATTGCGCCGCAAAGCAAGGTTGCCACGCCTGAACCCGAACTGGCCAAGGAGGTCCCGCAGCGCCCGGCCGGCTTCTGCACCGGCTGTCCGGAGCGACCGATCTTCTCGGCCATGAAGCTGGTCCAGAAGGAGCTTGGGGAGCTTCACGTCTCGGCAGACATCGGCTGCCACCTGTTCTCGATCCTGCCGCCGTTTCACATCGGCAACACGACCATGGGCTATGGCCTCGGTTCTGCCGGCGCATCGGCGTTCAAGCCGAGCGAGGGCGGCAAGCGCGCGGTCGCCATGATGGGCGACGGCGGCTTCTGGCACAACGGCCTCACCTCGGGCATCGGCAATGCCGTGTTCAATCAGGACGATACGGTCACCATCATCGTCGACAATGGCTATTCGGCGGCGACTGGCGGGCAGGACATCCTTTCGTCCCGCGCCAGCAACGATATCCGGACAACCAATCATCCGATCGAGAAGGCCGTCCGCGGCATCGGCGTGAAGTGGGCCCGGACCCTGACGCGCACCTACGATGTGGCGCGCATGCGCGATACGCTGCGCGAAGCGCTGACCTCGAAGGAGGCGGGGCCGAAAGTCATCGTCGCGCAATCGGAATGCATGCTCAACAAGCAGCGCCGCGTGAAGCCCTTGCTCGCCAAGGCCGCCAGGGAAGGGAAGCGCGTCGTGCGCGAACGGTTCGGCGTCGATGCCGAGACCTGCACCGGCGATCACGCCTGCATCCGCCTCTCCGGCTGCCCATCGCTGAGCATTCGCCCCAATCCCGATCCGCTCCGTTCGCATCCGGTGACCCATATCGACAACACCTGTGTCGGCTGCGGCAATTGCGGCGAGGTGGCGCACGCCGCCGTGCTGTGCCCATCGTTCTGGAAGGCTGAGGTCGTCATCAACCCCGGACGCTGGGAGCAGCTGGCCCATCGGTTCAGGCGGTGGGTCATCGGCTGGCTCCAGCGCTCGCACAGCCGCCATATTGCAGCGAGGGCCTTCTGATGGACGCGGCTTTGGGACGCAGTGACCGCATCACGATTGCCGTCCTCGCGCTTGGCGGTGAAGGTGGCGGCGTGCTGGCCGACTGGATCCAGGATGTCGGGCGCGCCAACGGCTACCGGGTGCAGGGCACATCGGTGCCGGGCGTGGCGCAGCGGACGGGATCAACTGTCTACTACATCGAAATGGTCAGGGCAGGGGAGGGTGGTGCCAATCGCCCCGATCCCGTCCTCGCCATGATGCCGGTGCCGGGCGACGTCGACATTGTCATTGCGTCCGAACTCATGGAAACCGGCCGGGCGATCCTGCGCGGGTTCGTCAGCAAGGACCGGACCACGCTGATCGGGTCGACGCACCGGGTCTATGCTATTGCCGAGAAGTCCAGCCTCGGCGATGGCACCGGCGCAAACGAGCGCATTCTCGATGCCGCGAGCCGGAGAGCCGCCCGGTTCATCGGCTTCGACATGGCCGCCGCCGCCCGCGAGAGCGGCAGTGTCATCAGCTCCATCATGTTCGGGGCGCTTGCGGCCAGCCGTGCTCTTCCGTTCGACCGGGATACTTTCGAGGCCGCCATTCGCGAGGGCGGAAAGGCCGTCGAGGCCAACCTCGGCGGTTTCTCCGCGGGCTTCGAGAGAGCCGTATCGGGAGACCCTGCCGCTCAGGAGGCTGCCGCCCCGCGCCAGCCCACGACCGAGGCCGGGCGCGCGCTGCATCAGCGGATAACGGCCAACCTGCCGCAATCGGCGCACGCTCTTGCCATCGAGGGCGCGGCCCGCCTGATGGACTGGCAGGATGCCCGGTATGCCGCGCTGTATCTGGACCGGCTCGAGAGCCTGCACGGCGTCCATGCCGATCTGGTGGAGCCTGCGGCACGTCATCTTGCCCTGTGGATGGCCTATGACGACACGATCCGCGTGGCCGACCTCAAGATCCGATCCGTGCGGCTTGACGGGGTTGCCAAGGAAGTCGGGACGAAGCCGGGCCAGTTGCTGAGCGTGACCGAGTACATGCATCCGAGGCTGCAGGAAGTCTGCGAGACCCTGCCGGCAGGGCTGGGCGAGGCCATTCTGGCGAGCCCCACGCTCTCCCGCTGGCTGGCACCGCTCTTCCGGCGCGGCCGCCATGTGACCACGACGAGCCTGCGCTGGTATCTCATGCTGCGCGGACTTGCGGCACTCAGACCGATCCGGCGCCGCAGCCTGCGCTACCGCATCGAGCAGGAGCGGATCGAGCGCTGGCTTGGTCTGGTTGCAGACACGGCGCGTGCCGATCCCGCAGCGGCCGTTGAATTGCTGGCCTGCCAATCGCTGATCAAGGGCTATTCGGATACGTTCGAACGCAGCCTGCACAGCTTCGAGACGGTGATCGAGGCCGCGCGCGAGAAGCTGATTGGCCGAGCCGATGCCGCAAGCCAGATCGCGGCCTTGCGCCAAGCCGCCCTGGCCGACGAGGAGGGCACGGCGCTGGGCTGCGCGATCAAGGGGCTTGAACCGCACAGGACCGTCGCCTGAGCTGACCGCGCTGGAAGGGCGCGAGGCCTCGCGTACCGTTCTAGGCGGTGAACAGGTTCGCGTAGGCCTTGCGCAGGTCAGCCTTCAGCACTTTGCCCATCGCGTTGCGCGGGAATTCCGGCACGATGCGGATTGCCTTGGGCTGCTTGAACCGCGCGAGTTTCTCGGCGGCAACCGCCTCGATCACCGCCGGGTCCATATCCGGCTGCGCTGCCGTCACCAGAGCGACCACCGCCTCGCCGAAATCGGGGTGCGGTACGCCGATGATGGCAACGTCCGTCACGCCTTCCACGTCGGCGAGGACCATTTCAAGCTCGGCCGGATAGATGTTGAACCCGCCCGAGATGATCAGGTCTTTTGAGCGGCCCGCAATCGTCAGCCGTCCGCTGGCATCGCGAAAACCGGTGTCGCCGGTCACGAAGAAGCCGTCCGGACCGATCGCTTCCGCTGTCGCTTCGGGGCGGCGCCAGTAACCGGCGCACAAGTTCGGACCG
This sequence comes from Sphingomonadaceae bacterium, assembly GCA_947454135.1. Taxonomy (GTDB): domain Bacteria; phylum Pseudomonadota; class Alphaproteobacteria; order Sphingomonadales; family Sphingomonadaceae; genus Novosphingobium. Next base: position 20,527 of record CANGJI010000056.1, read on the forward strand.
CGAATCTCGACTTCACCGACTTCGCCGGGAGGCAGCTCCTGCCGACCTTCACCGCCGACCACGCGCAGTTCGACGCCCGGGAGCGGATAGCCCACTGTTCCGGCGATGCGGCCATCCTGCTCATAGCGGTTGGAGGTGATCATCACCGCCTCGGTCATGCCGTAGCGCTCGAGGATGCGCTGCCCGGTGCGCTCCTCGAACGCGGTGAACACCGATGGCAGCAGCGGGGCCGAACCGCAGACGAACAGACGGATGTTTGCCGTGATCTCGCGCGTGAAGTCCGCGCGGTCGAGCAGGCGGGTGTAGAACGTCGGAACGCCCATGAACACGCTGACCGTCGGGAGCAGCGCGACGACCTTGGCCGCATCGAAGCGGCCAAGCAGGTGTACCGTGGCTGCGCTGTAGAGCCCGAGATGGAGCGCCACGAACAGGCCGTGGGCATGAAACAGCGGCAGCGTGTGGAGGATCGAGTCCGCGTCCGAGAAGCGCCATGCCTCATGGAGCGCCGCCACGTTCGACGAGAGATTGCGGTGCATCAGCATTGCGCCCTTGGGCCGGCCCGTGGTGCCCGACGTGAAGAGGATCGCGGCGAGATCGGTTTCTGCCATTGCCTCGACGGCCAGATCCGGGGCCAGCTGCGCGGCGAGCTGCGAGAGCGAGCCTGAGCCATCCGCTTCGAGCGTGGCGCGGGCAATGCCGTCTTGCGCGGGCGGGACTGCGGTGGCCGAGCTGTGGACCAGCAGCACCGGGTCGGCGTCTTCGACCAGCAGCGCCACTTCGCTCGGCGTATAGGCCGGGTTCAGCGGCACGAAGGTTGCACCGACGGCGAGGACGGCGAGGTAGGTCAGCGCGAAATGCGGCGAGTTCTCGGCCTTGACCATGACACGGTCGCCGCGCTTCACGCCCAGTGCGATCAGTGCGGCGCGGTACTGCCCGATGCGTGCGGGAAGTTCGCCAAAAGTGCAGACCGTCTCGCCATTCCAGATCAGCGCCGGTTTGGCTTCATGTCCGGCGTGGCGCGACAGAAAGATGGCGACGAGATTTGCGTTCATGGCCTTGCTTTCTCAGGCTTGGGATGCCCGTCCATAGAGCGCGCTGATAGCCCCGCAAAGGCGGACGTCTCATAATGTGAATTTTGGGGCCGTCCCTTGGCGCGGTTGCTCGGCTGGTCCGAAGCACCCCGCGCAGGGCGGCATGCGATCACTCGCTGCAGTGATCCGCGACGAGCCGGCGGAACAGGGGCCCATGCTCGATCATCGTCCAGTGGCCGCACTTCGCGATCGTGTGGAGCTGCGAATTGGGCAGGTGCTGGTGCAGGTTCCACGAAACGAGCGGATCGACCACGCGGTCGTCGCGGCCGTGGACGAGGAGGGTCTCGTGCTGGATCGTCTGCAGCACGTTGATCGGCAGGCACTGGGCATCGAGCCAGCGCTGGCGCGGCGCGGGAAACAGCTTGTGGAAATGATCGAGCGCGCCGGGCCGCGAACAGGCCTTGAGGCGCATCGCCACGAGTTCATCGGTAATCAGCGCCTGGTTCCACGCCATCACGCTCATCGCCTGCTTCATGTGCTCAGGGGTGGGCTTGAAATCCCACAGCAGTTCGAGGTTCTCGTTGACACGGACAGGCCAGCCGCCGGGGCCCATGAGCACGAGCCGGTCGAACCGGTCCGGGTGTCTGGCCGCAAGCCAGAGCGCGAGCGAAC
>CANGJI010000057.1 GCA_947454135.1 Sphingomonadaceae bacterium
ACGGCATGAAGTCCCGGATAAAGCAGGATTTCCCAGCGCGAACGCGGCGCAGGATCACGCGCGCGGATCGAGTCCAGATAGGCCAAGAGCTTGTCGAACATGCGCGCAGATACCCCCGTTTGGGCCCCTAAAGCAAGCGCGGCTGCCGCTCGGCCTCGGGCACCCCATGTACCCTTTCGGCGAGTGCATCCCGCGCGAGGGATATGGTGACGGCTGATTTTCGCTCAAGGGAGAGGCGATCAATTGTTTCTACAAGCGCTTCGGCCGCCGCGTGGCTGCGCTCCAGACGGGGCAGGATATAGGCCAGCACGGCCTCCCCCAGCGCAAGACCCCGCCGCACCGCATGGGCTTCGACCAGCGCTTGCAACAAATCGTCATCAGGCGCGGCGACCTCGATCATGAGCGCCGCGCCAAGCCGCGAGGCCAGATCGGGCAGTGCCACGGCCCAGGCGCCGGGTGCCTTGTTCGAGACGATCAGCAGCGGCCGACCCTCGGCCTGCGCGCGGTTCCAGCGGTGGAACACCGCGTCCTCGGGCAAGCTGTCGGCATCGTCGAGCACATCTCCGAGCCCGCTCGCCACGAACCACCGCGCCAGCAGGCTCTTGCCCGAGCGCGGTGGCCCCGCCAGCACGGCGGCGCGGAACGGCCACTCCGAAGCACCTGCCAGCAGCGCCAGCACAGGCTCGAGGCTCGGCCCCGTCAGCACCGCATCGGCACTGGTCGCCGTTACGAGAGGCAGGGCAATCTGGCTCATCACTTACTTGCGGATGCTGAGCGCACCGGCCCCTTGGGTCACGCGCCAGCCCTGCGCGCGCAGGGCGGCGGCGAGCGCATCGATATCGCCGCTGAAGGTCACCCGCATGACCGAGGTGCCGCCGATGGCAAGGCTGGTCGTCGCCGCCTCCTTCACGCCTTCGACCCGGCGCACCGCACCGATACCCGCATCGACTGCCGCCGCATCGGGGGTGGTGAACTGGATGGTGACCACCGTCGTCGGCGCGGCGGCTGCTGTCGCTGCCACATCAGGCCCCGCAGCTGCCGTCGCCGCAGGCAGCGGCCCCAGTTTGGCCACGATGCCATTGACCAGCGCGGGATCGAGATCGGGCCGCATCGACAGCGAGGAATCGGGTGAAAGCTGACCTGCCGCAAGGGCCCCGGCATAGAGCCCGTCGAGGCGGGTGATCGCCTCGGCCAGCATTGCGGGCAGCTTGTCCTCGCTCGGCGCGGTCAGTTCGAAGCTGCCGATGAACTTGTTGTCCGGCCCGCGCCGCGCAGTGAACACGCCGTGGACCGGGCCGCCCGGCCAACTCCGCTCAAGCCGCGCGATCGGCATGATCACGTCTGCAGCGCCAAACGAATCGAGCACGAGCCGCCACCAGTTGCGGCTGCGGCGGCTGATCTGCCCTGCTGTCAGCAGCAGCGAATCCGCGCCCGCGCCATTGGGCCGCACATAGTCGATCACGCTGGAGCCGGTGCGAAACTCGGCCCAGGCCTTCTGCCAGGGCGTGCGCGTCTCGAACACGGAAGTGACCCCGCCTTCGATCAGCACGGGGATCACCAGCATCGGCGCTGAATGCGCGACCGGGCCCTGCATGCCGAGGTAGCCGCTGGTCCGCGTCCGATCGAAGATCACGCCAAGGGTGGCGATGTAGCGGTGCGGGCCGATCTGTTCCTGACCGACGACCACGGCCGAGACCATGCCGTCGATTGTCGCCGCATCGAGCGCAGGGGCAGCGCCGCCGCCCAGCCCGTTGGACTTCCACAGTTTCTCCCACGCCAGCCGCTGCGCTTCCTTCCAGCCGTTGGCGCGGGCTTCCTCGGCTGTCTTGCCGGTGGTGTTGACCTCGATCCCGCTGACTTCGAAATCGCCATTGCTGGCAATCGGCGCAATCCCGCGGTCGCCCTCGATCTGCGCATAGATCGCCGCGCCCCCGCCCGCGAGCGCAAGGCCCAGCGCCGCAAACAACGCAAGGCGCGCCTTGCGCGAAAGGTCGAGCGGCGAGATCAGCTTGGGCAATGATGGGCGCAGGGCGGCCAAGGGAACTCCATTCGGGGACGCGGGGCATGCGCGTGCCAATCGGCTGGCTGCGCTTTTGCCCAAAGGCAAGTGGAAATCCAAGCAGGAAAGCGCTAGGCGCGTCGCCCATGGCTTCCAACGATGAAACGCAGCAGTCCTACTCCTACGCCAAGGCGGGGGTGGACATCGCCGCCGGCAATGCGCTGGTGAAGGCAATCGGCCCCCTCGCGCGCGCCACCGCCCGCCCCGGCGCGGACGCCGAACTCGGCGGTTTCGGCGCATTCTTCGATCCTCGCGCGGCGGGCTACAAGGACCCGCTCCTCGTTGCGGGCAACGATGGCGTTGGCACCAAGGTCAAGCTCGCCATCGACCATGACCGGCATGACGCCATCGGCATCGATCTCGTCGCGATGTGCGTCAACGACCTCATCGTTCAGGGCGCGGAACCTCTGTTTTTCCTCGATTATTTCGCAACCGGCAAGCTCGATACCGGTGTTGCCGAACGAGTCGTCGCAGGCATTGCCGAGGGCTGCCGCATGGCGGGCTGCGCCCTCATCGGCGGCGAGACGGCCGAGATGCCCGGCATGTACGGCCCGGGCGACTATGACCTTGCCGGCTTCTGCGTCGGCGCGGTCGAGCGCGGCGAGCAGCTCACCGGCGACCGCGTCGCGGAAGGCGACGTGCTGATCGGCCTCGCCTCCTCGGGCGTCCATTCCAATGGCTATTCGCTGGTCCGCCGCCTCGCCGCGGACAAGGGCTGGAAGCTCGAACGCCCCGCCCTGTTCGACAACGAGCGGCTGCTGATCGACTACCTGATCGAGCCCACCCGCATCTACGTGAAGAGCCTGCTGCCCTTCATCCGCGCCGGCCGCATCCACGCGCTTGCCCACATCACCGGCGGCGGCCTCCTCGAAAACGTGCCGCGTGTCCTGCCCAAGGGCCTCCACGCCCGCATCAACGCAGACGCATGGGAACAGCCGCGCCTGATGGCCTTCCTGCAGGCACAGGGCGCGATCGAGCCGGGCGAAATGGCGCGCACCTTCAACTGCGGCGTCGGCATGATCCTCGCGGTAGCCGCCGATGCAGCAGCCAGCCTGATCGCCGATCTCACTGCCGCGGGCGAAACCGCGTTCACCGTGGGCGAGATCATCGCAGGCGAAAAGGGCTGCACGGTGTTCGGCAGCGCCGAGGCTTGGTCGGCGCGGGCGCCGTGGGAAGCGGTTCATGTCGGCTGAGAACTTCCTCCCCATTTTTGCCGCAGGCACAAATGGGGAGGTGGCCCGCCGCCGGCGGGTCGGAGGGGTAACGGCGGCGCAGAAGAGCCCCTCCGTCAGCCCTGCGGGCTGCCACCTCCCCATTTGCACTTCGTGAAAATGGAGAGGACCTGATGACCACCCGCGCGCGTGTCGCCGTCTTCATCTCCGGCAGCGGCACCAACATGGCCGCGCTGCTCTATGCCAGTCGCCTGCCGGCTTGCCCGTTCGAGATCGTCCTCGTGCTCTCGAACAATCCTGACGCCGGCGGCCTCAAGCTCGCCGAAGCCGAAGGGATTCCCACCTTCGTGCTCCCCCACAAGGGGGTGCCCCGCGCCGAGCATGACACGGCGATGGAAGCCGAAGTCCGCCGCCACGGCGCGCAGTGGATCGCGCTGGCCGGCTACATGCGCATTCTCAGCCCCGAATTCGTCGCGCGCTGGGAGGGGCGGATGGTCAATATCCACCCCTCGCTCCTGCCGAAGTACACTGGCCTCCACACCCACGAGCGCGCCATCGCCGCCGGGGATACGCACGCCGGCTGCACCGTCCACCTCGTCACCGCCGATCTCGATGAAGGGCCAATCCTCGGCCAGATCCCCGTCGCGATCCTGCCCGGCGATACGCCTGACAGCCTGGCGGCCCGCGTCCTGTTTGCCGAGCACCAGCTCTATTCGCGCTGCCTTGCCGAACTGGTGACGCGCGATACCGATCCAGACTGGCTCACGGCGCAAGTCCGCGAACGGGCGATGCAACTGCCCGAGGCCGAGGAAAGCGTCAGCCACGGCATGGCCTGCTTCGGCATTGTGAAGGGCAAGAAGTTCGCCTGGGTCAGCGCCGATCATCATGGCGACGGCAAATGCGCGCTTCTCGTCAAGATCAGCGGAGCGGACGAGCAGGAACAGCTGATCGAAAGCGATCCCGACCGCTTCTACCGCCCGGCCTATTTCGGCGATGGGTGGATAGGTATTCGTCTTGACCTTGGCGATGTGGACTGGGACGACATCGCCGAATGGCTGCGCCGCTCATGGCTGGCCGTGGCGCCGCGCAAGCTCGCGGCGATGATGGAATTCTAGAGGCTCCCCATGTCCGCAAGCGCACTGACCCCATTGCAGCGCGTCTACGTCCACTCGGGACTGCAATCGTTTGTTGAAGCCAGCGGCGGCATCTTCATCGCCGGATTTCTGGTCAGCCGGGGGTTCTCCTACCCGGCTGCCCTCGCCAGCTTTGCCCTCATCGTGCTTTCGCGGTTCGTCCTGCGGCCGCTGGTGCTGCCGCTGGCGCTCCGCTGGGGTCTGCTCGGCACACTGCTGACCGGCGTCGCGATCCGCGCGGTGAGCTTTGCGCTGCTGCCTTTCGTTACCGGTGTCGGCCCGCTGCTGGCACTGTTCCTCGGCGTCAGCGGCATCGGCGGCGTGCTGTACTGGACTTCGTGGCATGCCTTCATGCCCGCGCTCACCGAAACCGGCAAAGGCGGGCGGCAGGTCAGCATCCAGCAGGCGACCAGCGCGGTGGTGGGCATCGTCGCGCCGGTCACCGGCGGCGTACTGCTCGCCGTGGCGGGGCCGGTCCCCGCCTTCCTGACGATCGCGGCGCTGCAACTGGCGACGGCACTCCCGCTCATCGGCGCCCCCAATCCCCCGGTAGACCCCGGCGCTGCCCTCGACAGTGCGGTCAAGGCCCATGCCCGGTGGCTCTATCTGGGTGAAGGCTTCCACTCCGGCTGCAGCGTGATGATCTGGAACCTCGCGCTGTTCGCCTCGCTTGGCGAGCATTTCGATGCCTTTGGCGGCGCCATTGCGGCGGCTGGTGTGGTCGCGGCCATTGGCAGCCTCGTCGTGGGCCGCCTGATCGATACAGGGCGCCCGCGCCACTCGCTGGCGGTTGCCTATGGCGCGGCGGCGCTGGCGCTGGTGCTGAAGGGTGCGGCGTTCTCGCACCCCGTGCTGGCAGTCGTCGCCACGGCGCTCGGCGCGCTGGTTGTGCCGATGACAGCCACTGCCATGCTCGCCCCGCTCTATGCCATGGCGCGGCAAAGCCCCTGCGTACTGCGCTTCTCGATGGCGACCGAAGGCGGGTGGGACCTCGGCTGCTCGTCCGCATGCCTCCTTGCCGCGGCCATGCTCGCGAGCGGCGCCAGCTTCCGCATGCCGATCCTGCTCGGCCTCGCGGCGATTGCCTCGATGGCGTGGATGCTCAGCCGCTGGTACGCAGAGCGCGAGGCTGTCGCCTAGATCTCGCTGATATCCACCACCGGCCGGTCCTCGCGCGTGCCGCGATAGCGGGCATCGGGCTCGCTCTCGCCGGGCGAGATCACCACGTGGTCCTCATGCACTTCCAGCAGCGTGCCGACGAACGGCATGCCCTCGAGACTCCCGGTCACGCGGTAGCTGACCATGTCGCCCACCTTGAACGTGGCGGGATCGAAATTGAATTCGAACGGGCAGGACCCGTCCCCCATTCCCAGCATTGCCTGCATTCCCCAAACGCAAAGGGCCGCCGGATCGCTCCGGCGGCCCCTGCTATAGCAACCTGCGCGCGGCAGATCAGCCGACGATTTCTTCCGGCTTGAAGAAATAGGCGATCTCGATCGCGGCATTCTCGTCCGAGTCCGAACCGTGGACGGTGTTGGCTTCGATCGATTCGGCCAGTTCCTTGCGGATCGTGCCCGGCTCGGCGTTGGCGGGGTTCGTCGCGCCCATGATGTCGCGGTTGCGCTGCATGGCGTTCTCGCCTTCCAGCACCTGCACAACGACCGGGCCCGAGATCATGAACTCGACCAGATCGTTGAAGAACGGACGTTCGCGGTGAACCGCATAGAAGCCCTCGGCCTGTTCACGGCTCATGTGGATGCGCTTCGAGGCGACGACGCGCAGGCCGGCTTCCTCGAGCATCTTGGTGACGGCGCCGGTCAGGTTGCGGCGCGTGGCATCGGGCTTGATGATCGAAAAGGTGCGGGTAACCGCCATGGGATGTTCCTTGCGTTTTTATGGGGGAATTGGGCTGGCGCGCCCCTAGCGGGGAAATTGCTGCGCTGCAAGGTTGTGGGGCAAGGCTACGGGCGCTTACGGCCCCTCCAGCCATTTGCCGCCTTCCTGCCGCCAGTACTTGCGCTCGGCCCCCTCGCGCTTGCCCAGCATGCGCCATGTCCCGCGCGCATCGTCGATCCGCTCGGGCGGGAAGAGCAGGAACACGCGCTCCACCCCCTCGAACTCTCGCCACACCCCGTCCGCCAGCGCCAGATAGCGCGCGCCGTTCCCGGGCACGGGCTCATGGCTGAGCAGGATCGGCTGGCGCGCATCGTGCTCACCACCCGCCATTCCATGCGCCAGGAAGCTCTCGAGCACCTTCGTCCACAGCGCCTCGCTGATCCGCTCCAGTTGCCCCGCGTCCTCCGAAACCACCAGCAAACGCTCGCCCGCCTTGAGCGTACCTTGCGCGAGTGCCGGCAGCACAAGCTCTGCCGGATCGCGCGAAAGCTGGTAGAAATCGACCCGCACCGCCGCGCTCAGATCGGATTGTCAAGCGAGCGGGCGAGCGGCGTGAAGCTCTTGGGGCCCGTCTCGGTCATCACCCAGCAGTCCTCAAGACGCATGCCGAACTCGCCCGGAATGTAGAGCCCCGGCTCGTTGGAAAAGCACATGCCGGGAGCCAGCGGCGTCTGGTCGCTGCCGACGAGATAGGGGCTCTCGTGCCCGTCCATCCCGATGCCGTGCCCGGCACGGTGCGGCAGGCCAGGCAACGCGAAGCCCGGTCCCCAGCCCTCGCGCTCGTAGAACTTGCGCACCGCCGCATCGAGCGCGCTGACCGGCGTACCGATCTTCGCAGCGCCCAGCACCATATCCTGCCCGCGCCGGATCGTGTCCCACACCTTGCGCTGGCGTGGCGTCGGTTCGCCATAAACGAAGGTGCGCGAAATGTCGGACTGATAGCCTTCGACGATGCACCCGCAGTCCATCAGCACCACCGAGCCTTCGTGCACGCTCTGCGGGCTGCGCGAGCCATGCGGATAGGCGCTCGCCTCGTTCAGTAGCACCAGCGCGAAGTCGCTCTCCGCGCCCATCCGCACCGTGGCCTTCTCGATCAGGACAGCAATATCGTTCGCAGTCATGCCCGGCCGCACAGCCGCCCGCGCCTCGCGCATGGCCGCGAGCGTGATCGTGTTGGCATGCTGCATCAGAGCCTGTTCGGCAGGCGACTTGATCTGCCGGCAAGCATCGACCAGCGCCGCACCGGAGACGACCTGAATCTGCCCGGCCCGCATCAAGCCTTCGGTGATGAAGGCGCGCGTGGTCTGCTCCACCGCCAGGCGGCCCTTGCGGCCTTTCAGCGCATCGGCGATGAGCGCGAAGGGATTGGCATCCTCATGCCATGTCCGCACATCCGCCGGGATCGCCAGCGTCTCGCGCACCGAGGGCGCTTCGAAGAACGGCGTAACCATGATCGGCTGGCCATCAGCCGGGATCACCGCGGCCGTGATCCGCTCGGAACGGGACCAGCGCACGCCGGTGAAGTAGGTCAGGCTGGTGCCGCTCTCGACCAGCAGCGCGGCAAGCCCCTGCTCTTGCAGCAGCCCCTGCAGCTTGGCGATGCGCGCCATGCGCTCGGCCCGGGTGATCGGCACAGCTGCATCGGCAAACCGGCCGAAGATCGGCGGCAATGCCTGCGACGGGGAAGGCAAGGCCGCCAGCGCCGCCATGCCGCCTGCTCCCGCCAGGACGCCGCGCCGTGATAGTCTGGTGGTCACGCTGTTTTCCCCTTGCCGCTGCGGCAGCGGTCGGAACAATACTTCACATTGTCCCAATCACGTTCCCACTTCTTGCGCCAAGTGAAGGGGAGGCCGCAAGACGCGCAGACTTTCGTCGGCAAGTCCGCCTTGCGGCGCATTTTAGGCACCGTATCAGGCTTCCAGCACGTCGCGCACGTAGCGGTCGAGCAGTCGCACGCCGAAGCCGGTCGCGCCCTTCTCGTGCGTTGCGCCGGGCTTGTCGACCCACACCGTCCCCGCAATATCGAGGTGCGCCCAGGCCACGCCCTTGTCGACGAAGCGCTGGATGAACTGCGCCGCAGTGATCGAGCCGCCATAGCGCGGGCCCACGTTCTTCATGTCCGCAATCGGGCTGTCGATCAGCTTGTCGTAGGCCGGGCCGATCGGGAAGCGCCACAGCTTGTCGCCGCTTGCCTTGCCCGCCGCATCGAGCTGGCTGGCAAGCAGATCGTCGTTGCTGAACATGCCCGCATGTTCGTGGCCGAGCGAAATGATGATCGCGCCGGTCAGCGTGGCAAGGTCGATGATCGTCGCGGGCGCATATTCCTTCTGCACCCAGGTAACCGCGTCGCAAAGTACGAGGCGGCCCTCGGCGTCGGTGTTGATCACCTCGACCGTCTGGCCCGACATCGTGGTGACAACATCGCCCGGGCGCTGCGCGTTGCCATCGGGCATGTTCTCGACAAGGCCGCACACGCCGATCACGTCGGCCTGCGCCTTGCGCCTGGCGAGGGCGAGCATCGTGCCCGCGACAGCCGCCGCGCCGCCCATGTCCCACTTCATGTCTTCCATGCCGGCCGCCGGCTTGATCGAAATGCCGCCGGTGTCGAACGTCACGCCCTTGCCGACGAACGCGGTCGGCTTCGTGCCGGCCTTGCCCTTCCAGCGCATCGCGATGATCTTGGGCTCGCGCACCGAACCCTGCGCCACGCCGAGCAGCGCGCCCATCCCGAGCGCGGTCATCTCGGCAAGGCCGAGCACCACGATCTCGACACCCGTGCCTTCGAGCCGCGCCTTGCAACGCTCGACGAAGCTGGCCGGGTAGATCACGTTGGCAGGCTCGGTCACGAGTTCGCGGGTAAACTCGACACCCTCGGCAATTGCCGCTTCGGTTTCCCACAGGTCTGCCGTGCCTTCGGGTGCGCCAAGCGCCACGATCTTCGCGAGCGAGGGCTTCTGCTCGTCGCTCAGCTTGGTGCGATAGACGTCATGCCGCCATGCGCGGAGCCGGGCGGCGAGCAGCACGGCGGTAGCTTCCTCGGCGCTCAGGCCGCTCCCGGCAAAGTCGATCGCCAGTTCGGTCTCGCCCGAGGTGAGGTACTTCGCCGTGAGAGCGCCGCCAGCGCGCTCGAGCGTCGCGGTCCGCCCGGCTGCGCCCGCATCGCCGATTCCGGCAAAGGCCAGCCGCTGCACGCCCGACCCCGCCGGGACCATCGCCTCGAACAGCTGCCCCGCCTTGCCGGTGAACCGCGCCGCAGCCGCAGCCCCCTTCACCAGCACATCGGCATCGGCGGGCAGGCCATCCTGCACCACGAAACGTGCAACAACACCCGCACGAGCGGCATCTGCGGCGGCGAATTCGATGATCATTCAAGGCTCCTGCCGGAAAAAGGGCACACCCCGAGGCTCTGCTCGGCTTGTGGTGAAATGTGGGTTTGCAGTTAAGCGGCACCGGTGCGATAGGCAAGGCCATGCGAGCCCCCACGCGGCCCCTGCCGCAAGCCTTGTTCCGATGCTTGCGACCTGTCCGCGTCGCTTCGACCCGCCCGGCAATCGCGGCGTTTGGCGCGCTTGCGCTCGGTGCGACGCAGGCCTCGGCGCAGACCGAACCGGCGCCGTCACCCACAGCCCCACCCCAAGAGGCAGGTACTGCGAGCGCCGTCCGCTTCGAAGCTGACCGCGTCACCTACGCAAGTGATGCCGAAACGGTGACCGCCACCGGCAATGTCGTCCTGCGCCGGGCCGAGCAGACCGTGCGCGCCGATGTCGTGACGTGGAACCGCAAGACAGGCCAGATAGAGGCGAGCGGCAATATCCGCTTCGTCGATGAAGGCGGCAACGTCCTCTACACCGACAAGGTCGAGCTGACAGACGAACTCAAGGCCGGCGCAATCGAGGACATGCTGCTCGTCCTGCGTCAGGGCGGCCGTCTTGCCGCCCGCAGCGGAACGCGCGCCGCCAATGGCGACATGGTTCTGCGCGATGCGGCTTTCTCGGGCTGCGCGGTCGAAGGCGAGGACGGCTGTGCCAAGCGGCCCAGCTGGGAAGTCACCGCAGTCGCCGTCACTTACGACGCCAAGGACCAGCGCGTTCACTACAAGGGCGCGCTGCTGCGCGTGTTCGGGCTGCCGATCCTGCCGCTGCCCGGCCTTGCCCATACCTCGGACTTCCGAGCCGAGAGCGGCCTGCTGATCCCCGATTTCCGATTCAGCGCAGCCAATGGCGCGGAAATCAGCGACACCTATTACTGGCGCCTCGCCAACAACAAGGACCTCGCGCTGACCGGCTACCTGTTCACCGGCGCCCTGCCGATGATCTCGGGCCGTTATCGCCAGTTGACCGACAAGGGCGCCTTCCAGGTAGCCAGTTACCTCACCCGCAGCGCGCGCATCAATGTCGGGGGCGGCAACGTCACGGACGCCAATGCGGAGCAGCAGGTGTTCCGCGGCTACTTCGAGACCAACGGCCATTTCCAGTTCGGCGAGAACTGGAGCCTGACGGGCTATGGCCGCTACGCCAGCGACCGCACCTTCCTGCGCCGGTACGACATCAGCCGCGACGACCGTCTGCGCTCGACGATCAATCTCGAGCGTATCGACCAGAACAGCTACTTCAGCCTTGCCGGCTGGGCGGTACAGACCTTGCGCAGCGGCGACCGACAGGGGCTCGTGCCCATCGCGCTGCCCGCGGTCGAATACCGTCGCCGCCTCGTCCCGCCCGCCATCGGGGGCATGCTCGAACTTCAGGTCAACAGCCTCGCGCTGACGCGGACCGGGGGGCAGGATACCCAGCGCGCCTTCGCCAAGGCGCAGTGGGATCTTCGCACCATCACCAGCATGGGGCAGGAGATCACCTTCACCGCCCTCGCCCGCGGCGATGTCTATCATTCGGCGCAGAACCAGCTGACCACCAACGCGTTCTACCGCGGCCTGCCCGGCTGGCAGGGCCGCGGCATCGCCACGGCGGCGGTTGATATCAAGTGGCCGCTGATCGGCGCGGCTTTCGGCGGCACGCAGGTGTTCACGCCGCGCGTCCAGCTCGTCGCCAGCCCGCATATCCGCAACCTCGCCATTCCCAACGAGGATTCGCGCTCGGTCGAGCTTGAGGATTCCAACCTCTTCGCGCTCAACCGCTTCCCCGGCTACGACCGCATCGAGGACGGCGTTCGCATCACTTATGGTGCGGATTGGCAGCTGACCCGCCCCGGCTGGCGCGTCGCCACCACGATCGGCCAGAGCTACCGCCTCTCCACCCAGAAGACCCTGCTGCCCGACGGCACCGGCCTGTCCTCGCGGGTATCGGACATCGTCGGACGCACGGACCTGCGCTTCCGCGACATCGTCCAGTTCACCCACCGCTTCCGGCTCGACAAGGACAGCCTCAAGCTCAGGCGCAACGAGTTTGACGCGACGATCGGCAACCACCGCACCTATGCCGAAATCGGCTACCTGAGGCTCAACCGCGACATTCCCGCCACGTTCGAGGACTTGCGCGACCGCGAGGAAGTGCGCTTCTCCGGCCGCATCGCGTTTGCGCGGCGGTGGTCGGTGTTCGGCTCGGGCGTCGCCAACCTCACCAGCCAGCTCGACGATCCGACCAAGACGAAGAACGGCTTCCAGATGCTGCGCCACCGGCTCGGCTTCGCCTATGCCGACGATTGCCTCGACATCGCCCTCACCTGGCGGCGCGACTATATCACCACCGGCGACGCGACGCGCGGTAACACCATCCAGTTCAATATCGCGTTCAAGGGCCTTGGCGTGCGCTAGGGCCGCTGGGCACCTACTTTTCCGTTGTTTCGCTTCCATCACCATTGCAATCCGTCTATCGCCGCGCCACTCACCTTGGGTTCAGCCGAACCATGCGAGGTAAGGACGGCCTGATGAACGTTGGGCGGGGAACGGACGGCAGCAATGCCGGACGGGGCCGACAGACAGGAATTTCGAGTTGCCATGAAGACCGGTTTTCGCATGCTTTCCGTTCCGGCCCGCGCCGCGCTCGTTCTTGGCGCCCTTGCCGTCGCCATTGCCCCCATCGCTAGCGCACAGACACCGGCAGAACCTGCCGACGATGGTTCTGCCGGCGCTGCGCTCAATCTGCCGGCAAACCCGACCATCTTCGGCAAGGCCGATCCGCATGTTCGCCGCGCCACCGCAATCGTGAACGGCGAGATCATCACGGGCACCGACGTCGACCAGCGCCTCGCGCTCATCGTCAGCGCCAACGGCGGCAAGGTCGCGCCCGAAGAAATGGACCGCCTGCGCCTTCAGGTGCTGCGCAACCTGATCGACGAGACGCTGCAGATCCAGGAAGCCAAAGCCGCAAACTCCGATGTCGACGAGGAGGAAGTCGCTCAGACCTTCAACCGCGTCGCGCAGCAGAACTTTGGCCAGAACCCGGCAGCGCTCGAAAAGTACCTCACCTCGATCGGCTCGTCCTCGGCCTCGCTCAAGCGCCAGATCAAGGGTGAACTCGCCTGGCAGCGCCTTCTGCGCCGCAACGTCCAGCCGTTCATCAACGTGTCGGACGGCGAAGTCCGCGAAATGATGGACCGCCTCAAGGCCGCAAAGGGCACCGAGGAATACCGCATCGGCGAAATCTACCTCTCCGCCACCGCTGAAACCAAGCCGCAGGTCCTCGCCAACGCGCAGAAGATTCTCGAGCAGCTCAAGGGCGGTGGCAGCTTCGTCGCCTATGCGCGCCAGTATTCGCAGTCTTCGAGCGCCTCGGTCGGTGGCGATCTTGGCTGGATCCGTCTCGCCCAGCTCCCGGCCGAACTGGCGACGCCTGCTGCGCAGATGTCGCCCGGCCAGCTCGTCGGCCCGATCGAGCTCGCCTCAGGCTATTCGCTGCTCTACCTGATCGACAAGCGCCAGGTGCTTACCGCTGATCCGCGCGACGCGATCCTCAGCCTCAAGCAGATTTCGATCGCCTTCCCCAAGGGCACCGCCGAAAAGGACGCCGCAGCCAAGGCCTCCGAATTTGCCAAGGTGGTCAAGGAGATCAAGGGCTGCGGCGGCGCCGATGCGGCTGCCGTTTCGCTCGGCGCCACCGTCGTCGCCAACGACCAGATCCGCGTGCGCGATCTGCCCACCGCGCTGCAGGACACGATCCTCAAGCTCTCGGTCGGTGAGACCACCCCGCCCTTCGGCTCGATCGAGGACGGCGTGCGCGTACTCATGCTCTGCGGCCGCGACGATCCGAAGGTCGAGAGCGGACCCAACTTCGAGCAGCTTCAGTCGCAGATGGAAGACGACCGCGTGAACAAGCGCGCCCAGACCTACCTGCGCGACCTCCGCCGCGACGCAGTGATCGAGTACAACTGAGGCATTATCTCCTCTCGCTCGGTGCGCGGCTCTGCTAGAGCCGCGCCATGACCGTCCACAACCCGCTTCTCCCGCTCGCGATCAGCCTCGGCGATCCTGCCGGTGTCGGCCCCGAGCTGATCGCCGCCGCGTGGGCGCTGAGCGATGCCGAAGGGCTCCCCCCCTTCTTCGCCGTCGGCAACCGGGATCTCATCGCTGCTGCTGCACAGTCGCGCGGCCTCACCATTCCGGTCGTCGCCATCGCCGCGCCCGACGAAGCGGCAGCCGTTTTCCCCCACGCGCTCCCCGTGCTCGATGTCGGAGCAGCGCCCTACACTCCCGGCCAGCCCGACGATGCCGGTGCTGCGCTGGCGCTGCGCGCGCTTGAAGTCGCCACCAGCCTCGTCAAGCAGGGCGCCGCCGCCGCGCTCGTCACCGGCCCCATCGCCAAGAGCCGCCTTGCCCGCATCGGCTTCAACCAGCCGGGCCAAACCGAATTCGTGGCTGAGGCCTGCGGTATCACCCCGGAAAACGCCGTGATGATGCTGGCGGGCCCGCACCTGCGCGTGGTGCCGATCACCGTCCACGTTGCCTTGCGCGATGTGCCTGGCCTGCTCACCGCAGAACTGATCCGCAGCCGCTCCGCCATCGCTGCCGCCGCGCTTACCCGCGACTTCGGCGTCGCTGCGCCCTGCCTCGCCATTGCCGCGCTCAATCCCCATGCTGGGGAGGATGGCCGCATGGGCAGCGAAGACCGTGACGTGATCGCCCCTGCGATTGCCGCGCTGCAAGCCGCCGGCATCGATGCGCGCGGGCCGCTTCCGGCCGACACCATGTTTCACGCCGAGGCCCGCGCCGCTTATGACGCCGCCATCTGCATGTACCACGATCAGGCGCTCATCCCGATCAAGGTGCTCGATTTCGATGAGGGCGTGAACGTCACGCTCGGCCTGCCGATCATCCGGACTTCGCCCGATCACGGCACCGCATTCGGCATTGCCGGCACGAATGTCGCCCGCCCCGGCGCCACGATCGCCGCCATCCGCATGGCGGGCGAATGCGCTGCACGCAGAGCCACCGCAAGATGACCGAGCTCCCTCCGCTGCGCGAAGTCGTCCAGCGCCATGGCCTCATCGCCACCAAGGCGCTCGGCCAGAACTTCCTGTTCGACGAGCAGCTGCTGTCGCGCATCGCTGCCGTGCCCGGCGACCTCAAGGGGCAGAACGTCCTCGAAGTAGGCCCCGGCCCGGGCGGCCTGACCCGCGCTCTGCTGCGCCGGGGCGCAAACGTCACCGCCATCGAGATGGACCGCCGCTGCCTCCCCGCGCTGGCTGAACTTGCCGAGGCCTTCCCCGGCCAGCTCAAGGTGATCGAGGGCGACGCGGTGAAGATCGCCCCCGGCGAACTCTTCGACGCCCCTTGGCACGTCGTCGCCAATCTGCCCTACAACGTCGGCACTGCGCTGTTCACCGGCTGGCTCTCAGGGCAGGATTGGCCGCCGCAGTGGCGTTCGCTCACCCTGATGTTCCAGCAGGAAGTGGCCGAGCGCATCATCGCCGCCCCCGGCACCGACGCCTATGGCCGCCTTGCCGTCCTCGCCCAATGGCGCGCGACCCCGCGCATCGCCATGCGCGTTCACCGCAGTGCGTTCACCCCGCCGCCCAAGGTGATGTCCGCGATCATCCATGTCGAACCCGCCGCGATGCCCGAAGGCGTCTCCGCGCGAATGCTCGAGCGCGTCACCGAAGCCGCCTTCGGCCAGCGCCGCAAGATGCTCCGCCAGAGCCTCAAGGGCCTCCCCGGCGCGCTCGATGCGCTCGAATCGCTGGGGATAGACGCGCAGCGCCGCGCCGAAACGCTCGCCGTCGCCGATTTCGTGGCCATCGCCCGCGCGCTGACGAAATAGCTCCTCCCCATTTTCACGAAGTGCAAATGGGGAGGTGGCCCGCCGCAGGCGGGTCGGAGGGGGCTCTACTTCTTCTTCCGCTGCGCCAGATACCCCTTACGCTGCGTATCGATCAGATAGGCATGGATCGCCTCGACATCGTACTTGCTCACCATGTCGCCCAGCGGCGCCATGCCGTTCCCCGCCAGCGCACCGCCCAGCACGATGTCATTGAACATCGCATGGATTTCGCGCGGGAGCCGCGAAAGGTCGGGCGTGATCCCGGGGCCGAACATGTGGCAGCGCGAACAGTACTCGGTGAACTTCGCCTCGCCGTGCGCGATCTTGGCGGCCGTTGACCTGAGCGGCGGCGGCGCGGGATAGGTGAACGGATCAGGGCGCGGCTCCGGCTGCGGCACCGGCCCGCCGCCCAGTTTGAACACAAGGATGCGGTTGGTGTTCCGGTTGCGATAAGCGATGTCCGCCGGGGTGATCGGATAGCTGATACCCACCCCGCCATAGCCGGCCTGCACCGCGATATACTGCACCCCGCCGATCCGGTACGTCATCGGCGCGGCCATGATATGCGATCCGGTCTGGATCGAAGCCAGCTGCGCACCGGTTGCCGCATTGTAGACCCGCAAGGTCCCGTCGCCGCGCCCCTGCACCACGATATTGCCCGCGGTCGAGAGCACGCCGCCGTCATAGCCGCGGTTGCCGTCCGAAGTGACCTGCTCCCACACCACCTTCTTCGCCACAGGATCCCACGCTTTCAGCACCTCGCGCACCAGCGAAGTCTTGCCGCGCTCCTTCTGCAGCTCCGTCTTGGTCGGCAGCGGCCCGAACAACCGGCTCAGCGTCGCCTCATCATAGGTATCGTCGGGAATGATCCCGTTGGCATTGAAGAAGCCTTCGAGATGCGAAAGCTTGCCCTTGTTGGTCGCCAGATTGACCATGACATTGGGCTGATCGACGGTCGGGATATAGACGAGCCCGGTCTTCGGGCTGAACGACATCGGGTTCCACGTATGCGCCCCGGCCCATGACGGGTAGACGTTCTTCGGCTTGGCGGAATAGTCCGAAACCTCGGTCAATTGCGGCCGCCCGGTGGCAAGGTCCACGCCCTTGGCCCAGTTCACATAGGCAAACGGATCGGCCGCCAGCAGCTTACCGGTCTTGAGGTCGAGCGTGTAGAAGAACCCGTTCTTGGAGGCCTGCATCACCACCCGGCGCGGCTCGCCACCCTTGCTATCGCCACCCACCGGCAGGTTGGCGAAGACGAACTTCTGCACCGCGTCATAGTCCCAGGCATCGCCGGGGGTTTCCTGATAGTACCAGTTCATCCGCCCCGTCTTCGCGTTCACCGCGACGATCGAGGCATTGAACAAGTCGTCATGCCGCTCCGCACCGCTCTTCACGCGCGAATAGGGTGAGGCATTGGCGGTGCCGAACACGATCTGATCGGTCTCGGCATCATAGGAAAGCCCATCCCACACCGTGCCGCCGTTCTGGTAGCGGCCATCGTGATCCGGCGCCCACGATTTCGCCGCCATTTCGAGTTCGGGATGCTCGAACGGCTGACCGGGCGCGGGCGGCACGGTGAAGAAGCGCCACTTGAACGCGCCGGTCCTGATGTCCCACGCCGAAATATAGCCGCGCGTCGAGCCATCCCCGAGATCGGCGCCCGAATTGCCGATCACCACGGAATCGCTCGTGAGCAGCACCGCGCCGGTCGAGGCATAAGTGTAGGACGACTTGCCCCGGCCAATGATCGTATCGGCCGTCCACTTCTCCGCGCCCGTCTTCGCATCGAGCGCGTGGAGCCGCCCGTCCTCGCTGGCGACGAACACCACCCCGTCGCGCACCGCGACCCCGCGGTTCACCGTATCGCAGCAGGCATTGCGCGCCGATGCGGGATCGATGCCGGGATGGAACGTCCACAGCACCTCGCCCGTCGCTGCATTCAGCGCATAGACGATGCCCCAAACGCCGGAGGTATACATCACACCGTCAATCACCAGCGGCGTCGCCTCCTGACCCCGCTCGGTGCCCATGTCATAGGCCCAGGCAAAGCCGAGCTGCCCCGCATTGCTGTCATTGATGTCAGTGAGCGCGGAAAACCACGTCCCCGCCTCATCCCCGCCGACGAAGCGCCACTCATCCCCCGCCACCGGATGCGTCGCCGAAGGGAACTCCGGCAAGCCCGCCTGCAGCGACGACGCGGTGATACCAAGGGCGCAGAGCAGGCCGAGCACGGGCCTGCGCAAGGAGATCGAGACCATGGCAGGAGTGTCATCCCGAACGCCTGCCCTGACAAGCGCCTATCGCACCCCTCGTCATTCCCGCCTTCACGGGAATGACGAGGGGTTGAGGCGGGCGGTCCGGTTGCGGATGAAACAACCTTCCTCCGCTAGGGGTTCACCCCGGCGCGCGGGCAGGCTAGAACGGCAGGACATGGGAACACTTGCCGCCACTGAGGCCGCCCTCGTCGAAGGGATCGATGCCGCTATGATGCTCGCACAGGTCGAGCAGTGGTGCGCCATCAACACCGGCACCCGCAACCTCGCCGGCCTCGCAAAACAGGCCGCACTGCTCGCCGATGCGTTCTCGGTACTGCCGGGCGAACTCCGCCTCGAACCGCCCGCACCGGTCGAGGCTGTCGCTGCCGATGGCCGCGCGGTCGAGATCGAGCACGGCGCGCACCTGGTGCTCAGGGTCCGCCCCCATGCGCCGCGCCGCTATCTCCTCACCGGCCACATGGACACCGTCTACCCGGCGGATCACCCGTTCCAGACGCTCACCTGGCTCGATGCCGAAACGCTCGGCGGGCCCGGCACCGCCGACATGAAGGGCGGCATCGCGGTGATCCTTGCCGCGCTCAAGGCGTTCGAACAGAGCAGCCTCGTCTCGCCCTACGTCGGCTATGATGTGCTGATCAATTCGGACGAGGAAACCGGCAGCCTCGCCTCAGCGCCGCTCATCGCGCAGCTGGCGCGGGGCAAGGCGGCTGCGCTCACCTACGAACCCTCCGCCCTCCCCGATGGCACGCTCGCCGGCGCACGCGGCGGCAGCGGCAACTACAGCGCGATCGTCACCGGCCGCTCCGCCCACGCGGGTCGCAACCCGCAGGATGGCCGCAATGCCCTCGTCGCCGCCGCTGATCTCGCGCTCGGCCTCAAGGCGCTCTCCGGAGACGGCCTGGCCATAAACCCGGCCCGCATCGACGGCGGCTCTGCCAACAATGTCGTCCCCGATCACGCGGTGCTGCGCTTCAATATCCGCCCGCGGAGCGGGGAAGATGCCGCGCGTTTCGCCGCCGCCATCGGCCCCTTGCTGCGCGAGGTCGAGCTGGCGCACGAAGTGGGCATTCACCTGCACGGCGGGATCAGCCGTCCGCCCAAGCCGCTGACCCCCGAAGCGGAAAAGCTGTTCGAACTGGTGCGCAGCTGCGGCGCCGCGCTCGGCCAGTCCATCCGCTGGCAAAGCTCGGGCGGGGTCTGCGATGGCAACAACATCGCCGCACTCGGTGTGCCCGTCGTCGACACCATGGGCGTGCGCGGCGGAGCGATCCACTCGCCGCAGGAATACATGATCGCGGCGTCGCTGTCTGAGCGCGCGGCGCTTTCGGCGCTCGTGCTGCACCGCCTTTCCGGAGGGGAATAACCAACGTGACCCATGTCATCCGCGCGGCCCGCGCCGCGGATCTCGAACATCTGTACGAGATGGCCAAGCTGACCGGCGGCGGCTTCACCAACCTCCCGCCCGATCGCCGCGCGCTGATCGCAAAGCTGGAGCGCGCCGCAGCCGCCTTCGCCAACACGGAGGAAGGCGATCCGGAAGCGTCGAGGGAAGCCGGGCGCGACGAACTCTTTGTCCTGATCCTTGAGGACATGGCCACCCGCGAAGTCCGCGGCACCTGCCAGATCTTCACCCGCGTCGGGCAGACCTGGCCGTTCTATTCCTACCGCATGGCCACGCTCACCCAGCATTCCAAGGAACTGGGGCGCACCTTCCGGGCCGAGATGCTCAACCTCGTGACAGACCTCGAAGGGTCGAGCGAAGTCGGGGGCCTGTTCCTGCACCCCGGCGAACGCGCTGGCGGTCTCGGCATGCTGCTCGCGCGCAGCCGCTATCTGTTCATCGCGATGCACCGCAAGCGCTTTGCCGATCGCATCCTCGCCGAACTGCGCGGCGTGATCGACGAGCGCGGCGGCTCCCCCTTCTGGGACGGCGTCGCGGGCCGTTTCTTCGGCATGAACTTTCAGGAAGCCGACTATTTCAACGCGATCAACGGCAACCAGTTCATTGCCGATCTGATGCCCAAGCATCCGGTCTACGTTGCCATGCTGCCCGAAACCGCCCGCTCGGCGATCGGTCTGCCGCACCCCAGCGGCCGCGCCGCCATGCGCATGCTGGAGACCGAAGGCTTTGCCGCCGAAGGCTATTTCGACATCTTCGATGGCGGCCCGACGATGACCGCGCGAACCGACAAGGTGCATTCGATCGCCTCGGCGAAGATGGTGCCGGTGACGCAAGTGTGCGCCCCGGACGAGACCGCCACCCGCGCTCTCGTCGCCACTGGCCGCCTCGCCGATTTCCGCTGCTGCTTTGCCCGCATCACCGCCGACGGTGACGGCGTCGCGCTCGATCCCGATGCCGCGCAGGCGCTTGGCGTCGGCCCGGGCGATATCGTGTGGCACGTGGCGCGCTGAAGGACGGACATATGAGCAACCTTGTCGAGATCAACTTCGACGGCATCGTCGGACCCAGCCACAACTATGCCGGCCTCAGCCTCGGCAATCTCGCTTCGGCGAAGCATGGCGGCGATGCCTCCTATCCGCGCGCGGCCGCGCTGCAGGGGCTCGGCAAGATGCGCCACAACCTTGGCCTTGGCCTCGCGCAGGGGCTGCTCTGCCCGCTTCCGCGCCCCAACCACGGCTTCCTCGGCGCGCTGGGGCTGGGCGATCCGGCAGACGAGGCCGAACGCCGCCTGCGCGCCGCCGCGTGGTCCGCCAGCTCGATGTGGACGGCCAATGCCGCCACGGTCTCCCCCGCACCCGATACGGCGGACGGGCGCTGCCACCTGACTGCGGCCAACCTCGTCACCATGCCGCATCGCTCGCAGGAATGGCCCGACACGGTGCGCCAGCTGCGCGTGGCCTTCGCCGATGCCCGGCACTTCGTGGTCCACGATGCCGTCCCCGCCTGCTTCGGCGATGAAGGCGCAGCCAACCACATGCGCATGGGCACCACCCACGCCGCGCCCGGTCTTGAGATCTTCGTCTACGGCCGCCCCGGCGGCGCTTTCCCCGCGCGTCAGCACGAACAGGCGAGCCGTGCCGTCGCCCGCCTCCATGGTCTCGATCCCGCGCGCTGCCTGTTCGTCGAGCAGTCCGGCGAAGCTATCGCGGCGGGTGCGTTCCACAACGACGTCGTGGCCGTCGCCAACGAGCGCGTGCTGTTCACCCACGAGCAGGCCTTCGCCGATCCCGAGGGCACTTACGCCGCCATCCGCGCGGCGCTGCCCGAAGCGGAAATCGTCGTGGTTCCGGCCAGCGCCGTCAGCCTCGCCGATGCCATTGCAAGCTACCTGTTCAACGCACAGCTTCTGACCCTTCCCGGCGGCGAGATGGGGCTCGTCATTCCCCTCGAGGCGTGGGAGCACCCGCGCGTGCGCGCCTGGCTCGACGGCATGCTGGCATCCAACGGCCCGATTCGCCGCGTGCTGCCTGTCGATGTTCGCCAGTCGATGGCCAATGGCGGCGGCCCCGCCTGCCTGCGCCTGCGCGTTGTCGCCGATCCTGCCACCGTCGATCCGCGCTTTCTCCTCGATGAAGCGCGCGCAGATGTGCTGGAAACAGTGATTGCCAAAGCTTGGCCGGAGCAGATCGACCCCGCTGATCTGGGCCGCGAATCGCTGGCTTCAAGCGTGGTCGCGGCGCGCGCGGCGCTGCTCGAAGCGCTCGGCCTTTCCGCACTGGCCTGAAACGGTACGCCGCGCTGGGGCGCCGTTAAGCGCTGCTTTACCATGCGCTGTCGCCGTGCTTTACAAGGAACAGGCTATACCATGGGCGAGATGCCAGTAATTACTGATCTGGCACGAAGGTTGCGGAAGAGGTCTGGTGATGGAGAGGAAGCCTTCCCTGCTGCGCAAGATCAGCCGCCTGTTCGTGATCAAGAACCGGTTTGAAGCGAGCGCGATCATCTACGCGCTGGCGCTGGGCTCGGCCGAGCGCGGGCACATCTACCTCGCGCAGTATCCCGGCTTCAGCGGCAAGCTGCTGTTCCTCGCCAGTTGCGTTGCCGTGTTCATGGCAGGCGCAAAGATCATGGATGCCATGAAATACGAGCGCGAGGCGAAAGCGGCAGTGCCAGTGAAGGCCGAAGCAAGCCCACCCCGCTGCGACTAGGCTCGCCTTCGGCTCACCAAGTCTCGCGGCCCTCCCGCAAGCGGGAGGGCGTACCAGAGCTCTCCGCAAACGCTGCGCTACTCCCCTCCCGCTTGCGGGAGGGGCTGGGGGTGGGTTTTCCCAGCGCCGGAGTGAATGAAGGTGGGGAGGTTCTGTTGCCCGGCCCTCCCCGAGCCGCTGAATTCCCTTCTGTTGCCCGGTGGGTTCAACCGCGCTTTAGCTTTGTAAGATCAGGCCGTTAGGCCGTCAGATTACGCCGCGAGAGCGAGTGCTTCGTTGTCGTTGGCACTTGTGGGTTTTGAGCCTTTAACGGGTTACTCAGCCCGGACGAAAATACCGCTTTTCAACACA
>CANGJI010000058.1 GCA_947454135.1 Sphingomonadaceae bacterium
AAAGACCCTCAGAACCGGGCGCCGTCGCCCACATGTCCCTTCATCTAAACTAACAATGTCAAAGAACCGCCAGACACAATTCGGCGGACAACCACCGTTCCCCGATCTCTACACCGGGAAACTTGGCTTCCGTCTATGATGGCGACCGGTTGAATGAGGAGCGTTGGCGCCCCGTCCCTGCCGGTGACGCGGCATATATGGAGGGGGTTCTGACCCGTCAACGGCTTTCTGCATTTTTTCTGAAACATGTCGCAAACCGCCCGGAAACAGGGGGCTTTGCGAATGTTGCGCAGCGGCTCACGATTCTGACGGCCACGAGGCGTTTCCGGCAATAAGCCCGAAAACCCGCAGATTCGCATTCCGACTCGCCTTCATAAGCAAAGCCTTAAGCGCATGAGGGCTAGGCCGATCTGGAGATGACCAGCGATTCTTCCCTTGCCCCCCCGCCTGCGCCCGGCGCAGGCACCGCCAGCGCCGCTGCCGTGCGCTCGCATGGGGGTGCGCGCGTGGCGGTGATCGTGCCTGCATACGGTGTAGCGCATCTGCTGGGCGAGGCGCTCACCTCGCTTCAGCGCCAGTCATTCACCGAATGGGAATGCATCGTCATCGACGACGGTGCGCCCGATGATGTGGCCGGGGCCGTGGCTCCGTTTCTCGTCGATCCGCGCATCCGCTTTCTGGCGACCGCGAACCGCGGCGTTTCCACAGCACGCAACACGGCCATCGCGGCCTCATCCGCACCGCTTGTTGCCCTGCTCGATGGTGACGACCTGTTCCGCCCCGAGTATCTCGCCACGGTTGTTCCGATCCTCGAGAGCGATCCCACAGTCCGCCTCGTCACCTGCAATGCCGTGATCTTCGGCGCCGTCACGCGGCTGCGCACATGTGTCGAACGCAGCCAGCCGACGCACGGGACACTCGCCGAGGTGCTGGACCGCTCGTTCAACGTCTATATCGGGACCACCTTCCGCCGCGCGGATTTCGACGCGATCGGCGGCTTTGATACCCGCATGGCGCAGTCGGAGGATTTCGATCTCTGGGTGCGGCTGATGATGCTGGGCGGCACCGCCCGCTATGTCGACGAAGTCCTCGGCGAATATCGCGTCCGCGCAGGCAGCGCTTCGGCCAATGCCGGACGGATGCTGCTCGGCAACATCCGCGCCTACGAAAAGGCCCGCACAGCCCTTCCCGCCGCTGCGCCGGAAATCCCGCTGCTCGACCGCCTGCTGGCCGATAGCCGCGCCGCGCTCGATTTCGAGCATGCGATCGACTGCATCGTTGATGGCGATACCCGCCGCGGGCTCGCCGCACTGCGCCGCGCGCGCGGACAGGTCGGCGGGATCGCATGGGAGCTGTCGTTCAAGCTGTGGCAACTCTTCCCCGCGCTCGCCCGGCCGATGCTGCGCTGGCGCCGGCGTGCGCATAGCCGCGGGGCCACCGGCTCGGCGCTCTACCCCAGCTTCCTCGAGACCGAGGGATGACCATGAGCCGCACCGAGCGCCTCGTTGCCGAGCTTGCGCAGCAGCCTCCGGTCATGTCGGTGCGCACCGCCGCCGCCTGGGCGCTGGTCTCGCAGTACACGTCCTTTGCGATCCAGTTCGCCACCAGCATCGTGCTGGCGCGCTGGTTCATCACGCCGGCACAGCTCGGCCTGTTCTCGATCGCCTTCGCCGCGGTCACGCTTGTTGCATTCCTTCAGGACTTCGGCGTCACCCGCTACATCAATGGCGAGCGCGATCTCACGGTGGACAAGCTGCACACCGCCTTCACCGTCTCGGTCGCCTTCGCATGGGGCGTCGCGTTTCTCGCGATCCTTGCCTCGGGTGCCATTGCCGACTTCTACCACGATCCGGCGATGCGCCCCGTCGCGCTGGTCATCGCCTGCTCCTACCTCCTCGTGCCGCTCGCAATCGTCCCGCAGGCCACCTGCCAGCGGCGGATGGACTACAAGTCGAACACGATGATCGAGGTGGGTTCAGCCCTTGCCAATGCCGCCGTCGCCATCACGCTTGCCGTGTTCGGCTATGGCGCGTTGGCGCTGGCGTGGGGCGCCTTTGCCCAGCAGGCGGCGCGCCTCGCGGTCAGCCAGTGGCGCGCGGGCCTCATGCTGCCCTGGCCGCTGCGCATCGGAGGCGCCGCGCCGCTGCTCAGGCTCGGCGGAACCAACAGCGCGCAGGCGGTGTGCAATTCGATCACTGGCCGCGCGCCCGAACTCGTCATCGGCCGCCTGCTCGATAACGTCGCGGTCGGCCTGTTCGCCCGCGCCTCCGGCCTCGCCCTCCAGCTGCGCCTGCTGGTCGCGGGTGCGGTCACGGGCGTGTTCTACCCTGCCTTCCGCCGCGTGCGCGACAACGGCGAGCCGCTCGGCCCGCCTTATCTGCGCGTGGTGGCGGCCTATACCGGGATCACATGGCCAGCGATGGCGGGAATCGCCGTCCTTGCCGAACCGATCATCCACCTTCTCTACGGGGAGCGCTGGATCGCTGCCGCTCCGCTCCTCGGATGGGTCGCGCTCTCGCAGCTCTGCTATGTGGCGCTTCCGCTCAACGGCGATCTGCCGCTGCTGCTGGACCGCATGAAGAGCCTCATCCGCCGCAACGTGATCGAGACGGCCGCCTCGGTGCTGCTTCTCGCGCTCACCGCTCCGTTCGGCCTGATCTGGGTCGCCATCTCGCGCTTTGGGCACGGCGTGATCTTCATGGCGATCTACGCCCCCCTCATGAAAGACATGCTCGGCTTCCGCTGGCGCGAACTCGGCGTGATCTACGCGCGCAGCCTTATGGTCACCGCTGCCGCAATCGCGCCCGTGCTGCTAAGCTATCAGCTGTGGGCCCCGGCAGCCGCAGCGGGAGCGTTGCAGATGGTGGTCACCGCCGGGACCGGCGCGCTGCTCTGGCTCGCCGCGCTGCGCCTTGTCGGCCACCCTCTCTATGCCGAGATCATCGGCATGCTTGGCGAACTGCTGACCGCGCTTCGGCGCAATCGGACACAACCCGCAAGACCCTGAAATCCATAGGCAGCGTCAGCACAAAGGCGTATGCTCTCCCGCAGGAGAAGGACGCCATGGGTCTGCTCGCACTCGCATCGGCCGGCACGCTTGCGCTGGCCACGCCCGCACCGCTACCTCCGGCCGAAGGCGGCCCCGGCGGAATGGATGTCGTCAAGGCCGATATCGACCGGCACGACCGCATGACCGTGCCCGTCCGCATCGGCAAAGCTGGCCCCTTCGATTTCCTCGTCGATACAGGCGCCGAGCGTACCGTGCTCGCCCGCGATATCGCGGCGCGCCTGCGCCTTCCCACCTCGGGCACGGGCCTCCTCATCGGCATCGCGGGCACGCAAAGCGTCGACCTCGTCGAAATCGACGAGATCAATCTTGGCCGCCGCAGCTTCTATGGCCTGACCGCGCCGCTGCTCGATGGCAGCAATATCGGCGCAGACGGGATCATCGGGCTCGACAGCCTGCAGGACCAGCGCGTCCTCCTCGATTTCGACAAGAAGCGCATGACAATCGGCGATGCAATGCAGCTCGGCGGCAGCCGGGGGTTCGAGATCGTCGTCCAGGCCCGCCGCCGCTCCGGCCAGCTCATCATGACCAACGCCCTGATCGACGGCGTGCGGACCGACATCGTGATCGATACCGGTTCCGACACCTCGATCGGCAACCGCGCGCTGCAGAAGGCCCTCGCCAAGCGCCACCGGGGCGAAACGACCGAGCTCCAGTCCGTCACCGGGCAAACGATCGTGGCCGATATCGCCATGGCCCGCACCCTGAAGCTCGGCACCATGACGATGAGCAACTCCATGCTCGTCTTCGCCGACACCCCCGCCTTCGAAAAGCTCGAGATGGTCAAGCGCCCCGCCATGTTCATGGGCATGAACCAGCTCAAGCTGTTTCACCGTGTCGCCATAGACTTCTCGACCAAACGCATCCTCTTCGATCTGCCCGACAGCGCGGAGATACCGATCCGGTTCTGAGGCGGCTTGGCCGCCATTTCCGATCAGCACTGGCGAAACCCGTCAAACCTCCTATCTGAAGGCTCATGCCGCCAGATACCGCAACCAACAATGCCGATGCCCGCCACGATGGCTGGGGCACGCTTCGCCGCTTCCTGCCCTACCTCTGGCCGCACGATAACCCGGCGCTGCGGCGGCGGATCATCGGCGCCACGCTGCTGATCCTTGCGGCGAAAGCGACCACGCTTGCCCTCCCCTACGCCTACAAGAAGGCGATCGATGCGATGAGCCTGCCGGGCACGGCTCCCGGCTCCGTCAGCGGCGCCTATGCCGTCGCGCTCGCGTTCGTGCTCGCCTATGCGCTCGGCCGCTTCAGCGGCGTCGCCTTCGACAACCTGCGCAACATCGTGTTCGAACGCGTCGGGCAGGACGCCACGCGCGCGCTCGCGGAGGATGTGTTCAGCCGCCTCCACAAGCTGTCGCTGCGCTTCCACCTCGCCCGCCGCACCGGCGAAGTCACCAAGGTGATCGAGCGCGGCACCAAGAGCATCGACGTGATGCTCTATTTCCTGCTGTTCAACATCGCCCCCACGGTGATCGAACTCGTCGCTGTCGCGATCATCTTCTACGTCAGCTTCGGCTGGCCGCTCGTTGCCGCCACTGCGCTCGCTGTCGTGCTCTATGCCTGGACCACGCGGACCATCACCGAGTGGCGCAATGCCCTGCGCGAAAAGATGAACCGGCTCGACGGGCAGGCCATGGCCCGCGCGGTCGATTCGCTGCTGAATTACGAGACGGTGAAGTACTTCGCCGCCGAAGCGCGCGAGGAAGCCCGCTACGCGCAGGCCACCCGCGCCTATGCCGATGCCGCGGTCAAGAGCGAGAACTCGCTCGGCCTGCTCAACATCGCGCAGGCGCTCATCGTCAATCTGCTGATGGCGGGCGCGATGGCCTACACCGTCTGGGGCTGGTCGCAGGGCCGCCTCACGGTGGGCGACGTCGTCTTCGTCAACACCTACCTCACCCAGCTGTTCCGCCCGCTCGACATGCTCGGCATGGTCTACCGCACCATCCGCCAGGGCCTGATCGACATGGCCGCGATGTTCAAGCTGATGGACGAGCCGCAGGAAGTGGCCGACGCACCCGGTGCGCCTGCGCTCCTCATCCGCCAGCCCGCCGTCGTGTTTGATAATGTGCAGTTCGGCTACGATCCCGATCGCACGATCCTCCACGGGCTGACACTCGAAATCCCCGCCGGCAGCAAGGTCGCCATCGTCGGCCCCTCCGGCGCGGGCAAGTCGACCATCGCGCGCCTGCTGTTCCGCTTCTACGATCCGCAGGCCGGGCGCATCCTGATCGACGGGCAGGATATCCGCCTCGTCACGCAGAAATCGCTGCGCGCCGTGCTCGGCATCGTTCCGCAGGATTCGGTCCTGTTCAACGACACCATCGGCTACAACATCGGCTACGGGCGTGACGGCGCCGGCCCTGCCGACATCGAAGCTGCCGCCCGCGCCGCCGCGCTGATGCCGCTGGTCGAACGCCTGCCCAAGGGGTTCGAGACCGAAGTCGGCGAACGCGGCCTCAAGCTTTCCGGCGGCGAAAAGCAGCGCGTCGCCATCGCCCGCACGCTGGTCAAGAACCCGCCCATCGTCCTCTTCGACGAAGCCACCAGCGCGCTCGATACCCGCACCGAGCAGGACATCCTCAGCACGATGCGCGGCCTTGCCGAACAGCGCACGACGATCTCGATCGCGCACCGCCTCTCGACCATCGCGGATTCGGACCGCATCTTCGTGCTCGATCAGGGCCGCCTCGTCGAAAGCGGCGGGCACCTCGAACTGCTGAAGCGCGACGGCCTCTATGCCGAGATGTGGACGCGGCAGGCCGCCGAACAGGCCGACCTCAGCGAAGCAGCCGAGTAAGCAGGGCGGCCAAGAGCAGGCCGCCCGCCTTCACTTCACCACATCGGCCTCGTGCCACAGCACCGCCTGCGCGACCTTCATGCAGCCCGCTTCCTCGTCCCACGTCATCGCGGGCGAGCCATAGAGCCGCCAGCCTTGCGCCAGCGCCTCGGAGACGCGTTCACAAAAGGCACGGTCGTCCTTTCCCGTAAGGAGGCGGTAGATCGGGCGGTCTTCGGGGGTCGTGTACATGCGCGCACCATAGGGCAATAAACGCGCCCGCGCACCGGCAAACCTTGCATTCCCCGCCACTTGCGGCACCTTCCACCGCGCGGAGGGCAGCAATGGACGTGGGCACGGCAAGCGGCAAACCTGAAAGCGGCGATCTGTTCGGCCAGCCCAAGGGCCTGTGGATCCTCGCCGGGACCGAATTCTGGGACCGTATCTCGTTCCACGGCATGGTCGCGATGCTCGTGCTCTACATGACCGGCGATCTGCTGATGGCGCCCCACCGCGTCGCCACGATCATCGGCTTCGGCCCATACCGCGCCTTTCTGGAAGCCGCCTCCGGCCCGCTTGGCCCACAGGCCATCGCGCTCCAGACCTTCGGCTACTACTACGCCTGCGTCACCGGCCTTCCCCTCCTCGGCGGCTGGATCGGCGACCGGGTTTCGGGGCGCAAGCTGGCCGTCGGCGGCGGCGCGGCGATGATGACGGCGGGTCACTTCGCCCTCGCCTTCGACCGCACCTTCCTGATCGCCCTGGTCCTCCTGATGTGCGGGGCAGGCCTCTTGCGCGGCAATCTCTCGGCGCAGGTGAAGTCGCTCTATGCCGATGGCGATGCCCGCGAGGTCAATGCCTTCCAGTACTACTACCTCGGCATCAATTTCGGCGCCGCCGCCGCACCCATCCTCAGCGGCAGCGTCGCGGCGATCTGGGGCTGGCACGCCGGTTTCGCGGTCGCGGGCTTCGGCATGCTGATCGGCCTTGCGCTCTATCTTGGCGGACAGCGCTGGCTTCCCGCCGAACAGCAGGGCCCCTCACCCGCAGACGTGGGCGCCGCCGCCACCGGCCAGCGCCCGCCCCTCACCCCCGGCGAACGACGCCGCGTCCTCGGCCTGCTGCTAATCTGGCCGCTCGTCGTCTGCTACTGGACCGCGCAGGCGCAGATCTGGAACGTCTACAACATCTGGCTGCGCGATACCGTGGACCTCGACGTGGGTGGCTTCACCGTCCCCGTCCCCTGGTTCCAGTCGCTCGACGGCCTCGCGCCGGGCCTGTTCATCCCGCTCGTCCTGTGGATCTGGGCCATGCAGGCCAAGCGCGGACGCGAACCCGATGTGCTTGCCAAGCTCGCCATCGGCAGCGTGATCTTCGGCCTCAGCACCGCGCTCCTCGCCGCCGGACCGCTCCTTGCCAACGCGCAGGGCCGCGCCCCCATCGCGCTCCCGCTGCTGTTCCACGTGACCTCGAACTTCGGCGCGATGTACTACGCCCCCGTCATCGTCGGCCTCTACGGCACCCGCGCCCCGCAGTCCTTGCGCGGCACGCTCGTCGGCATCTGCATGCTGGCGACCGCCGCCGGCAGCATTCTCAGCGGCTGGATGGGCGGCCTTTACGACAGCATGGGCCCCGCCCCCTTCTGGCTCATCAATGCCGCGATCTGCACCGGCGCGGGCATCGCCACCGCAGTCTTCGCCCCGGCGCTGAACCGCCTGCTCGCGCAGGATGAGGCCTAGAGGATATACTTCGAAAGGTCGGTATTGCCCGCCAGCCCCGCCAGCCGCTCGCTGACATAGGCCGCGTCCACCGTCACCGTCGTCCCGCGCCGGTCCTCGGCCTCGAAGCTTACCTCCTCGAGCAGCTTTTCCATCACCGTCTGCAGCCGCCGTGCGCCGATGTTCTCGACCGTCTCGTTTACCTGCGCCGCAGTCCTCGCCACCGCGCGGATCGCGTCCTCGGTGAAGTCCACCGTCACCTGCTCCGTCGCCAATAGCGCGCGGTACTGCTCGACGAGGTTCGCCCGCGTCGAGCTCAGGATATGGACGAAATCGTCCTCCGAAAGCGCTGCCAGCTCCACCCGGATCGGCAGACGGCCCTGCAGTTCGGGCAACATGTCGCTGGGCTTGGCCACATGGAACGCGCCCGAGGCGATGAACAGCACGTGGTCGGTCTTCATCGGCCCGTACTTCGTCGCCACCGTGGTGCCCTCGATCAGCGGCAGCAGATCGCGCTGCACACCTTCGCGGCTGACAGAACCGCCGCGCACATCGCTCACCGCGATCTTGTCGATCTCGTCGATGAAGACGATGCCGTTGGTTTCCGCATTGATCAGCGCCGCCCGCGCGACGTCGTCCTGATCCATGCGCTTCTCGGCCTCTTCGTCGACCAGCTTGTCCCAGGCATCCGCCACCCGCAGCTTGCGGCGCTTGAGCGGCTTCTGGCCAAAGGCCTTGCCCATCATCTCGGAGAGGTTGATCATCCCGATCCCGCCCTGCATGCCGGGGATCTCCATCGACTTTGCCGGGGTGTCCTCGACCTCGACCTCGACTTCGACGTCGTTCATCGAGCCTTCGGTGATCCGCTGGCGGAAGCTCTCGCGCGTCGCCTCGCTCGCGCCGTCCCCGACGAGCGCCTTGAGCAGCCGGTCCATCGCCGCCTTGCTCGCCGCCTCGCGCACCGCCTCGCGCCGCCGGTCCTTCTCCAGCCGCACCGCTTCCTCGACCAGATCGCGCGCGATCTGCTCCACATCGCGGCCGACATAGCCGACCTCGGTAAACTTGGTCGCCTCCACCTTCACGAACGGCGCATCCGCCAGCTTCGCCAGCCGCCGGCTGATCTCGGTCTTGCCGCAGCCCGTCGGCCCGATCATCAGGATGTTCTTGGGCGTCACCTCGTCGCGCAGTTCGGGCGAGAGCTTCTGCCGCCGCCAGCGATTGCGCAGCGCCACCGCGACAGCCTTCTTGGCATCGCGCTGGCCAACGATATGCGCATCGAGCGCGGCAACAATGGCTTTGGGAGTCAGGGTTTCGGTCATCACAATTTCCAAAGGGCCGTTCGTGTCGAGCGAAGTCGAGACACTCAAAACCGAACGGCAGGGGTTCAGATCTCTTCCAGCGTCACGCGGTCATTGGTGAACACGCAGACTTCCGCCGCCACCTGCATGGCCCGCCGCGCGATCTTCTCGGCATCGTCCTCATAGGGATCGAGCGCCCGCGCCGCGGCCAGAGCATAGTTGCCCCCCGAACCGATCGCCGCGATCCCGCCTTCGGGCTCGAGCACATCGCCATTGCCGGTGAGGATCAGCATCGTCTCGGCATCCGCGACGATCATCAGCGCTTCGAGGTTGCGAAGATACTTGTCGGTCCGCCAATCCTTGGCGAGCTCGACCGCCGCGCGCATCAGTTGCCCGCCCCCGCTTCTTGAAGCGTGCTGCTCCAGCTTGCGCTCCAGCCGCTCGAACAGGGTGAAGGCATCCGCCGTCGCCCCGGCGAACCCGGCGATCACCTTGCCCCGGCCGTGCTCGTCCAAAGCGCCGATGCGCCGCACCTTGCGCGCATTGGGTTTCATCACGGTGTTGCCCATGGAAACCTGCCCGTCACCGGCAATGACGGTGCGGCCGTTCTTCTTGACGCCGATGATCGTGGTGCCGTGCCACTGCACGAGCCCGTGGGCCAAATGAGAGTCTGTCATGCGCCCGATATGGGAGGCGCATTTTGCCATTCAAGCCGAAGCGGTCAGCTCCCGTTCGGACCCGAACCCTGCGGACCGCCGCCCGGCCCCATCTGCCCCGGTACCGCGCCGACCGAGCCGATGTTGCCGAACAGATCCTCGAAGAAGCTGCGGTTGCGGCCCAGCGTCGGCGTCTTGTGCCCATCGGGATTGAGCGCGACGACCTTTTCCATGCCGCGCCGCTCCACGTTGGCGACATTGCCCTTCTCGTCGAAGCTCACCATCAGCACGTTCTGCGCCTTGGCCTGCGGGCGCTTGAACGGGCGCTGGCGCGTATCGATCGAGACGTAGTACCAGATCTGCTTGCCGAATTCGCTCTTGAAGGTCGGCTGGCCAAGCGCGCGCTCGACCGACATGCGGTTGTCGATGCCAGGCTGCACCGAACCCGTCAGCGCCGGGTCGATCAGATAGCCGCGGTGATCCCTGATGCTCGCGCAGCCGCCAGCTGCAAGCGCCAGCAAGGCCAGCGCCGATACCGCCCGCAGTCGCTTCATCCGGCCATACTCACGCATCTGTCACTCCGAATTCGCCGTGCCCATCGGGGCGTTTGCCAATTGGCCCGCGCACCCTATATCGCCGTCTATCGCGACGTGCCTTACGGCGCACGGCGCGTTACTGCAATGGCGCTCAGCCGCTTTCCCAGCGCTGAACCGCGCCGCAAGCCAAGAAGGACGCCATCCACATGTCATTCCTCGCCCGCCTGCTTGGCACCAATGTCCTGGGTAGGCGCAAGGATGATCGCGATTCCGTGCGCGAACTGTGGCACCGCATCGTCGCCATCGCGCGCGAGAAGGAATGGTACCGCGATTGCGGCGTGGCCGATACGCTGGCCGGGCGGTTCGACATGATCACCCTCGTCCTCAGCCTCGTCATGCTGCGCATGGAGCGCGAGGAAGCGCTGATCACGCCGTCCGCCCGCCTCACCGAACTCTTCGTGGAGGACATGGACGGCCAGCTGCGCGAACAGGGCGTCGGCGATGTCGTCGTCGGCAAGCATATCGGCAAGCTCATGGGTACGCTCGGTGGCCGCCTCGGCGCCTACCGCGAAGGCCTTGCCGGGGGTGAGGACAAGCTGGCCGAGGCGGTCCGCCGCAATGTCACGCTCACCTCGGGCACCGATCCGCTGCTGGTCGCGCAGCGCGCCCGCGCCTTCGCGGCGGGCCTCGCGCTCGTTCCCGGCTTCCGCGTCCTTGCAGGTGAGATCGGGCGATGACCGCGCCGGAGGCCGAATACGTCTACATGGTGGATATCCGCCAGATTCCGGCGGAGCCGCTCGTGCTCGAACCCGATGAAGAGGCCCGCCGCCGCCTCGCCGGCCGCTTTGCCATCACCTCAATTCCCGCGATGCGCGCCGTCGTCTCGCTCGAACGAGAAGGCAGCCGCGTCACCGCCAATGGCCGCCTCACTGCAGACGTCATCCAGCCCTGCCGCATCTCGGGCGAGGATTTCCCCGTCTCCGTCGACGAACCCATCGCCCTGCGCTTCGTGCCGCCGATGGGCACAGCGGTGCCTGACGAGGAAATCGAACTCACCGCCGATGCCTGCGACGAGATCGAGTACGAAGGCACCGCCTTCGATCTCGGCGAAGCCATCGCGCAGACGCTGGCGCTTGCCCTCGATCCCTTCGCCGAAGGCCCCAACGCCGATGCCTTCCGCGCCGAACATGGCCTGAACGACGCCGGACTCACCGGGCCTTTCGCCGCCCTCGCCGCGCTCAAGAAGGACTGATGCGCGTGCACACCCCTTGTCCTCCCCGTTTTTGCGAAGCACGAATGGGGAGGGGGACCGCCCGCGCAGCGGGTGGTGGAGGGGTAGTGGCGCGCGGCCAGCTCCGGACACTCCGCTGGATCTTCATCCCATGAACGCCCCCCAATCCAGCCACATGCGCGGGCCGAGAAGCGGTCACCGCGATCTCACGAAGGGCCCGATCCTTGCCACCCTGCTGATGTTCTCGGCGCCGACGCTGCTTTCCAACATCCTCCAGGCGCTCAACGGCTCGGTCAATTCGGTCTGGGTCGGCCAGATGCTCGGCGATTCCGCGCTGGCCGCAACCGCGAACGCGAATGTCGTGATGTTCCTGCTATTCGCAGCCGTGTTCGGTTTCGGCATGGCCGCCACGGTCAAGGTCGGGCAGGCCTTCGGCGCGGGCAATACAGATGCGGCGCGGCGCACATTCGGCACCGCCATCGGCCTCTGTGTCGGGCTCAGCCTCGTCCTCGCGCCGCTCGGCTGGCTGCTCACCCCGCATCTGCTGCGCGCCATGAGCACCCCGCCCGAGATCTTCGGCTTTGCGCTCGTCTATCTGCGGCTGATCTTCGTCGCGATGCCAGCCTCCACCATCACCGTGATCGTGGGCATGGGCCTGCGCGGCGCAGGAGACGCGCAGACCTCGCTGCGCTTCATGGTCGTCTCGGTCGTTCTCGATGTGGCGCTCAATCCGCTGCTTATCGGCGGCTTCGGCCCGGTCCCCGCGCTCGGCATCGCCGGCTCTGCCCTCGCCACCGCGATTGCCGCCTATGTCTCGATGGCCGGCCTCATCCTCTACGTCTATGCCAAGGGCCTGCCGCTGCGCCTGCGCGGACGGGAACTGGCCTATCTCATCCCCGATCCTGCCGAACTGCGCTACATCCTCACCAAGGGTCTGCCGATGGGCGCGCAGATGCTGATGATTTCGGCCTCGGGCCTCATCATCATCGGCCTCGTCAATCAGGAAGGCGCGATGACCAGCGCCGCTTATGGCGCCTCGCTGCAGGTCTGGACCTACCTCCAGATGCCCGCGATGGCGATTTCCGCCGCGCTCAGCGCGATGGCCGCGCAGACCATCGGCGCCGGTCTCGTCAGCCGCCTCGGCAAGATCACCCGCGCCGGGCTCATCCTCAATGTCTCGATCACCGGCACGCTGCTCGTGCTCCTGCTCGCGTTCGATCGCCCGGTGCTCACCCTCTTCCTCGGCCCGACCAGCCCCGCCGTCGATGCCGCGCGCCACATCCAGTTCCTCGGCAGCTGGAGCTACATCCTCTTCGGCATGACCATTGTGTTGTTCGGCACGATGCGCGCGGGCGGTGTCGTGATCACCCCCATCGTCGTTCTCGGCATCGCGATGTACCCGGTCCGCCTCGGTTTCTATGCCGCCGCCTATCCCTCGCTCGGGGTCGACGCGCTGTGGCTGTCCTTCCCGGTCGGCTCCGCCGCCGCGCTCGCCATGGCGACCTGGGCCTACCGCCGCCCCGGCTGGCGCCAGAAGGCGCGCGTTGTCGATCAGGACGAATGCAGCGAGGAAGCGCAGGCCGACGGCGATTGCTCAGGCCGCATGGCGCCTTCGCTGTAGCAACAAGGCCCTCCCCATTTTTGCGAAGCACAAATGGGGAGGAGGCATCGGCGCAGCCGATGACGGAGGGGTAACTTCCCCGTGCGGCCCCGCCTTAGCGCGACTGTGCGCGCCAGCGCTGGACGGTGCGTTCCACCGCCATTTCCTCGCCGCCGGTCCTGCCCCACAGTTCGGAGAACGAGGGGTCAGCCGAAGCCGGGCGCAGGTCGCCCGCCAGCTCGTCGAAGGCGACGCGGATCGGGATCGAGACGCCTTCGCCGCAGATGATGCATTCGCGGTTGCGCAGCGCCGGGATCGAATCGAGGAAACCGCGCGCGCCTTCCGGCATCGCCGCCTTCACGAAGGCCTGATCGCGCTCGTTGTTGAGGCGCATTGCGATGATCGTGCCGCACTGGCTGAGCACGCCTTCGGCAAGGTCGGACGGGCGCTGCGTGATGAGGCCCAGCGAAACGCCGTACTTGCGGCCTTCCTTGGCGATCCGCGAAAGGATGCGGCCAACCGACGATCCGTTGGAGTTCTTCTCCGCCGGCACGTAGCGGTGCGCTTCCTCGCAGACCAGCAGGATGGGGCGCGTTTCCTCATCGCGTGACCAGATCGCGTAGTCGAACACGAGGCGCGAGAGCACTGCGACCACGGTCGAGGTGATTTCCGAAGGCACGCCCGAAACGTCGATGATCGAGATCGGCTTCCCGTGCGAGGGCAGGCGGAACACGCGGCCGATGAATTCGGCCATCGTATCGCCCACCAGCATGCCGGAGAACATGAACTGGTAACGCGGATCGCCGCGCAATTCCTCGATCTTGGTCTTGATCCGCTGGTACGGAACCGAGGTGTGGCCCTTGTCGAGCTTGCCCATCTCGTTGTTGAGGATGTTGAGCAAGTCGGAGAGCAGATAGGGGATGGGCGAATCGACGGTAATCTTGCCGATCTGTTCGGCCAGCCGATTGCGATGCCGCGCCTGCAGCAGGCACTTGCCGAGGATGTCCGAATCGATCTGGCGGTCGGTGCCGGTCGAAGTGAGGAACACCTCGCAGTGTTCCTCGAAGTTCATCAGCCAGTACGGCATGTTGAGATTGCTGACGTCGAGCAGCTGGCCGTGATTGCGGAAGGCCTGCATGTACTCGCCGTGCGGGTCGATCATCACGATGTGACCCTCGGGCGCCAGCTCGCAGATGCGGTGGAGGATGAGCGCGGCGCTGGTCGATTTGCCGGTGCCGGTCGAACCGAGCAGCGCGAAGTGCTTGCCGAGCAGCGCATCGACGTAGAGCCCGGCGCGGATGTCGCGCGTCGGAAACACGGTGCCGATGGTGACGTTGGTGCGCCCGTCGCTGGCGTAGATCTGGCGCAGGTCGGTGCTGGTCGCGGGATAGATCGGCGATCCGGGCACCGGATAGCGCGTCACGCCGCGGCGGAAGCCGTATATCTTGCCGGTCAGGCGTTCCTCGTCGCCCTCGCCGAGGAAGTCGCACTGCGCGATGATCACGCCGTCGTGGCCGGCCGTCATGTCCTGCCGCTGGGTGCGTACGCTGGCGAGCAGCCAGCCGGTGCCGACGCGAACCTTGAGCTGGCTACCGACTTGCCCCGCCAGCGAGATCGACGGATCGATGTCCATCATGCATTCTTCAAGCCGGGTAAGATCAAGCGCGATCGAACTGCCCGAGCCTGACACCTCAAGCACATAGCCGATGGGGCGGCGGGCATTGTCCGCGACCGGGCGGGGAGCGCCGCGCACACCGCTAGCCACGAGATCGTCGGGGGCTGCCCTGCCGGCGCTCTCCAGGCCGTTGATGCTCATCTCGCTCATTGCCACCTGTTCTCCGCCTGGACCGGCATCGTGTGGGCAAGACCTAACCTTCGACAGTTAAAAACTGGCTAAATATTCGATGTGGAAAGACTTCCGACTGCCAGCGACAGGCCTGCGCTAGACGAGCGCGAAGAGGCGTCCCGCGATCCAGCCCATCGAGATCGATACGATCACCGCGAACAGGCCGTAGAAGAACCCGTTGGCCTGGGCATTATAGGCCACAAGCCGCTCGAAACCTTCCTTGCGAACGGTCACGCGAGAGATGGCGGAAGCAACCACGCGCCCGTCGCGCACCGCGAATGTTTCGGCGGTGTAAGTGCCCGTCTGGACGCTGGAAGGCAGTGAAATCCGGGCCTGGTACAGAACTTGCCCGCTGATCTTAACCGCGCCCTCGTTCTCCTGATAGAGCCCCTGCCGTCGCATGAGATCGACAAGGCCATCGGAAAACCGCTTTTGCTCGCGCGGATCGATGACCCCGACCGGCGAGAGCTGGAGCCACTTGAGGCCCATCTCGTAGATCGCCGCCGTCTTGCCATCGACCAGCGAGGCAACCGGGCGTGAGGAGGCCATGGCATAGAAGCTCGGCGCCGAGCGGAATTCGGTGCTGTCCGCATTGACCCAGATGCCCGCCACCTTGCGCTTCTCGCGCACCACGATGGAGCGCGCCGGGCCTTCCAGCAGCACGACGATATCGTAGTCACCCGCCGCGCGCGCACCTTCGGGCGTGAGAAGCGCGCCGAACAGCAGCAGGTCGGCTCCGGTAAACCCCTGCCGCACCTGGATTTCGTGCTGCGAGATTTCGGGCACGAGGATTGGCCCCCGCGCACCGGCGCACAGGAACAGCGCCGCCAGCAGCGTGACGAGACGCAGCATCACTGCACCACCACGGTATAGATCTCGTCCGGGCGGTAGCCGAGGCCCAGCGCCATGCGCACCGCGACGCCGAGCACGATCACCGCAAGGATCAGGCGCAGCTGCTCCGGCTTTGCCTTCTGCGCGAACTGCGCGCCAACCTGCGCGCCCGTCACCGATCCGATCAGCAGCATGACCGCCAGCACGATATCGACCGCGCGCGTGGTCAGCGCATGCATCATTGTCGTCGCCATGGTGACGAACAGGATCTGGAACAGCGAGGTGCCGACCACCACAGTCGCCCCCATGCCAAGGATATAGAGCATCGCCGGTACGAGGATGAACCCGCCGCCGATGCCCATCAGCATGGTGAGAATGCCGGTGAAGATGCCGAGCAGAAGCGGCGCCAGCGGCGAGATGTAGAGGCCCGAGCGATAAAAGCGCCAGCGCAGCGGCAGGCTGGCGACAAGCGGATGGTGCCGCCGCTTGCGGGGCGGCTGAGGCTTGCCGCTGCGCTCGGCCCTGAGCGCGCCGAGGCTTTCATGCGCCATCAGTCCGCCTATGCCGCCGAGCATCAGCACGTAGAGAATATTGATGACGGTATCGATCTGTCCGAGCGCCTGAAGCAGGCGGAACAGGAGCGCGCCAAGGCCCGTGCCGATCACACCGCCCGCCACCAGTACCGCGCCCATCTGGTAGTCGATCCCGCCGCGCCGGGCATGGGCAAACGCGCCTGAAACGCTCGCCCCCGTCACCTGACTGGCGGCAGAAGCCGCCGCCACGGTTGGCGGCACCCCGTAGAAGATGAGGAGCGGTGTCGTCAGGAACCCGCCGCCCACGCCGAACATGCCCGAAAGCAGTCCCGTCAGTGCCCCCAGCATGACGATGACAAGGCCATTGACCGAAAGATTCGCGATGGGGAGGTAGACATCCATCCTGCCCGGAAGGCTAGCCTCTCCGCCGCCACTTGGAAACGCTTGAAGCCCGGTTTTTGCCCATCAGAATCGGCCTGTCAGAACCCGCCCGTCAGAACCCTGTTGCCACCGTAAGCGCAGGGCCCGATCCCGGCAGGGCTTTGCCAGCCACGCGGAAGCGCCAGTCCACCCCGACGCGCACCCCGATCCGGCGCGATGGCGGGCCGACCATGCCGCTCAGTTCGATGTGCGGCCCTAGATCAAGCCGCTGTGCCCCGCGCTGGCCGCCGCTCCACACGCCGCCGCCCGCGCTGAGATGCGTGCCGTACAGCGGACGCTTCAAGCGGTGCTGGAAGGTCGCGGCAACGTCGTAGAACATCGTCGGATCGCGTCCGCCGGCCCAGCCGCCCTGGGCGTAGACATCCGCTTCGATATCCATCGGCAGGCGCAGCGGGGGCAACTGGGTGATGGCCATCGCGACAGGACGGGTCCGCATCTGGCCGGGCTGCCTCAGCAGACGCCATTCGCCGAGGACGGCGATCGGAACACGCCGCAGCGGGCGCGCCATGAGGCCCAGCGCAAGTTCGCTTTGCTGCGATCTGCCGCCGAGCGCACCCGAAACGCGCACATAGGCTTGCGGCCGCAGCGCGCTTCCCCGCGCAAACGCGTAGCGCACCACCTTGCCTGCCTGACTTCCGCCATAGCTGGCATTCCCGGCAGCAAGTCCGGGGGGCTGATCGCCGCTGCGTATGAGCAGCCAGCCATCGGCCGACCAGTGCGACGGGCGCCGCTGCGCCGACTCGCGAGCGGGGGTGTCTGCAGGAGCGGGCTCGGCCGGGGCAGGCGGTGCGAAGTACGATCTGCGCGGACTGTTGAACCGGTCCCCGCTCCCTTCCGGCAACTCATAGGCGGCAGCGAGTTCGTCCGGCAACAATGGCACCACATCAGCCCAGCCATTCGTGCGCGTGCCTGTCTCCCCTCCCCTGGCTTGGTGTAAAGTTGAGGTTGGTTCCCCGTAAACGCGCCGCTGGATACCAGCTCCGTCGCCCCGTCGCGGCACATAGGGCTCCGGCGAGGCGGCAAGGCGTGCGCTCCGACTGTCTGGCGCGGGCGGCATCACCGGCTCAGAAGCCGCCGCACCCGCGCTCGTCCGCGCGCGAGGCAACTGGGCCACTCGAGGGAGATCAGTCCGCTCCGGATCGCTTTCGAGCGCAATGAACGTGATGCGCATGGCAATATACATCGCCAGGATCATGGCGAGGGCAATCACCGGCTGGCCGCGTGGAACTATCCTGCCGTGCTCCGGCCGCGAAGGGAGCGGGTTCACCTCGGCCCCTGTTCAGCGGACTGCGGCAAGCGCAGGATGGCTGAAATGAAGGGTGTGATCCCACTTCACCCGGCCGCTGTAGAGCGATGCAAGGTATGCCGCCATCGCCCGCCTGCCAGCCATGATCGCGATCACGTTGGCAAGCGGCATGCGCAGCACCGACATGATCCCCTCACCCAGCGAATATTCATGCGCCGTGAACGCCGCGCGCAGCAGGCAGCGCCAGGCAAGCCCGGCAAAGTTGGCGATCAGCAAGTCCTTGAGCATCGGATCGATCGTCCGCGGATGATAGGCGCCGAACAGCCCGGCAATGAACAGCACCGGCGAAATGAGCAGCAGCATGTAGGCAGCCGCCAGCACGATGGCGTTGAGCGGCGCGCGGCGGTCGCGCAGCCGCATCCACAGCTCGAGCGGCCGCGCGTCCCAGCCGAGGCGGTCCCAGCCCTGAAAGGCAATGCCGTGCATCCAGCGCGTCTTCTGCCGAACCGACAGGCCAAGGCCGGCAGGAAAGAACTCCCGGGTCGCGACAAGTTGGCCCTGTGCGTCGCGCATGCGCACGAACTTCGCCGCCCCGCCGATCTGCCCAACGAGAAGGCCGCATTCATAGTCTTCGGTCAGGCATTCGGCAGCAAAGGGCTCCGCCGTTCCGCGCCGTACCGCGATCGCTTCGATCGAAGCGCGGCTGAAAGCGCAGCCGACCCCGGCGGCAGGCAGGCCGACCCCCAGCCAGTCACGCACGACCATCGCCTTGCCGTGGGATTCGGCAAACTCGTCGCAATAGTGGCCAGCGATCCAGCGCGAACTGGCCTGCGGTTCGGGCCGCACCGGCAATTGCACGAAGTCCGCATGGTCGAGGCCGCGATCAAGCAGAGCCAGCGCAGCCGGGTGAACCATGTCTTCGGCATCGTGCAGGATCACGCTGCGGGCGCGGAAACCCCCACGCGCCTCGTCCTCGATCAGCGCAGCGTAGAGCCGGTTGAGACAATCGGCCTTGGTCGTCGGTCCGGCGCAATCATGCACGACAATGCGCAGCCGCGGATCGCGCGCCACCGCCACCATCGCGGCCAATGTCCCCGGATCGTTGCCATAGCACCCGGCATAAATCCGCAGCTCCGCATGGGGCCAGACCTTGAGCGTATGCTGGAGCATGGCACCGACCACCGCGGCTTCCTGCCAGGCTGGCACCAGCACTGCCGCAATCCCTTTCAGCGGTGCTTCGCAATCGGTCGGTGCCTTGCCTGTACGGACCCGGCCCGTTAGCCGTAGCCAGAACCAGAGAACGTCAATTCCGAGTTCATCGAGAGAACCCACCGCGAACCAGATCGCAGCGAAGAGAAGAAGCTCATGCTCGGCA
The DNA here is from genome assembly GCA_947454135.1 of Sphingomonadaceae bacterium. GTDB lineage: Bacteria > Pseudomonadota > Alphaproteobacteria > Sphingomonadales > Sphingomonadaceae > Novosphingobium. Next base: position 19,173 of record CANGJI010000058.1, read on the forward strand.
CGACCGAGCCACTCCAATGCCGTGTGAAACGGCGTCATCGTCTTGTCCCCGCGCCAGAAAAGGCACTATTCCCGACTGATTGAATTACGCTTGAATACTTATTGTTGCAATGACAGCACCCTGAAGGATTTGTTCGAGAATGGCGGGAAACCTTGGTTCTGGCGGCTTTCGCAGCATGCTCATGACTAGCGAGGCGGCGCCCGGTCTGGTGCTGATGGCGGCTGCACTGGTAGCGCTTGCCCTGGCCAATTCACCGCTCGCCCATGCCTGGCACGAACTGTTCCTGCACGCCCTGCCGTGGAGCCCGGTGGCAAAGCTCGGGAACCTCCACGAGTGGATCAACGATGGCCTGATGGCGGTGTTCTTCCTCGTCGTCGGACTTGAAATAAAACGCGAATTCGTAATGGGCGCGCTTGCCGACAACGCGCGCCGCCGCCTTCCCGTTATTGCTGCGCTGGCCGGCATGGCGGTCCCGGCGCTTGTCTACATCGCTGTGACGCGGAACCATCCGGCCCTGCACGGCGGATGGGCGATTCCCGCCGCGACCGACATAGCCTTTGCGCTGGGCGTACTGGCCCTGCTGGGCAGCCGCGTACCTCCTTCGGTGCGCTTGTTCCTGCTCACCGTTGCGGTCGTCGATGATATTGGCGCGATTGCCGTCATCGCGCTTTTCTACACGGCCTCGCTCGATCTGATCTGGCTGGGGCTGGGGACCGCCTTCTTTGCAGCCATGATCGCCCTGAACCGATTCGGCGTGCGCGCGCTGCCGCCCTATCTGGTTCTCGCGGCAGCGCTCTGGTTCGCGGTGCTGCACTCGGGCATTCACGCGACGGTAGCGGGCGTGCTGGCCGCCTTCACCATCCCGGTGGCGCTCGACCGGCATGGCGACAGCCCCCTGCTGCGGCTCGAACACGCGCTCGTGGGCGTCAGCGGTTTTGTCATCGTACCACTGTTCGGGCTTGCCAACGCAGGTGTCGCGCTGGGTGCCGGCGATGCGCTTTCCCCCCTGCCGCTGGGGATCGCGCTGGGCCTGATCATTGGCAAGCAGGCCGGGATCATGCTCGCGGTGCTGGGCTGCGAGCGGCTCGGCCTTGCCGCCCGGCCTGCCGGGGCCAGCCTCCTGCACCTCTGGGGGATGGCTCTGCTGTGCGGTATCGGCTTTACCATGAGCCTGTTCATCGGCGCCCTTGCCTTCGCTCATGCCCCGCAGCTGATCGAGGATGCCAAGCTCGGCGTCCTCGGCGGCTCGCTCGTTTCCGCGCTGGCGGGCGCGGCGGTGCTGCGCATGGCCCCGCGCCCAGCGGGGGATTGATCGACTGCGGCGATCATTCAGACCCGAAACTTGCGTGAAACATCGCGGCGCAACGGGTGTAGAACATCGGCACAAGCAACACATCTCAAGGAAGGCAGCAACAATGCCCGGTGACAACGCCTCCAAGGCCCTGATCGATACGCTCAACGGTCTCCTTGCCGATTACTTCGCGCTCTATCTCAAGACCAAGAACTACCACTGGCACGTCAAAGGCCCGCAGTTTCACGATCTGCATCTGCTGTTCGATGCGCAGGCGGCCGAGCTTTTCGCGCTGACCGATGTGATCGCCGAACGCGTGCGCAAGAACGGTGGCAACACGCTGACTTCGATCGGTTCGATCGCTGCGCGCAGCACTATCGCCGACGACGATCGCGAGGGCATCGATGCCGCAACGATGATCGCCGCGTTGCGCGATGACAACGCCGCGCTGGTGCAGCGCATCCGCGCCGCCAAGGCGGCCGCGACGGAAGCCGGGGACAACGCCACCGAAGGCATGGCCGACGACTGGACCGATCAGGCCCAGCAGAGAGTATGGTTCCTCAGCTCGATCCTCGGCTGACCAAAGGATCTGCCTGTGCTTTCGCAGCTGCCGCCTTCACTGCACCGTGCGCTCCTGCGGATCGGCCAACCGGTCCGCTTGGCCGTCTGGGGCCTGCTTCGCCGCGAAATGTGCGGCTGCGGCGTGCTCGCTTTCGATTCTGCGGGGCACCTGCTGATGGTGCGGCACAGCTATCATAAACGGGATCGCTGGCTGCTGCCGGGCGGCGGGCTTGCACGCGGCGAGGATCCGGTCAGCGCTGGAACCCGCGAACTGCTTGAGGAATCAGGCTGCCATCTGAAGGCGGGCGCGTGGATCGGTACCGATCTGCGGAAGATGCCCGGCGGCTGGATCAACCGCATCGAACTCGTCGCCGGCAGCGCCGAAGGTGTGCCGCACCCCGACGGGCGGGAGATCGCCGAAGCCGCCTTCTTCCCGCTCGATGACCTGCCGCCGGCCACCGGAGAGGTGGTCCACGTCGCCCTTGCGATCTGGCGCGGGTGGCTGGCTTCAGAACGGTAGGCTGCCCTGCCCCGCCTCGCGCGCTGCGGGAGGCACCGGTGCGCTGCCCTCCGCTTCCAGCGCTGATAGCGTCAGCCCCATCAGCCGCACCGGCTGCTCCAGCGGGAGCAGTGCATCAAGCAGTCCGCGCGCTGCTTCGGCAAACTGGGCCTCATCCACGACTGTTCCAGACAGCGACTTCGCCCGCGTGATGGTGCGAAACCCGGTGTCCTTGAGCTTGAGCGTCACCGTCCGGCCCTTTGCCCCGCTCCGCTCGATCCGCTCCCACACCAGCGTGATGATCCGCTCGAGCGCTTCGCGCAGCGCCGGACCGCTGCCGAT
>CANGJI010000059.1 GCA_947454135.1 Sphingomonadaceae bacterium
GCAAGCCCAACTGGCAGGGCAAGTAAGCTGACCGAGGGCTGCCGGACCGGTGCGATCACCGGTCTGGCGGCGAACTGCTTCAGGCAACAAAAAACCCCGCCTAGGCGGGGTTTTTCTTGGCGATGGTGGGCGTAGCAAGGATTGAACTTGCGACCCCTACGATGTCAACATAGTGCTCTACCACTGAGCTATACGCCCGCACCATCGAGCCTTCCGCAGCGACCAGCGCGGCGGGAGAGGCAGCCCATTAGCGCCGGGTGGCTGGGCTGGCAAGGGGGGTTTTTTTGTTCGCGAGGAACCCCTCCGTCAGCCTTGCGGGCTGCCACCTCCTTATTTGTGCTTCGCAAAAATGGGGAGGATCAGGAAAGTCAGCGCAAATTGCCGGTCAGCGGAGACTCGGCGAACACGCGCTCCACTTCGAGCACGAGATCGCGCAAGTGGAAGGGCTTCGAAAGGACGCGCGCGCTCGGCGCCTCGCGGTTGGCCTTCAGCGTCACGGCGGCAAATCCGGTGATGAACATGACCTTGGTGGCCGGGCTGATCTCGGCGCAGCGCTGCGCGAGTTCGATGCCGTCCATCTCCGGCATCACGATGTCCGAAAGCAGCAGATCGAAGTGCTGGCTTTCCAGCAGCGGCACGGCTTCCGTCCCGCGATCGACCGAGACGACTTCGTAGCCGGCGTTGTCGAGCGCACGGGCGAGATAGGTGCGCATCGCTTCTTCGTCTTCGGCGAGCAGGATTCGAATCATTGTCACCTTCATTGATCATGCCGGTTTGCCCGGCATTGTTTCTTCAGGCCATTCTGCCCGCGACCCGCGCATAGTGGCATGCCCGCCCTCTGCCTACACCCGCCCAGGTTAAGATTCCGTCCAGATCGAGTGGTATCTTGTCCTGGAGAATGCTCCGCTTTGACATGCGCAGCAAACCCCGGCAGCTTTTCGCCATGGACCGACTTTTCGCGTCGCGGGGCGAATCGCCTGCGCACGGCAGTGCCGGAAGCTTCAGCGGGGCCACCCCTCTGAGCGGAGGACGCGTCCCCGGTCTGGAGGGTGCGCCTGCGTTCACCGTCCTGCACCATGATCCCTCGCCGGTGCCGGTGGTGATTGCCGTGCCCCATGCCGGACGCAGCTATCCGCCCGAGCTTGTCTCCCGCATGCGCCAGCCTGCCTATAGCGCGCCGCGGCTGGAGGACCGGCTGGTCGATCTGGTCGGCAGCGCGGTGGCGAAGCGGACAGGTGCGGCGCTGCTGGTCGCGCATGCTCCGCGCGCGATGATCGATCTCAACCGCGCGAGCGACGATGTCGATTGGGAGATGGTCGGCGGCGGTGCGCCCGATGCGAGTTCGGCGCCGGTCAGTTCTTCATCCGCCCGCCGTGCGCGCAGCGGGCTGGGCCTCGTGCCGCGGCGCCTGCCGGGGCTGGGCGAGCTGTGGAAATGGCCGATCGCGCATGACGACCTCGCTGCGCGGATCGAAGGTGTTCACGAGCCCTATCACGCGGCGCTGGCGAGCTTGCTGGAAAGCGTGCGGGCGCGGTGGGGAGCGGTGCTGCTGATCGATCTCCACTCGATGCCGCCGCTGCCGGCCCGCGCAGGCGAACCGGCGGCCGAGTTCGTCGTGGGTGACCGTTTTGGCGCAGCCTGTGATGGTGCGCTGGTGGCGGAGGCCTTTGCCGTGCTGGGGCAGGCGCGGCGGCTGGCGGCGCACAACCGGCCCTATGCCGGCGGCTATGTGCTGGAGCGGCACGCCCGGCGCCAGAGCGGAGTGCATTGCCTGCAACTGGAAATAGATCGGCGGATCTATCTCGACGCCGCGATGGCGGAGCCGGGACCGGGGCTGGAAGCGACGGTCGACGTGGTGGCCGCGCTCGTCCAGCGCATGGCGATTGCCGTCGCCGATCTTGGCCGCGAACGCGGCTTCTGGCGCGCGGCGGCCGAGTAGCCCTTCAAAATCAATAAAAAACCACCTGGAGCCATGCTCCAGGTGGCCAAGGTTCAGGGAGGAGGTGCACCAGGTGCACCCGCCGCGCCGGGCCATGAGGGGAGCGCCGCCGCGACTTACGGAAGATAGGTTGCTGGTACCGGCAGTGCAAGCGGTTTCGCCGCTCATCTTGTCGCTATTGGTATCAGCAACCTACCTGATCTGTAATACTTTCGATCAGAACGCCGGCAGCGGCGGCGTCGGGCCGACGCCCTGTTCCACCTGCTTGCCGAAGATCACGCTCATCAGATCCAGCGAGAAGATGTGCGCATAGACCAGCGGGAGCAGGCCGCTCTGCGCCCAGCCGCGCAGGACATCGCCGCGCATGTCGCGCAGCTTTTCCTGGTTCACCATCTGGAAGCCGCGATAGACGAAGGGCTGCTCGACACCGGCCTGCTGGATCGCGGCTTCGCCGTCCATCAGCAGTTCGTGCTTGGTGAGTTCCTCGATGAAGGTCTGCGTGCGCTGGCCGGCCTGCTCGAACTGCTCGCAGAACTGCAGGACGTTGCGGGTGGCTTCCGAGGGTTCTTCACCGTTGAACATCGGCTCACCTTCCTCGAAATCGCCGAGCAGGCCCGAGGAGGGATCGAAGCACAGCGAGAGGTCGGTGGTTTCCGGCGTCAGCTTGGCGAGCAGGAAGGGATAGCGGCGGGCATAGGCCGGCACGTAGGCGCCCGGCGCGACATTGCCTTCGGCATCGACGAACACGTTGATGCCTTCGTTGAGGCCCATCAGCGCCAGCGGCACCGGGTTCTCGCCCGAGGCGAAGATGATCGGGAAGTGGCGCGCGGCCTGCGGGAATTCCTCGACCGTCAGCGGAACCGCGTGCTGGCCGACCATCCAGACCGCCTTGTCGGCGGCGCGAGCCTTCCAGTTCGCGTGATCGCGCAGGTTGAGCGGTGCGAGATCGTTGTAGAACAGAGGCAGGGAAACTTGCGGCGCGCTGGCCATGGAATTCTCTCCGTCAGACTGGTTGCCAGCCACACGCCAGAATGCGCGGGATTGCGGCGGGAAGCGCGCCGTTTAGGGATTGTCATTGACCTGCGCAAGAGCACGCGAAGACAAGCTGTCGGCTGATCGTGCCAGCGCGAAACGTTACAATTCAGATCAGCTTGCCGGGATTGAGCAGGCCCAGCGGATCGAGCGCGCCCTTGATCTGCCGCAGCAGCGCCAGCGCGACCGGATCGCCGAGCCGGGCCAGTTCATCGCGCTTCAGCTGGCCGATGCCGTGCTCCGCCGAAATCGAGCCGCCCCATTCCGTCACAAGATCATGCACTTGTGCGCTGATCGCCTTGCCGTCGGTGACCTGCCACGTGGCGGGATCGACGCCTGGCGGAGCGATTACGTGGAAGTGGATGTTGCCATCGCCAAGGTGGCCGAAGCCGACTGCACGGGTGCCGGGCCAGGCTGCTTCGATCTGCGGGACAGCGGCCTCGACGAAAGCGGGCATCCGGTGCGTCGGCACGCTGATGTCATGCTGGACAGCGGGGCCCAGCGCGCGTTCGGCCGGCGCAATGCTGTCGCGCAGGGTCCAGAAGGCCTCGGCCTGCGTCTCGCTTGCGGCGATGGTGGCATCAGCGATGAGGCCCGCTTCAAAGGCTGAGGCGAGCAGCGATTCGGCGCGCTCGGGGAGGCTGGCGGCGGCCTCCTCAGTGGTCGCGACGAGTTCGATGAGCGCGTGCCAGGCGTGCGGCTGCGCCAGCGGGGCGCGGGCGGAGGGGAGGTAGGTGCAGACCGCTTCGAGCGAGTGGCGCGGCATCACCTCGAAGCCTTCGAGCGCGGTGCCGGCGTGGCGCTCGGCGTGGAGCAGCAGCGCGCGGGCATCGTGAAGCGAGGCCAGCCCGGCCCAGAGCACGGCGCGGCCCGCGATGGCTGGTTCGAGCCGCAGCGTGGCGGCGGTGACAATCCCCATGGTGCCTTCCGACCCGATCAGCACCTGCTTCAGATCGAAGCCGCGGTTGTCCTTCTTGAGCGGGGTCAGCGTATCGAGCACCGATCCATCGGCGAGGACCGCCTCAAGCCCCAGCACCATCGCGCGCATCGTGCCGTGGCGCAGAACCTGCGTGCCGCCGGCATTGGTCGAGACAAGGCCGCCGATCGTGGCCGAACCCTTGCCACCGAGCGTGAGGGCAAAGCGCAGGCCCGCCGCCTGTGCCGCTTCATGCAGCGTCTGCAGGACGACCCCGGCTTCGGCGGTAACCATGTGGTTTTCGGTATCGAGCGCGCGGATGCTGTTCATCCGGCGCAGGCTGAGGAGGAGGGCTTCGCCGCCGGTGTCCGGAGTAGCGCCGCCCGACATGCCGCTGTTGCCGCCCTGGGGCACAATGGCGACGCGGTGCTCGGCGCACAGGCGCATGAGCGCGGCGACTTCGGCAGTCGAGGCCGGTGATGCCATCGCGAGCGCGCGGCCAGTGAAGCGCCCGCGCCAATCGGTAAGCCAGGGTGCCATGAGATCGGCATCGGCGGTGAAACCACGCGGGCCGAGCAGTTGCGCAGCGGCGGCGAGGAACGAGGCGTGATCGGGGCTGGACATCGGTTCTCCGCGCTAATCCCGCCAAGGCGTTCTGGGCAATTCATTTTTTGCTGAATGCGAGTTAAGCGGGGGTTCAAGCAAACGTGCTACCCGAGGAGGAGACGATTCTCCGGGGGCACGCAAGACCTGAGAAAAGAGTCGGGGCGGGGACAACGGATTCGAGGGACCACACTGCATTTGCTGTCGCCATGACAACGTTATTCAATCTTTTCGCGAGCTTCGCCTTTGCCCTGCCGGGTTTCCCGGCGGAGGAGGGCCTGTTCGCGCCGTTTGATGACGCGGCGGCGGCTCAAGACATCTGGGATGCGGCGACGCTGCCACCGGATTCGCTGCTGCTGGTCAATCCGCAGGCTCCCTTGCCCGGCTCTCCTTTGCCCGGTGCGGGGGGGCTCGGTCCGCTTGCGCCCGACGTGTGGGATCAGGTGCGCATCGAGCAGCGCGTGATCATCCGCATTACCCCGCGCGATGCGGGGCGCGATGCCCTGCCGCCACAAGTGCTGCCGATGCAGCCGATGCAGCCGATCATGCAGATGCCGACACCGCAGGCGCGCTCCTCCTCGGTGCGCGTGCGCGAACGCAAGACCAGCAAGTGCATGCCAGCGCTCGGAATCGCTGCGGTCCAGCCGACCACGGACGGGCGGCTGATCTTCTACATGCGCGATCGGCGGATGATTGCGGCCGGGCTCGAAAAGGCTTGCAGCGCCCGCGATTTCTACCTCGGCTTCTACATGTCGAAGACGGCGGACGGGCAGCTTTGCGTCGGCCGCGATGCGATCCATTCGCGCGCCGGGACGACCTGCAAGCTCAAGGACGTGCACGAATACGTCCCGGTCGACGGAAATTGACCACCGAACCTTTGCGTCCGTAACCACTTTCCTTGACTTTCGTGCCGTTTTGGGCCTAGGCGCGGGGCCACGAAGGCGGACCCACAAGGCCGGGCCTTCCGCGTGCCGGACAATCCTGCGCGCACTTGCTTTTCGGAAAAACCAGCGCTCATGAAATTTGCCGATCTCGGCCTGTCTGACGAATTGCTGCAGTCGGTTCTCGACGCCGGCTACGATACGCCGACCGCGATTCAGGCGCAGGCGATCCCCTCGGTCCTGATGATGCGCGACATCATCGGCATTGCGCAGACCGGCACGGGCAAGACGGCGAGCTTCGTGCTGCCGATGATCGACATTCTGGCGCATGGCCGCAGGCGGGCGCTGATGCCGCGCTCGCTGATCCTCGAGCCGACGCGCGAACTGGCCGCGCAGGTGGCCGAGAACTTCGAGAAGTACGGCAAGAACCACGATCTCAAGATGGCGCTGCTGATCGGCGGCGTGCAGATGGGCGATCAGGTCAAGGCACTCTCGGACGGCGTGGACGTGCTGATCGCGACGCCGGGCCGGCTGATGGATCTGTTCGAGCGCGGCAAGATCCTGCTGACGGGCTGCGAGCTCCTCGTTATCGATGAGGCGGACCGCATGCTCGACATGGGGTTCATCCCGGACATCGAGACGATCTGTTCGAAACTGCCGCCGAACCGGCAGACGCTGCTGTTCTCGGCGACGATGCCGCCGGTGATCAAGAAGTTGGCGGACAAGTTCCTTTCGAACCCGAAATACATCGAGGTGGCGCGGCCCGCTTCGAACAACACCAATATCGCGCAGCACAAGATCCACGTGACGACGCGCGGCAAGCGCGAGGTGCTGCGGCATCTGCTGCGCACCGACAACGTGAGCACTGCGATCATCTTCGCCAACCGCAAGACGACGGTGCGCGAACTGGCCAAGAGCCTGCAGCAGAGCGGCTTTTCCGCCGGTGAGATCCATGGCGACATGGACCAGAACGCGCGCAACGCCGAACTGCAGAAGTTCAAGGACGGGGTGATCTCGATCCTCGTCGCGTCTGACGTCGCGGCGCGTGGGCTGGACGTGAAGGGCGTGAGCCACGTGTTCAACTATGACACGCCTTGGCACCCTGACGACTACGTACACCGCATCGGCCGCACGGGCCGCGCGGGGGCTTCGGGCCGGGCGTTCACCTTCGTGACGGACGATGATGCCGAAGCGATCGGCAATGTCGAGAAGCTGACGGGGATGAAGATCCCGGTGTTCACGCTCGATGGCGCGGATGCTGCGGCTGAGGCGCTGACGCAAGAAAAGCGCGAGCGCGCACCGCGCGCCGAAAAGGCGCCGCGCCGCGAGCGCGCGCCCAAGGCGGCTGCACCGGTGGACGAGATCGAGGTTTCGCCGGAATTGGCCGAGGCTCCGGCACGTGCAGCAGCACCGGCGCGGGCCCCGCGCGCACGGCGCGACGAGCCGCGTCCGCCCAAGGATGTCCTGACCGAGCTGCCGAGCAAGCCCGGCGAGTGGAACGGTCCGGTGCCCGGGTTCCTGAGCGTTTCGGCGCTTTAAGCACTCTCAAAATCTTCCCATTCCCCGTTCGTGTCTCGACTTCGCTCGACACGAACGGATGTTGGGGGTTTGGGGCGGGGCTCATGGGCCCTCACGCATTGCTTTTGACGAACTGATGCTCGAGTGAGCGAGTTTCAGCGAGCAGAACCTAGCTTCTCAAGCCACAGCGTGCGCCGGATGGTCTGCTCGGTGCGGCAGCTGACGTAGATGACCGGTGCAATAGTGCCGCCGGAGAAACCGTCGGATTCCTTGCGGCAGAACGGATCGCGCGCGGCAAGCCAGCGGCGCTGGGCTGCGCGCAGAAGCGGGCGCTGCTGGGCCGGGATGCGGGGGAACACGGCTTGCCAGGTGCGATTGAGCGCAGCATCCTGCCGGACAAACTCGGCGACGAAGCAGTCTGCGTTGTCGCTCGTGGTCTGCGCTGACTTCTGGCAGGCAGCAAATGCTGCCGTGTAGCGGCCCTCCACCTTGGGATCGAGCGGGCCTTCTTCGGGGGTCTGGACCATCCGATAGGCGAAGGGCTGGGCAGCCTGCACGAGCGCAGGAATTGCGACGGCAAGCACAACCAGAAACCGGATATTGAGCGCCATGCCCCCCCTCACGCAGCCTTGACGAAGCTGTCGATCACCCGCTTCCGGTCCCCGCTTTCGAAATCGATCTCCAGCTTGTTGCCTTCCTGCGCGGCGACGGTGCCGTAGCCGAACTTGTCGTGGAACACGCGGGTGCCCACGGAAATGTCGGTACGGGGCTTGGCAGCGAAGCTGGCGGCAGAGCGGGCGGGTTCGGCGATGCGCTTGGGGGTCGCGTCGTAGGTGCTGGCGGCGGCGCGTTGCCAGCCGGGGCCGCGGGTGAGGTTGCGGGACGGGTTCGTGCGGGCGACCTCGGCGAAGGGGTCCGAGTGTTCGGACCACTGCGCGCGCCACAGGGATGCACCGCCGCTCATCGTGGTTTCTTCCTCGATGTGATCGGCGGGCAGCTCGCCGACGAAGCGGCTGGGGATCGAACTGGTCCACTGGCCATAGATGCGGCGGTTGGCGGCGTGGAGGATGGTGCAGCGCTTGCGGGCGCGGGTGATCGCGACATAAGCGAGGCGGCGCTCTTCCTCCAGGCTGGCGAGGCCGCCTTCATCGAGCGCGCGCTGCGAAGGGAACACGCCTTCTTCCCAGCCGGGGAGGAACACGTTGTCGAATTCGAGGCCCTTGGCGGCGTGAATGGTCATCACGGTGACCTTCTCGGAGTCTGCCGCGGCGTCGTTGTCCATGACGAGGCTGACGTGTTCGAGGAAATCGCCCAGCGTCTCGTATTCCTCCATCGCGCGGGCGAGTTCGACGAGGTTTTCGAGGCGGCCCGAAGCCTCGGTGCTCTTTTCCGCCTGAAGCGCGGCGGTGTAGCCGCTCTCGTCGAGCACGGTGCGCATGAGTTCGGCGGGGGTGAGCGTGGCCATGCCATCGCGCCAGCCGACGAAGCTGCGCATGAGGCCTGCCAGCGTGGCGCGGGCGCGGGCCGGTAGCTCGTCCGTATCGCACAGTTCGATGGCGGCGGCAGCGAGAGGAATGCCGCGCGCGCGGGCGTGGCGGTGGAGCTTCTCCAGCGTCTTGTCACCCAGCCCGCGCTTGGGGGCGTTGTAGATCCGCTCGAACGCGAGGTCGTCCTGCGGGGATGCGATGACGCGCAAGTAGGCGAGCGCATCGCGGATTTCGGCGCGTTCGTAGAAGCGGAAGCCGCCGACGATCTTGTAGGACAGGCCGATCTGGATGAAGCGGTCCTCGAACTCGCGCGTCTGGAACGAGGCGCGCACGAGGATGGCGATACGGTCCAAGGGTGCGCCTTCGCGCTCCAGTCGCTCGATCTCCTCGCCCACGCGGCGGGCTTCCTCGGGCCCGTCCCACACGCCGATGACGCGAACCTTGTCGCCGCCGTTCACCTCGGTCCACAGCGTCTTGCCGAGGCGCTGGCTGTTTTCGGCGATGACCCCGCCGGCGGCGGCGAGGATATGCGGGGTGGAGCGGTAGTTCTGCTCCAGCCGGATCACCTTGGCGCCGGGAAAATCCTTTTCGAAGCGCAGGATATTGGCGACTTCTGCGCCGCGCCATGAATAGATCGACTGGTCATCGTCGCCCACCACGCAGATGTTCTTGCGCCCTTGCGCGAGGAGGCGGAGCCAGAGGTACTGGACGGCGTTGGTATCCTGATATTCGTCCACCATCACGTATTTGAAGCGGCTCTGCCAGCTTTCGAGCACTTCGCGGTGTGCCTTGAAGATGGTGAGCATATGCAGCGTGAGGTCGCCGAAATCGCAGGCGTTGAGCGCGCGCAGGCGGTCTTGATAAAGCGCGTAGAACTTCGCGCCCTTGCCATTCGCGTAAGCCTCGTTGTCGAGCGCGTCGAGGTCTCTGGGGCCGAGGCCGCGGTTCTTCCAGCGGTCGATGAGGCCTGCAAGCTGGCGCGCCGGCCAGCGTTTGTCGTCGATCCCCTCGGCCTGGATGAGCTGCTTCAGGAGGCGCAGCTGATCATCGGTGTCGATGATCGTGAAGGTGCTTTGCAGGCCGACCAGTTCGGCATGGCGGCGCAGCATCTTGGCGGCGACCGAGTGGAAGGTGCCGAGCCACGGCATGCCCTCAACCGCGGGGCCGATCATCGCGCCGACGCGTTCGCGCATTTCGCGCGCGGCCTTGTTGGTGAAGGTCACGCACAGGATTTCGGACGGCCACGCGAGGCGCGCGCGCAGGATATGCGCCATGCGCGCGGTCAGCGCGGCGGTTTTACCGGTGCCCGCGCCCGCTAGCATCAGCACGGGGCCGTCGGTCGTCAGCACGGCTTCGCGCTGCGGGGGATTGAGGCCTTGGAGCCAGTCTGAATCGGGTGCGGTTACGAGAGTCACACCGGAACAAGTAGGGAACTTTGCCGGGCCGCGCAACCGAGATGCGGTGATTTGTCCGCTGTTCCGGACCTCTCCCCAGCTCTCCCGCGAACGGCCCGGCCCAGTGTTCGGGCCCTGTCAGAACTCCGCCCAATTGCTGTGCTCAGGCTGCTTGAGCGCGAGCCCACCGTGGGTCATTGGCGCAGCGCGGCGCGGCGGCGCGTACTGCATATCGGCGCCCGCTGCCGGCTTGCGTGTCATGGCGATCACGTTGCCGGTTTCGAAGCGCGCGGTCTGCGTGGTGAGCTGCTGTGCCACGCTTGCAAGTGTGCGCGCGGCGGCCGTGCTTTCCTCGACCATCGCGGCGTTCTGCTGGGTCATGCGATCAAGCTCGGTGACCGTCGCGGCCACTTCCATGAGCATGGCGGACTGGCGGCCGGCGCTTTCGGAAATCCCCTCGACCAGCGCGCTGACGCCGCCGACGCGGCTGACGATCTGGCGCAGGACATCGCCGGTTTCGCCGACCAGTTCGACGCCGCGTTCGACTTCGCCGTTCGATGCGGTGATGAGCTGGCCGATCTCGCGCGCGGCATCGGCGCTGCGCTGCGCGAGTGCGCGCACTTCGGTGGCGACGACCGCGAAGCCCTTGCCGGCATCGCCGGCGCGCGCCGCCTCGACCCCGGCGTTGAGCGCGAGGAGATTGGTCTGGAAGGCGATCCCGTCGATCACGCTGATGATCTGCGCCACGCCTTGTGCGGAGCGCTGGATGGCCTGCATGGCCTCGACCGCGCGAGCGACGACTGCGCCGCCCGCCGCAGCTTCGCCATGCGCTTCCGAGGTGGCGCGGTTGATCTCGGCGGCGCGGGAAGCGCTTTCGCCGACCAGTGTGGTGACCTGCTGCATCGCGGCGCTGGCTTCCTCTAGCCGCGCGGCCTGCGCCTCGGTCCGCAGGGAGAGATCATCCGAGGCCGTGCGGATCTCGGCCGCGCCGCTGTCGATCGTGCGGCCCGATTCGATCACCTGGCCCATCGCATCGGCGAGTTGGGTCAGCGCTCCGTTGAAGTTCTGGCGCAGCTGTTCGGCTTCGCCTGGGAAGGGTGTGTTGATGCGATAGGCCAGATTGCCGCGAGCGAGTTCGCTCATCGCGGCGGTGAGCTGGCCCACCATGATTTCCCGTTCTGCCGATGCGTCGCGCAGATTGACCGCCTGATCGCGGAACACGCCCATGGCGCGGCTGAGCCGGCCAACGCAGTCATCGTAGTTGGTGTGCTGGATCATGCTTTCGAGATCGCCGGCGGCGAGGCCTTCGGTGCGCAGGACGGTTGCGACATAGGGATCGCAAATCCGCTTCTTGGCGCCGAGCACGACGGTGACGGTCAGCACGAGCGCCACGGCAGGCGGGAGCAGGGCTGCCATGCCATATCCTGCCAGCGCCATGACTGCGCCCGATCCGCAGACGAGCATCAGCAGCAGGTGCACCCACAGCAGTGCATCGAATTTAGTCCGGATCGGAGCCTGCTTTTCAAACCACTGCAGCATGCCGTTCTCGCCTTCCTGTCGTATGTTTCCAGGAACGATGGATAGCGCATGTGCTTGATTGTTTGCCCAAAGGTGCAATAGCGGTGATCGGCATGGGGTGCGCAAACCGCGTGTTAACCAGAGGGGGTGGGGAGATCGAAAAAATGGCGGATTCGCGGAGCCCGTTCGTGGTCCACGCGCGCGTGCTCATGGCCAGCCTCGTCGGCACGGCAGTAGAGTTTTATGATTTTTACATTTTTGGAACCGCTGCGGCACTGGTGATCGGGCCGCTGTTCTTCCCTGCCGAGAGCAAGGCTGCGCAGACGCTGCTGGCGTTGATGACCTTTGGCATCGCGTTCTTCGCGCGGCCGGTGGGCGCGGTGGCATTTGGCCATTTCGGTGATCGGATCGGCCGCAAGTCGACGCTGGTTGTCTCGCTGCTGCTGATGGGCGTCTCGACGTTTCTGGTCGCGTTCCTGCCCGGCTACGCGGTGGCAGGCTGGGTCGCGCCGGCGCTGCTGTGCCTGCTGCGCTTCGGGCAGGGCTTTGGCCTTGGCGGCGAATGGGGCGGGGCATCGCTGCTGGCGGTGGAGAATGCGCCCAAGGGCATGGAAGCGCGTTTCGGCATTGCCGCGCCTCTGGGGGCACCGCTGGGGTTCCTGTTCGCCAATGGCCTGTTCCTCCTGCTCGGCCTTGGTCTTTCCGAAGCGGACTTCCTGAGCTGGGGCTGGCGCGTGCCGTTTCTGGCGAGCGCGCTGCTGGTGATCCTCGGTCTGTGGATCCGGCTGCGGATCGGCGAGACCCCGGCATTCCGCGAGGCGATGGAAGCCGCGCCCCCGCCGCGTGTGCCGATCGGCGCGCTGCTGACGCGCCATCCCGGCGCGGTGCTGGCGGGCACGATGGGCGTGATCGCGTGCTTTGCGCTGTTCTACCTCGCGACCACGTTCGCCCTCTCGTTCGCGACGACCAAGCTGGGCTACCCTCGCGAGACGGTGCTGGCGATCCAGCTTGGCGCGGACGTGGTGTTTGCCATCGGTATCCTGGTTTCAGGTTGGTGGTCCGACAAGGCCAGCCCGCGCACGGTCATGGCGGTGGGGGCCGCGCTGACCGGCGTGGTCGGCCTTGTCTTCGGCAGCGGACTGGCGGCGGGATCGCTGCTGGTGCTGTTCCTGACGCTTTCCGCCGCGCTGTTCGTGATGGGGCTTTGCTATGGCCCAATCGGTGCCTGGTTGCCGTCGCTCTATCCAGTTTCGGTGCGCTACACCGGCATTTCGCTGGCGTTCAATCTGGGCGGGATCGTCGGCGGGGCGATTGCGCCGCTGGGCGCGGCCTGGCTCGCGGCCAATGGCGGCGTGGTGTGGACGGGCCTCGTGCTGACCGCCGCGGGTGTGGTGACGCTGGTGGGCGTTCTGGCGGCGCCGCGGCAATAATTACCCCTCCGACCTGCCTTCGGCAGGCCACCTCCCCATTTGTGCTTCGCAAAAATGGGGAGGATCAGAGATGTGATCAGGCTGGGAGGCGCATCAGGGTGAGGCGGGCCTTGCCGACCTTGCGTTCGGCGTCGATCTCCAGCGAGCGCACCCCGGCGGGTTCATCCGCGTGGGTTTCGAGGCTGACCCAGGTGCCTGCGCCGATCCAGCCGAGGCGCTGGAGGCGTTCGATGGCAACGGCGCCTGCGCCCGAGCCATAGGGCGGATCGAGCATCACCACATCGAGCGGTGCAGGCGCGGGGCCGAGCGCGAGGACCGATGCGGCGCGCACATCGCACTTCGCCTGCGCGTGGAGCGCGGCGATATTGGCGCGCAGGGCGCGGATCGCGGCGGGATCCTGCTCGACGAACAGCGCCTTGGCCGCGCCGCGCGAGAGCGCCTCGAGGCCGAGCGCGCCGGAGCCCGCGAAGAGGTCTGCCACCGTCAGTTCCTCGAAGCTGCCGAGGCGGCTGGTGAGCATCGAGAACAGGGTTTCGCGGGTGCGGTCTGCCGTCGGGCGGGTGGTGTCGCCTGCCGGGGCCTGCAGTTTACGGCCGCGCCAGGTGCCGGCGATGATCCGCAGCATCAGCGCTTTCCTTGCGGGCGATTGCCGGGCTTGCCGCCGGGGCCGGAGCGGGGGCCTGCTTCCGGGCGAGTGCCGGGGCGGCGGGGGCGCTCGTGCCGCGAGACAAGCTGGCCGGCTTCGGGCGAGAGGCGCTTGCGCTCAGGGCGGGCACGGCCTGCGGGAGCGGGGTTGGCGGCAGGTTCCGGCGCAGGTTTGGGCGCGGGTTTCGGAGCCTTGGGGGCGGGCGCCTTTCCGGCGTGAACGGCCTGCTGATCGCGCGTGGCCTTGTCGCTGGAAAGGCCCTTGCGGAAGCGCTCGACGACGATCTGCGGGACTTCTTCCGCCGCGCCGCGCGGCAGCTGCCCGAGATCGAACGGGCCATAGCGCAGGCGCAGCAGGCGCGAGACTTCGAGGCCGAGATGTTCGAGCACGCGGCGGACTTCGCGGTTCTTGCCTTCGGTGAGGGTCAGCTCGATCCACTTGTTGCGGCCGGCGCTGCGTTCCATGTTGGCGTTGATCGGTCCGTAGCGGACGCCCTCGATCTCGATCCCCTGCATGAGATCATCGAGCATGGTCTGCGTGACATCGCCGAAAGTGCGCGCACGGTAGGTGCGCGGCACCCCGTTGGCAGGCAGTTCCATCGCGCGCTTCAGTTCGCCGTCATTGGTGAGGAGGAGCAGCCCTTCCGTGTTGATGTCGAGCCGGCCGACCGGCATCACGCGGCCCGCTCCGGGCGGCAGCGCATTGCGCAGCGCGGTGTAGATCGTGGGGCGGCCAGTGGGATCGCGCTCTGCGGTGATGAGCCCCGAGGGCTTGTGGAACATGAACAGGCGCGGGGGTTCGGCTGCGGCGACGGGATTGCCGTCCACCGTGACGCCGCGCAGGTTCTTGAGGATCGTCGCGGGCGTGGTGATGACTTCGCCTTCAAGCGCGATGCGGCCTTCGGCGATATAGCGCTCGATCTCGCGGCGGCTGGCGACGCCGGCGCGGGCGAGCAGCTTGGCGATGCGATCGCCTTCGCGCGGGGTGCCATCATCGGCGAGGGCGCGTGTTTGCGGCGTGGCCGGAGCCCCCGGCACGCGCGGCTTGGGGATCTTGTAGGGTTTGGGAGCCGCGGGCCGTCGCGGTCCGCCGCTCCTGTCTTTGGGGGGAAATGCCATGCCTTGCCCCTTACGCCCGCAAGCGCGCGCCGTCACCCTGCTTCGTAAAGGGCGATTTCGCGCTGGCAGATCTCGTGAAAGCGGCGGATGCCGCCTTCGAGCGTGCCGAGGGTGAGGTGCGGGACGGCGCCGGTGGCAAGGCCCTGCTGGCCGAGTTCGGCGGCGCGGAAATCTTCGGCGCCAAACACCTGCCCGTCGAGCAGCTCCCAGCTGCGGCGCCAGTGGTCCTCGGCCTTTTCGGTCCGGGGGGCCTCGGCGATCAGCATGAAGTCTTCCACCAGCGTGAGATCGTGGGCCTGCGGCATGATCGTCATCAGGTTCACGTAGTCGGGGCTGATGACGATGACGGTCGCGGGGAAGAGCTGGTAGGCGAAAGTGGCGACGCGGCGGAGCGCGGGCCAATCGGCCAGATCGAGGCCTTCAAGCTCGGTGACGCGGCCGACCAGCGAGCGCATGTGCGGGCCGATCTCGTCGCCAGCGGTGATGCCGTCCTTGAAATAGGGGCCGATGGTGCGCGCGTGGAGGCGCTGCACGTGGTAGCTTTCAAGGAACGCATCCATGATCAGCTTCCAGTTGGAGGCGACCCGGTGCGTGCGGCGGGCGTAGAGGTGGTGCGAGCCGAGATCCGCCGCCGCGAAATCGGCGCTGATCTGGGCGGCGAAAGTGAAATCGGCATCCTTGGGCGCAAACCAGATGAGGCCGCCGGCTTCGAGACTGGGCAATTCGACAAGGCCGAGCGCGGATTGCTCAAGCTGGGGGAAGGTGTCGGGCCGCGGCAGGGCAAGGAGCTTGCCATCGGTGCCATAGGTCCACGCGTGGTAAGGGCAGACGAGGCGCCTGGCGCACTGCACGTCGCTGCCTTCGACGAGGCGTGTGCCGCGGTGGCGGCAGACGTTCATGAAGACGTGGGCCTTGCCGGCGGTGTCGCGGGTCAGGAGAAGGGGCCTGCCGGTGGCATCGTGGGGCACGGCCATGCCGGGCTCGGGCAGCAGCGCGGAAGGGGCGAGGACTTGCGGCAGCGCGCCGAACAACGCGGCCTTCTCGCGCGCCCAGTGCGCCGGATCGGTATAGACCATGGCAGGGACGTGGCTGATCGCCTCGCCCTTGCGGCCTGCACCTGCGGCCACGAGACGGGCCAGTTCCAGCTGGCCATCGGTGGGCCGCATGGTCGTTTCAGTGGTGGCCATTTTCGCGGCTCTCCCCGGATAACATCGCTCTCCGGTGCTAGGCATAGCGCAATTTGGTGCTTAGCATGCAAGGAAATGCTTGATCGCATTGGGGCGCGAAGGAACGAGGAATTGAATGGCATCGACTGCCGCCGAGATTGAAAAGCCGCCGCGCCCCAAGGGCTTCCGGTTGCTGATGGTGGCGCTCGCCACGCGCAAATCGGCGACGATGCTGGGCTTCGGCTTTGCCTCTGGCCTGCCTTATGCGCTGCTGCTGGGCACGCTCAACGCGTGGCTCGGCGAAGTGAAGGTCGATCTGGCGACCATCGGCGTGCTCTCGTGGATTGGCCTCTCCTATTCGTTCAAGTTCCTGTGGTCGCCGCTGGTCGACCGCATGGCGCTGCCCGGGCTGGAGGCGCTGGGGCGGCGCAAGAGCTGGATCCTCTTGTGCCAGATCGTGCTGGTGCTGGGCTTCGTCGGCCTCGCCCTCACCGATCCCGCGCATGCCATCGGCACCTTCGCGCTGTTTGCCTTCCTCGCGGCGCTCGCTTCGGCGACGCAGGACGTGGCCGTGGACGCGTGGCGCATCGACGTGGCGGACGAGGATACGCCGGTCGAGCTGCTCTCCTCGATCTACCAGTTCGGTTACCGCATCGCCTCGATCGTCGGCGGCGCGCTGGCGCTGGTCATGGCGGGGCGGATGTCGTGGCCGCTGGTCTATCTGCTGATGGCCGCGCTGATCGGCCTGATCGGCGTGGTGACCTTGCGCGCGCCCGATACGCCAAGGCCGGAGCAAGGCACGCTCCACGCCGCGCTTGCGCAGCCGGGCGAACTGACGCCGCGGGTGCGGGGTATTGCGCTGCTCATCGTCGGCACGAGCTGGGCCTGGGCCATCGGCACGATCGTGCGCTTCATGGTGGTGATGCTGAGCCCGCTGGGGCCGGGCGAAAAGCACCCTTCCGTGGGCGACTTCACGCGCGAGTTCGGGCCGCTGATCGTGGCGGCAACGGTGGCGGTGCCGCTGCTGGTGGCGGCGGTGACCAATGCCATGCGCAGCCGGGGGCAGGCGGTTCTGACCGAGCCCGACATCCGCATTTCGGCGTCGCGGACGGCGGCGAACCATCTCTATGTCGCGCTGATCGCGCCGCTCGCGGAGCTGGTCGCGCGGCTCGGCTGGGGGGTGCTGGTGGTGATCGGAATGATCCTTACCTACACCCTGTGCTACAACGTGTGGTCGAGCTTCGCCTTCCCGTTCTACCTCGATTTCCTGCACTATTCGAAGGACGAGGTGGCGTTCGCCTCCAAGCTGTTCGGCATTTTCATGACCATCGCGGGGATCAGCCTTGGCGGCTATCTGTTCCTGCGGCTGGGGAGGATGCCGACGATCCTGATCGGCGCGGTGCTGCCGATGCTGGGCAATTTCGTCTACGCCGATCTTGCCGAGGGCGCGGTGCATATCGACGCGGTGGGGCAGACGCTGGGGCTGCACTGGCTGTTCGCGCTGTTCGGCTTCGATCCGCGCATGGTGCGCTTGCTGCTGGCGATCAGCTTCGAGAACATCTCGACCGGTATCGCGGGCGCGGCGTTCGTGGCCTATCTCTCGGGCATCGTTTCCAAGCGCTATACGGCGGTGCAATATGCGCTGATGTCCTCGCTGACGTTCCTGATCGGCTCGCTGGGGCGCGGGATCGCGGGGGAGGCGTTCGATCTCTACGGCTATGCCACGGTGTTCCGCTGGACGGCAGCGGCAGGGCTGGTGGCGGTGCTGTTCGTGTGCGCGGAATGGGTGCGGGTGGCGCGGGAGCAGGCGGCGGCGGTGCGTGCGGAGGATTGATTTCTGCGCACCCCCGCCTTCGCGGGGGTGCGCGTCGGCTAATCCGGCGCTTCGTCGTTGCGCCTCAGCACATCGCCCGCGAGGTAGAGCGAGCCTGCGATCAGCACATCGCCCTGCAGCGGTAGCGCGGCGAGGGCTTCGGCGACATTGGTGAAGCTGCGCACGGCAAGCGTGGTGAAGGGCGCGAAGTCTTCGGGCGTGTGTGCATCATGGCCCGGTGCGGGGACGATGGAGACCGTGGCGAGCTTGCCTTCGAGCGGGCGGAGGATGGCCGACGGGTCCTTGCTGGTCAGCATACCCATGATGAGGTGGAGCGGCGCGGAGTCCGCGAAATGGCGGGCGATGGCCTGGCCTGCATCGGGATTGTGGCCGCCGTCGAGCCAGACGGTGCGATTGCCCGCAAGCGCTGTCAGCGGCCCCGCGCCGAGGCGTTGGAGGCGGGCGGGCCAGCGGGCCTCGCGGATGCCTTGCGCCATGGCTTCGGGGCTTACCGGAATGACGCTCTGGTGGCGCAGCATCGCGACGGCGAGCGCGGCGTTGTCGGCCTGATGCGCTCCGGCGAGGGTGGGGAGCGGGAGGTCAAGCGCGCCGTGCGCGTCGCGGTAGCGGATCGTTTCGCTGACGTCGGCTGACCAGTCGCGCCCGCGCAGAGCGACGGGGGCGCCGATGTGGTTTGCCGTGGCGAGGACGCTGGCGAGGGGGCTTTCGGCGTAGCTCTGCACCACCAAAGGCGCGCCGGGTTTGGCGATGCTGGCTTTTTCAAAGGCGATGCGGGCTAGCGGATCTTCGGGGGTGCCTGCTTCGGGCACCAGCAGGAAGGACTCGTGATCGATACCCAGGGTGGCGATGCCGCAGACGGCGGGGTTTTCGAGCACGTTGGTGGCGTCGAGCCGTCCGCCGAGGCCGGTTTCGATGACGCAGGCGTCCGCCGGGGTTTCGGCGAAGGCGAGGAAGGTGGCGACAGTGGTCACTTCGAAGAAGCTGGGGCCGAGGTCTTCGGCGGCATCGAGCACGCGCTTCAGCAGGTCGGCGAGGCTTTCGTCGCTGATCAGGTGCCCGGCGACGCGGATGCGTTCGTTGTAGCGGACGAGGTGCGGTTTGGTCGCGGTGTGGACCACGAGGCCCTGCGCTTCGAGGATGGCGCGGAGGTATGCGCAGGTCGAGCCCTTGCCGTTGGTTCCGGCGACGTGGAACACCGGGGGCAGGCGGCGCTGCGGGTTGCCGAGCCGGTGGCAGATCTCGCGCACGGTATCGAGGCCGAGGCGGCCTTGGGGGAGCGAAAGCGCGCCGAGGCGGTCCAGTTGCGTCTGGACCTGCGGGTTTTCGGAAATGGCGAAGTCGCGCAAGTTTACCCCTCCGTCAGCCCTGCCGGGCTGCCACCTCCCCATTTGTGCGTTCCGCAAAAATGGGGAGGGCCAAGGAAAGTCTGTCTGTCAGGTCCTCCCCATTTTCCCGCAGGGCAAATGGGGAGGTGGCCCGCGTCAGCGGGTCGGAGGGGTCATGCCGCCTGCGCGGCCATCAGGTAGCCGATGGTGCGGGCGAGCGTGGCCTTCAGCATGGGACGGCTGACGACCATGTCGATCATGCCGTGCGCGTGGAGGTATTCGGCGCGCTGGAAGCCTTCGGGGAGCTTTTCGCGGATCGTGTCCTGGATCACGCGCTGGCCGGCAAAGCCGATGAGCGCGCCGGGTTCGGCGATCTGGATGTCACCGAGCATGGCGTAGCTGGCGGTGACGCCGCCCGTCGTCGGATCGGTGAGGACGACGATATAGGGCAAGCCCGCCGCGCGCATGCGGTTGATCGCGACGGTGGTGCGCGGCATCTGCATGAGGCTGAGGATGCCTTCCTGCATGCGCGCGCCGCCAGCGGCGGTCACGGCGACGAAGGGGCACTTGTTGGCGATGGCGGCTTCGGTCGCGGCGATGAAGGCATCGCCCACGGCCATGCCCATCGAGCCGCCCATGAAGAAGAAGTCCTGCACGCCGACGACGGCCTTGTGGCCGTCGATCTTGCCGACTGCTGCGGTGAGCGCATCGGGCAGCGGGTTCGCGGCGCGGGCGGCCTTGAGGCGGTCGGTATAGCGCTTGGTATCGCGGAACTTGAGCGGGTCTTCGCGGACCTTGGGCGCAGGCAGGATCTCGAACCCGGGGTCGAGCAGCTGCGAGAGACGCTCCGTCGCGCCGATGCGGCCGTGGTGATCGCAGCGCGGGCAGACCGAGAGGTTTTCCTCATACTCCTTGGTGAACAGCATTTCGCTGCACGAAGGGCACTTGATCCAGAGGTTGTCCGGCGTGTCGCGCTTGGGCGCGAAAGGCAGCGAATTGCGGACGCGGGTCAGCCAGCTCATGCATCAACCTTTCGTGCATTGTGGACCGCATGGGCGAGTGCGGAGACGAGTTCGCGGACCGGCCCTGCGGCCTTTTCGCCATGTTCGGCGATGATGTCGATCAGCGCGGAGCCGACGACGACGCCGTCCGCAACTTGCGCGATGGGGCCAGCCTGTTCGGGCGTGCGCACGCCGAAGCCGACGGCGACGGGGATCGTCGCGGTCTGCTTGATGCGCGTTACGGCCTCTTCGATCGAGGCGAGCGCGGCGGACTGCTTGCCGGTGATGCCTGCGACCGAGACATAGTAGAGGAAGCCCGACGAGCCATCGAGCACGGCAGGCAGGCGCGCGGCATCGGTGGTGGGCGTGGCGAGGCGGATCGGGCTGATCCCGGCTGCGCGCAAGGCGGGGCCGAGCTCGCCGTCTTCCTCGGGCGGGATATCGACGCAGATCACGCCGTCGACCCCGGCCTTGGCGGCTGCGGTGGCGAACCATTCGGGTCCGCGCGTGATCATCGGGTTGGCATAGCCCATGAGGACCAGCGGCACATCCGGGTGGCGCGCGCGGAAATCGGTGGCCATCTTGAGGATGTCGGCAGTCTTGGTGCCAGCGGCGAGGCTGCGCAGATTGGCGCGCTGGATCGCCGGGCCATCGGCCATCGGATCGGTGAAGGGCATGCCAAGCTCGATCACATCGGCGCCACCTTCGACGAGCGCATCGAGGATCGCGGGCGTGGCAGCAGGCGTCGGATCACCGGCGGTGACGAAGCAGACGAGGGCGGGGTGGCCCTTGGCGAAGGCGGAGGCGATGCGGGTCACAGCTTCACCCCCAGATGCTCCGCAACCGAGAAGATGTCCTTGTCGCCGCGGCCGCAGAGGTTGGCGAGGATGATCTCGTCCTTGTCCATCGTCGGCGCGATCTTCTTGACGGCGGCGATGGCGTGGGCGGGTTCGAGCGCGGGGATGATGCCTTCGGTGCGGCAGAGGAGCTGGAAGCCGTCTAAGGCTTCGGTGTCCGTCACCGAGGTGTACTGGACGCGGCCGGTTTCCTTGAGCCAGGCGTGCTCCGGGCCGATGCCGGGATAATCGAGGCCCGCCGAGATCGAGTGGCCTTCGAGGATCTGGCCGTCCTCGTCCTGCAGCAGGTAGGTCTTGTTGCCGTGGAGCACGCCGGGGCGTCCGCCCGCTAGGCTGGCGGCATGGAGCTGGTCGAGCCCGTGGCCTGCGGCTTCGACGCCCATCATCCTGACGCTGGGATCATCGAGGAAGGGGTGGAACAGGCCGATGGCGTTGCTGCCGCCGCCGATGGCCGCGACGAGGAGATCGGGCAGGCGACCGATGCGGCTCAGCATCTGGGCGCGCGCTTCCTTGCCGATCACGCTCTGGAAATCGCGGACGAGCTCCGGATAGGGGTGCGGGCCGGCGGCGGTGCCGATGATGTAGAAGGTGTTGTGGACGTTGGCGACCCAATCGCGCAGCGCCTCGTTCATCGCGTCCTTGAGCGTGGCGGCACCGGCGGTGACGGGGACGACTTCGGCGCC
>CANGJI010000060.1 GCA_947454135.1 Sphingomonadaceae bacterium
CCCGCATCCATGGCGAGGCCCATGCTGGAAAAGCCGCTGCCCTGGAAATCGCCGGCGACCATGATCAGCGTCGGCAGCGCGGAGGGCTTCACGTAAGTCGCCTTGCCCTTGCTGTTCTTTTCCAGCGCGATCGAAATATCGAGCGGAGCGTTCTGGCCGTGCGGCTTGGCCATTTCCGGCGCGGCGAACACAGCCGCCGCATCCTTCACCGTCAAGCCCGAGGTGGCCAGTTTCGCGGTGAAATCCGCATAGGCCGCATCGGCGATCTTCTGCATCATTTCAGGGGTGACGCCGACCAGCGAGGACTTGGCCTTGGTCGTCCCGCCGAACGCGCCCATGAGGCCGCCGGTCGCCTTGGTCTGGTCGGTCGATTCAAAGATGAAGCCGACATTGAACGCGGCAACGGCCACGCCCGTGGCACCTTTCACGGCCTCCTTACCCGAAACCTTTACAGGCGCACTGTCTCCCGCGAACGCAAAGGCGGGCACGGCGAGCGCGGTCAAGGCGAGCGCCAGCGCAATGGATCTCTTGCTTTTCATGGTCATGTCCCCCGATGCCTCGCCCCCGGCGAGGACCGAAATGGACCATACTAAGTAAATTTACGCAGCGTCAATTGTAACCAAAACGGGGAGGATCACCCGCAACTCACGCCAGGACGTCAGGCCAGCGAGACACGGCCTCCGGCGTGGCGGATCAGACGCCCTGCCAGCTCCAGCTCGATCAAGGCCATCTGCACCGCACCCGCGCTCGCACCGCTCTGGCGGATCAGTTCGTCGGTCGCGATAGGCGCAGTGCCCAGTAGATGGGCCACTTCAGCAGGATCGTCGTCCGTTTGAGGATCGCCGAAGGGCAGCGGACCTTCATCCACCCCGGTCCAGACCGGCTCCCGCAGCGTGAGCTGTCCGCCCCTGCCCTGCGGCCCTTCGAAGCGCTCCAGCAGTTCGGCGATGTCGTCGGCGGACTGCACGAGCACCGCGCCGTCGCGGATCAGTTCGTTGCACCCGCGCGACCGGCTGTCGAGCGGCGAGCCCGGAACGGCCATGACGTCGCGCCCAGCCTCAGCGGCAAGCCGGGCGGTGATGAGCGAGCCTGAACGAGGCGCTGCTTCCACCACGACAGTGCCGGCGGCAAGACCTGCGATGATCCGGTTGCGGAACGGGAAATGCCGGGCCAGCGGCTCGGTACCCGGGGGCATTTCGGCGATGAGCAGTCCGCGCTGGGCGATGTCTTCCTGCAGCTGCGCATGTTCGGGCGGGTAGGTCACGTCGATCCCGCTGGCGATCACGCCGATGGTGCCGCCGCCCTGCCCCATCGCTGCGAGCGCACCGCGGTGCGCAGCAGCGTCGATGCCCCGGGCAAGCCCCGAAACGACGGCATAGCCCCGCGCCGCGAGGGCTGCGCCATATTCTCGCGCAAGGCGGCAGGCCCCGGCGGAGGCATTGCGCGCCCCGACAAGAGCGACAGCCCCTTGCCCCAGCAGCGCAAGATCGCCGCGCCAGGTCAGCACCGGGGGCGGCGTATCGAGCGCGGCAAGGAGGCGCGGATAAGCGGGAGAATCGAGGAACAGATAGGCCCCGCCCGCTGCATGAAGTCTGGCGATCTCGGCCTCAACGCGCTCGGCGGAGACCGGACGGTAGCGCGCCCCGCCCCTTGCGGCGAGTTCGGGCAGGGCTTCAAGCGCAGCGGCAGCATGGCCATAACGGCGCAGGAGCTGGTAGTAGCTGACCGGACCGATCCCGGGTGAGCGCAGCAAGCGGATGCGGGCAAAGATGTCGCCGTCAGACAGTTGCGGCGCCGGCAGGTTCATCCCTTCTGGCCAATGCGCGGCTCGGTCCCCGCACGCAGGCGCGCGATATTGGCGCGGTGCAGCCAGATCACCAACAGCGCGAGGAATGCCAGGACAGGAGCGTAAGCGGGATAGCCCAGCAACTGCGCGGCAATCGGTGCTGCGATCACTGCGCAAAGCCCGCCGAGCGAGGAAATGCGGGTTGCAGCGAGCATGCCGAGCCAGACCACGGCATAGGCCAGACCGATCGGCAAGCCGAGCCCGAGCGAGACGCCCATCGTCGTCGCGACGCCCTTCCCGCCGTTGAAGCGCAGCCAGACCGGGAAGCAGTGACCGACGACCGCAGCCACGCCCGCCAGTGCCTCGGTGCCGGGAAACAGCGCGCGCGCCAGCACGACCGCCGCAGCGCCCTTGGCGAGATCGAGCAGCAAGGTGGCCGCAGCGAGGCCTTTGCGCCCGGTGCGCAGGACGTTCGTCGCGCCGATGTTGCCCGATCCGATGCTGCGCAGATCGCCCGCGCCGAACAGCCGCGTGAGAAGCAGGCCGAACGGCACCGAACCCAGCAGGTAGGCTGCAATCATCACGCCGACGAGAGGAGGAGATGCAATGCTCATGCACCGGTCTTAACCGCGACCGGGCACAAAGGGGAGAGCCATGCTTTCCTTTTTGCTGCCACTCCCGATAGAATACGATGTAATGACCGTCGCCGCCGCCCCCGTCGATCCCGCCGCTCCGATCCTGCTGTTCGATTCCGGCGTCGGCGGGCTGTCCGTGCTCGGGAAGGTGCGCCTCGTTCTGCCCCAAGCGCCGGTCATGTACGTTTCGGACAATGCCGGCCTGCCTTATGGCAACAAGACCGAGGCGCAGATCGCTGCGCGCGTTTCAGGCCTGCTGGGCCGCCTCACCGAGCGCTATCACCCGCGCCTTGTCTGCATCGCCTGCAACACGGCCTCGACCATCGCGCTGGCTTCGGTGCGTGAAGTGCTGGAAGTGCCGATCGTGGGGACCGTACCCGCCATCAAACCTGCTTCCGCGATGACGCAGACCGGCGTCATCGGCCTGCTCGGCACTGAAGCGACGATCCGGCAGGGCTATGTCGATCGGCTCGAGGCCGAATTCGCTGCCGACAAGCGCCTGCTGCGCCACGGTGCGCCCGAACTGGTCGCTGCTGCCGAAGCCAAACTGCGCGGGGAGCCGGTGGATCCGGCTGTCTTCACCCGCGCCGCTGCGGCACTTCGGGCCATGCCGGACGGCGAGCGAATCGATACCGTGGTCCTTGCCTGCACGCACTTCCCGCTGCTCGAGGCCGAACTCGCCGAAGCATTCGGCCCCGGCGTGCGCTTTGTCGACGGTTCGGACGGGATCGCGCGTCGGATCGCCTTCCTGACCCAAGGGCAGGCCTGGCCCCCCAGCAAGACCGGAGACATCGCCCTGTTCACGCGGGATGATCCCGCCGATGAAAAGCTTATGCCCGCCCTCGCCCGCTACGGCATCGTCCGTCGGCTGGTGTTCTGAACCGATCGAGGATAACGCACCAGCGATGTTCAACCGGATTGCCTTGCTGCTTATCCTGATCGTTGCGGCGGCGTATTACTGGCTCCTGATGGACCCGGGCCATACCTCGGTCGCGCCCCGGGAGATCGACATCACCCGCCTGCGCGCGCTGGCAGACAGCCAGCAAGGCGCGAGACCGACGGCGATCGAATACGCCGCCATCGCGACCAACACCGAGCCCGGCACTTTCCTCGTCGCGGGCGGCGGGCTGCGCAGCGAGCAGACGGGCGTGTTCGTCTGGCGCCTGCTGACACCGGGAGGCGATACCATCATCAACGCCGGCCTGACCAAGGACCAGGCAATGGCGGGCGGCTATGGCTCCTACCATCCTGAAATTCAGGCCACGGCTGATTCGTGGATGCTGGCGGCCCGGCGGATCATCTTCACCAGCGAAGACATCGATCACGTTGGCGGTCTGCTGACACTGCAGTTGTCGGATCGCACAGCCGCGAGCAAGCTGGTGGGGAATGAGCGGCAGATCGAGAAAATCAAGGCCCTTGCCCCAGGCCTCATGCAATCGCTCAGATCAGCCCCGGCCGTGCACGCCGACAAGGCTGGCTACGCCGCTATCGCTCCCGGCATCGCGATCGTGCGCACGCCGGGCTATCTCGATGGCGCACAGATGGTCTACGTGCGGCTTCAGGGCGGCCGCGAGTTCCTCTTCGCGGGCGATACCGCGCCGATGCGCCGCAATGTCGAGTGGCTGCGCCCGCGATCGCGTTACGCTGCCGATTGGCTCGGCCATGAGGACCGCGCCGCGACACTCGGGTGGATCAAGGGCCTCGCCCGGCTCAAGGAGCGTGAACCGGGTCTGACGATAGTCTATGGCCAGGATCATGGCTGGCTTCAGGATCAGTCCGCCGGCCCCCGCTTTGCCGCAGCACCCGCCAGCCCGCTTCCCGTCGATGGCCGCAAGACGGCGCGATAGGCCTCGTCGCTGCCCGCGATATGACCCAAATGCCGCTGGCAATGCCCGGGCAAGCGGCGTAAAGCGCCCATCGCTTCAGGCCTTTGCCGGTCTGGACTGGGTCCGGTGCCCCTGCTGACGGCTGTTTCCGCAAGCGCACCGCGCACCTCGACGTGACAACTGGTTCATAGGGAGCCGCGGGTGAATTACGATCAGGTTTTCGATTCCGCGATCGAGCGTCTGCATACCGAAGGTCGTTACCGCGTCTTCATCGACATCCTGCGCAACAAGGGCGCCTACCCGAACGCGCGCTGCTTTGCCGGGCATAATGGCCCCAAGCCGATCACCGTGTGGTGCTCCAACGATTACCTTGCGATGGGCCAGCACCCCAAGGTCATCGGTGCGATGGAAGAAGCGCTGCACGATGTCGGCGCGGGCTCGGGCGGCACCCGCAACATTGGCGGCAACACGCACTATCACGTCGACCTCGAAGCCGAGCTTGCCGATCTGCACGGCAAGCAGTCCGCGCTGCTGTTCACCAGCGGCTATGTGTCGAACGACGCAACGCTCTCGACGCTTGCCAAGATCCTGCCCGGCTGCGTGATCTTTTCCGACGAACTCAACCACGCCAGCATGATTGCCGGCATTCGCAATTCAGGCGCCGAGAAGCGCGTGTTCCGCCACAACGATGTCGCGCACCTTGAGGAGCTGCTGGCCGAAACCGATCCGGCGCTGCCCAAGCTCATCGCGTTCGAGAGCGTCTATTCGATGGACGGCGACGTCGCCCCGATCCACGCGATCTGCGACCTTGCGGAACAGTATAACGCCCTCACCTACATCGACGAAGTGCATGCCGTGGGCATGTACGGCGCGCGCGGCGGCGGCATTTCCGAGCGTGACGAGGCGGCGCACCGCATCGACATCATCGAAGGCACGCTGGGCAAGGCATTCGGCGTCATGGGCGGCTACATCGCCGCCGACGCGCGGATCATCGACGTGATCCGCAGCTATGCGCCGGGCTTCATCTTCACCACTTCGCTTTCGCCCGTGCTCGCAGCAGGCGTGCTGGCAGCGGTCCGCCATCTCAAGAGCTCCAGCGTCGAACGCGAAGGCCAGCAGGCCGCCGCCGCGTTCCTCAAGAAGGCCTTTGCCGATGCCGGCCTGCCGGTGATGCCGTCCACCACCCACATCGTCCCGCTGATGGTGGGCGATCCGGTGCGCGCCAAGAAGGTCAGCGATATCCTTCTCGCCGAGTATGGCGTCTACGTGCAGCCGATCAATTATCCGACCGTGCCGCGCGGCACCGAGCGCCTGCGCTTCACACCCGGCCCGGCACACACCGAGGCCATGATGATCGAACTGACTGAGGCTCTGATCGAGATCTGGCATCGGCTCGAGCTCGACATGCGCAAGGCCGCCTGAGCCACTCACCCGCGCCGCCCCGACATAGGGCATTTGCACTTAAGTCCGGGTGGCTGCGGGAAATACCCCCTGCGACAAACCTCTGCTGCGTCCGTCTGATGCAAGCCAGTGCGGCTGGTTTGCATCATTTACGTCAGTTAACACAAGGCAGCAGATTCAAACACTTGTGCGATCGGCCTCGATCGGTCATTTTTTGAATCTACCGCATGGGGGAAATTATGTTGCTCAACCGATCGTCGCGCTCGGCGCTTAATCTCGCTGTTTCTGCGTTAGCCCTATCAGCAGTTATACCTAGCCTTGCTTGGGCGCAAGCTGAGACGACCCCTGCGGCGGATGACGTTGCCGCGCAAACTCCCGCGGCCCGCCCGGAAGAGATCATCGTGGTAGGGACCG
The DNA here is from genome assembly GCA_947454135.1 of Sphingomonadaceae bacterium. Taxonomy (GTDB): domain Bacteria; phylum Pseudomonadota; class Alphaproteobacteria; order Sphingomonadales; family Sphingomonadaceae; genus Novosphingobium. The sequence continues at coordinate 6,063 of CANGJI010000060.1, forward strand.
GCTCGCGCCTGCGCTCCAAGGACTACCAGACCGCGAGCCCCATCGTGTCGTTCGGCAGCGACCTGCTGGAGAAGCAGGGCGTCACCAACGTGACGAACTTCCTGACCGGCCTTCCCTCGCTCGTTGGCTCATCGACCTCGCGCGACAACTCGGGTGATCGCGCCGGCATCGGTTACACCGGCCTCAACCTTCTCAATCTGCGCAATCTCGGCGTGGATCGCACGCTGGTGCTGATCAACGGCCGCCGCCAGGTCGCGGGCGTACAGGGCTCGCAGGCGGTCGACATCAACACGATCCCGGTCAGCCTGATCGAGCGCGTCGACGTGCTTACCGGCGGCGCATCGGCGATCTACGGTGCGGACGGCGTGACCGGTGTGGTCAACTTCGTGCTCAAGCAGAACTTCGAAGGCGTCTCCGCGCAGGCGCAGGCCGGTATCAGCAAGTACGGCGATTCCGGCGACCGCTTTGCCGCGCTGACCGCAGGCCACAACTTCGCCGGCGGACGTGGCAACGTGACGCTGGCCTATGAATATGGCAGCAGCGACCGTCTGCAGACCCGCGACCGCCCGCAGTTCACCGGCTCACGCCAGATCGGCTTCTTCCGCAACCCCGACTACACGCCCAATACCCCGGGCGTTTACAGCCGTATTCCGCTCAATGACGTACGCTACGAATGGTCATCCCGGCAGGGCGCGGTCGACGTCACTTTCGACGGCGTTCCGGATTTCCGCGGCGACGGCAAGCCCTACAACCTCGGCACCGAGATCCCCGGCGGCTACTCGCGCGGGAGCGATGACACGCTGGTCTCAGACTACGGCAACGACCTGCTGCCGTCGATCAAGCGCCATGTGGTGAATTTCAACGCCCGTTTCGAAGTCTCGCCTGCGCTCAAGCTGTTCGTCGAAACGAAGTACGCCAACACCAAGTCCTACTCGCTCGGCCAGCCCACGTTCGACTACTATCTGTTTGTCCCGCAGGATAACCCGTACATCCCGGCGAGCATTCAGGCCGCGATCGATCCGAATTACGGCGGCGTGCTCGTCACGCGCGACAACTTCGACCTTGGCCAGCGCGGCGAGAACATCAAGCGCGAGACGTTCCGTTCGGTGATCGGCGCCGAGGGCGATCTGTCCTCCTCGCTGCATTACGAAGTGTCCTATGTGTTCGGCCGCACGGACGTGACCAACCACTTCGTCAACGACCGCTATACCGACCGCTTCAACGCCGCGCTTGACGCCGTGCGCGATCCGGCGACCGGCCAGATCACCTGCCGGGTCAACCTCGATCCTGCGGCGGCACCCACGATCACCTTCAAACCGGGTGAATGCCGCCCGATCAACCTGTTCGGCGAAGGCCGCAGCGATCCGGCCGGCGTCGATTTCGTGCGCGCCAACACAACCGAGCGCTCGCGTATCACCCAGCATGTGGTGAACGCCTCGCTTTCGGGTAACACGAGCAGCTTTTTCAACCTGCCCGGCGGCCCGGTCGGCTTCGTCGTCGGCGGCGAATACCGCCGGGAGAGCAGCAGGTTCGTGCCAGACGTGCTGGAGCAGCAGGGCCTCACATTCTCGAACAAGCTGGGCATCACCGCCGGCAAGTTCGAGGTAAAGGAAGCCTTCGGCGAGCTCGACCTGCCACTGCTGAAGGACAAGCCGTTCTTCCACGTCCTCGATATCAGCGGCGCGGTGCGCTATGCCGACTATACCTCAACCGGCGGTGCAACGACCTGGAAGGTGGACGCCGCATGGGCGCCGATCCGCGACATCCGCTTCCGCGGCACGATCTCGCAGGCGGTGCGCGCGCCCAATATCGGCGAACTCTATGGCGCCGCGGGCCAGACCTATACGTTCTTCGATGACCCCTGCCTGCCATCGAACGTCGGCCTCGGGAAGTCGACCCGTCCGGCCAACTGCGTCGCTCTGCTCACTGCAGCCGGCCTGACGCCCGCCCAGATTGCCAGCTTTGAGGACACCCGCACGGTCAACATTGCCGGCATCAGCAGCGGTAATCCCAATCTCCAGCCCGAAAAGGCGCGGACGTGGACTGCCGGCGTCGTGATCCAGCCAAGCTTCGTGCGCGGCCTCGCGATTGCGGTCGACTGGTACGACATCAAGCTCAAGCAGGCGATCAACACAGTCGATGCGCAGAAGCTGGCTGAACTCTGCGTCGACCAGCCCACCATCGACAATCCCTTCTGCGCCTCGATCGTGCGTGCGCCGGGCAGCGGCCTTATCGTGGACTACACGGTGCAGCCGCAGAACGTCGCAGCGTTCCGCACCTCGGGTCTCGAGCTCAACGTGAACTACGCCTTCTCGATCGAGAAGATCGGCAATTTCCAGCTCAAGTTGGTAGGCAACTACCTCAACAAGCTGACTTTCGTCGATTCACCGGGGGCCGAGCCGCGCAGCACGCTGGGTGAGACCTACCAGCCCCAGTATCAGGCCTTCCTCAGCGCCAGCTACCAGTCTGGCCAGTTCGGCTTCAACTACAGCCTCTCGTGGTGGGACAAGACCCGGCGCTATTCGGCTGACCGCACCAACGGCAACCCGAACTACGTCGATCCCAAGTACGCCTGGTACAAGGAACGCTGGGTGCATAACATCTCGGCGAACTTCACCGTCAACAAGACGTCGGAGTTCTATGCCGGCATCAACAACCTGTTCAACCAGCAGCCCGATCTCGGCTCGATCACCTACCCGACCGAAACGAGCGGCACTTCGTTCTACGCAGGTTTCCGCACAAAGTTCTGACATCTGGCGGGGAGCGGGCACAGTGCCCTCTCCCCCCGGAGACAGACCGCAAACAAGAAAGGCCCCGCGATTGCTCGCGAGGCCTTTCTTGTTTGTGACACCGATGACGTTCCGATGTCTCGCTGAAAGCCTTGAGACGGCGGGCTCAACGAAGCGAAACGACGTTGTCCGAAACGCGCGGATCGCGGCGGTCACCACGGTACTGGCTGGCCATCGGCTCGTCGGACACTTCGAACACTTCGGTAGCGCCGAAGCCGTTGAAGGCTGTCTTCATGGCCGCGCCATAGGCGCCAAGCATGCCGATCTCGATGAAATCGCCTGCCTTGATGTCCGCCGGAAGCGCGAAGGGCCCTTCCATGCGGTCCATATCGTCGCAGGTCGGACCCCAGAAGCTGAAGTCCTCGTTCTCGGTCTCGCCATCCTCGTTCGCCGCGCTCTCGCGCAGAAGGCGGACGGGGAAGCGCCACCCGACATGCGCGGCATCGAAGAGAGCGCCATAAGCGCCATCGTTGATGTAGAGTTCGGTGCCGCGGCGACGTTCGACGCGCACGATCATCGAGTTGTACTCGGCGCAGAGCGCACGACCCGGTTCGCACCACAGTTCGGCCGAGTACGAGACCGGCAGCGATTCGTAAGTACGGTCGATGACGCCGAAATAGTCCTCGAGCGGCGGAGGTTCCATGCCCGGGTAGATCGACGGGAAGCCGCCGCCGACATCAATGATGTCAACCGTGACCGACGCATCGACGATCGCCGCGCGGACGCGCTCCAGCGCCTGGACGTAGGCGTGCGGACTCATCGACTGGCTGCCGACGTGGAAGCAGACACCGAGCGAATCCGCGACCTGGCGAGTCGCCTGCAAAAGCTCTGCCGCGCCAGTCAGATCGCAGCCGAACTTCGAGGCAAGGCTGAGCTCGGAATATTCCGACGAGACGCGCAGGCGCACGCACAGCGTCAGGTCTTCGGGCAGCACGCCGCCATTCGCGGACGTGGCAGCATCGCGGATCTTTTCCAGTTCCTCGACCGAATCGAGGCTGAACACGCGAACGCCATGATCGCGATAGGCCTCGATGATCGCGCTCGGCGTCTTGACCGGGTGCATGAAGCACAGCGTCGCCTCGGGCAGCGCCGCGCGCGCCATGCGCACTTCGGCGATCGAGGCTACATCGTAATGCGTGATCCCGGCGTCCCACAGCACGCGGAGCAACTCCGGCGAGGGATTGGCCTTTACCGCATAGAGCGAGCGCCCCGGAAACTTCTCGACGAAGAAACGGGCAGCGCGCGCCGCAGCGTGCGGTCGGTTCAGAATGGCTGGTTGGTCAGGCGCGAATGCGCCCGCTACAGCCAATGCGTCAGGATGGATGTGCAACTCAAGGGACCCCCAAACGGAAAATTGCGACAAAGCTGCCTTGCGGTTTGGAAGTCCCCATGGGGCAGCGAGGGGGTAAATAGCCCCCCCGCCCTGAACATCAAGTGAAAAAATGGGCACCTCATACTGATGTCACAAACATGAAACATTTTCAGCGCGGGTGCCCAAAATCCTTAGTCCATCAGGGCTTGCGCCAGCGCACGCCAGGCCGGAAGCGAATGGGGATCGTTTGCCCCGTTGGCAGCCGTGGGGTGAGAAGCGAATCGCGCGACGACCATTTCGGCCACCGGATCGATCCACAGCGTCTGTCCGTGGATGCCGCGTGCGCTGAAACAGCCATGGTTGTCGTGGGCATGCCACCACTGGCTGCCATAGCTCCAGCCACCGAGCAGGGGGTACGCGTCCTTGTGGAACCGCTCTGGATCACCGCCCTGCCGGATGCGCTCGACATCGGCCGGCGGGATCACGCCGAGCCCGCCCTGGCGCAGCGCCTCACCGAAGCGGGCGAGATCCTCGAGCCGCAGATTGAGCCCGCCGCCCGCGAAAGGCGAGCCGATCTCGTCGACGATGATGTCGGCATCGCCCAGCATGCCCAGCGGCTGCCACAGCCGCTCGGAGAGGACCTGGGTGAAAGGCTTCCCCTCCACCCGCGAGATCAGCCATGCCAGGACATCGGTGTTGGGGGTACGGTAGACGAAACGCTCCCCGTGCGTCCCTGCGCCCGGAACCGTGGCCAGATAGTCCCACAAGTTGTGCGGCCCGGTGTAGCTCGCCGGACGCGGCGTGAGGCCAAGCGCGGCGCTATAGGCGCCGATGCCCGAATTCGGATTGCCATACTCCTCGGAGAAATCGAGCGCGGTCGTCATGTGGAGCACCTGCCCGACCGTAGCGCTGCCAAAGCCGCTGCCAGCCAGTTCGGGAAGCACGCTTTCAACCGTTGCGGCAAGGTCGATGCGCCCTTCACCGACCACCATCTGCACAAGCGTGCCGACGAAGCTCTTGGTCACCGAGAAGGCGATGTGGCGCGTTTCGGGGCCGGTCACGCCAAACCAGCGTTCGAACACCACCTTGCCCTTGTGGAGCACGAGAATGCCGTCGGTAAAAGCCGATAGCAGCGAATCCTCGACCGAAATCTCGCCCTCCGCACCAAGCGGTGTAAAGCGCACAGCGCCCAGATCATCGCGCGGCGCACGTGGGAATGGGGCACCGTCCCCGCCGGCTGCGACGCGAGCCGTGGGGCAGAAACTGCGCATGTTCGAATAGGACCAGCGGATCATCGGGAACCGCATGTGGTCAGCACGTGCACCGAGAATGCGCTTTTCGGGCGGCGGCGGTGCGCCCACCATCCAGCCCATCGTCACCGGGTCGCTTGTTACGCCGTCCAGCACTTCGCCTGCCATCTGCTCTCTCCGCATCCTGTTTCTGGTTGCGGAGACGATGCCTCAGGAAACGCGGTCGCGGAAGGCCTCCCACGAAAAACGCTTCACGCATTCGAGCGTGTCGGACTCGCTGTCCCACAGCCAGATCGAAGGCAGCGGCACGCCGTTGAAAGTGGTGGTCTTGACCATCGAGTAGTGCGCCTGATCGAGGAAGGCGAAGCGCGTGCCGGGCTCGGCAAGGCCGGGCTTGCGGTAGTCCCCGATGACGTCACCGGCGAGGCACGAGGGACCGCCAAGACGAACCGGCGCATCGCCTTCCCCGTCCTCGTACTCGTCGAGCGGCAGTTCGCCGAGCATGGCCGGACGATAGGGCGCCTCGATCACATCCGGCATGTGGCAGGTCGCCGAAATGTCGGTGATGCCAAGCTGCATACCGTTCCAGTGCGTATCGAGCACGGTGCCGACGAGTATGCCCGCATCGAGCGCAACCGCTTCACCGGGTTCGAGATAGATCTCGCAGCCAGTCTCTTCGCGCACGGACTTGAGAAACGCGATAAGGTCTTCACGCTGGTAATCTGCGCGGGTGATGTGATGACCGCCGCCGAAATTGAGCCACTTGAGCTGACTGAAGAACGGCGCGATGCGCGGTTTCAGCGCTTCCCAGGTGCGCTGCAGCGGCTCGAAATCCTGCTCGCACAGCGTGTGGAAGTGCAGGCCCGAAACGCCTTCGAGATGCTCGGCCTTGAGCTGGTCGACCGGGAAGCCAAGGCGCGAATGGGGCGCGCAGGGATCATAACGCGGCACTTCACCTTCGGCATGCAACGGATTGATGCGAAGGCCGATGTCGAACGGTTCACCCGCCGCACGTGCTGCCGCGATCTCCCCCGCGAAGCGCGCGTGCTGGCCCGGCGAATTGAAGATCACGTGGTCGGAATGCTGGAGGATCTCCGGCATGTCCTCCGCCTTGTAGGCCGCGCAGTAAGTCGCGATTTCGCCCGCATAATGATCGGCAGCAAGGCGCGCTTCCCACAGGCCCGAAGTACACACACCGTCGAGGTATTCCCCGATCAGCGGCGCGACGCGCCACATCGAGAAGGCCTTGAGCGCGGCGAGCACCTTGATCCCTGCGCGGTCACGCACATCGGCCAGAATGCTCAGATTCTGCCTGAGCCGCGCGGCATCGACCACAAAGGCAGGACTATCCACTCGGCTAAGGTCGAAATGCGCAAAAGCGCCCGGATCACCGGCTCTGGTTTCCATCAGTCCTGTTCCTTCAACCCAGCGGCGAGCGGAAAACGAGCGCCGCGCCGGCCACGATCAACATGAAGCCTGCCGCCTGCGACCACGTGGGCCGCAGGCCGAACAGGACATAGGCGACGCCCACAAAGGTGACGAGGGTGATCGCCTCCTGCATGGTCTTGAGCTGCGCCAGCGAATAACGCTGCGCGCCGATCCTGTTGGCCGGCACCGCCAGCATGTATTCGATCAGTGCCAGCGCCCAGCTTGAGATGACCGCGATCCAAAGCGCCCGGTGCGGCGCCCTGAGATGCGCGTACCAGGCAATGTTCATCACGATGTTAGAGCCTACCAGCAGCACCGGCGGCAGCCAGAGCGAGGTCGGCCACATCCTCAGAACGCCAGTGGCCCTTCAAGCTCCTTCACCTGCCAGGGCAGGCCGTGCTTGTTCAGCATGTCCATATAGGGATCGGGATCGAACTGTTCGATGTTGAACACGCCCGCGCCGCCCCAGGTGCCGGTCACCAGCATCGCCGCGCCGATCATGGCGGGCACACCGGTGGTGTAGCTGATCGCCTGGTTGCCGGTTTCGGCATAGGCCTCTTCGTGATCGCAGATGTTGTAGATGTAGAAGGTCTTTTCGACCCCGTCCTTGAGGCCCGTGGCAATATCGCCGATATTGGTCTTGCCCTTGGTCAGCGCGCCAAGGCTGGCAGGTTCGGGGAGGACCGCCTTGAGGAACTGCAGCGGAACGATCTCCTTGCCCTCGTAGATCACCGGATCGATCCGCGTCATGCCCACGTTCTGCAGCACGGTAAGGTGCGTGATGTAGGCGTCGCCGAAGGTCATCCAGAAGCGGATGCGCTCGATCTCGGGCAGGTGATGCGCGAGGCTTTCGATTTCCTCGTGGTACATCAGGTACATGTTCTTGGGGCCGACACCTTCGAAATCGAAGGTCTGGCGAATGGCGAGCGCGGGCGTTTCGACCCATTCGCCGTTTTCCCAGCGGCGGGCCGGCGCCGTCACTTCGCGGATGTTGATTTCCGGGTTGAAGTTGGTGGCGAAGGGCTGGCCGTGATCACCGCCGTTGCAGTCGAGGATATCGAGCGTGCGGATGGTGTCGAGCTTGTGCTTCTTGAGCCAGGTGGCGAAGACCGACGTCACGCCCGGATCGAAGCCCGAGCCGAGCAGCGCGGTCAGGCCGGCGGCCTTGAAGCGCTCCTGATAGGCCCACTGCCACTTGTACTCGAACTTGGCCTCGTCGATCGGCTCGTAATTCGCGGTGTCCATGTAGTTCACACCGGCAGCGAGGCAGGCCTCCATGATGTTGAGGTCCTGATAGGGCAGCGCGAGATTGACGACGAGCGCGGGCTTGAGCTCGTTCAGCAGCGCGGTGGTCGCGGCGACGTCATCCGCATCGAGTTGATGGGTCGCGACATCGCGGCCCGTCCGCTCCTTCACCGAAGCAGCAATCGCATCGCACTTCGCAAGCGTGCGGCTGGCGAGAACGACTTCGCTGAAGATGTCGGGGTTCATCGCCATCTTGTGAACTGCAACCGAACCGACGCCGCCTGCGCCGATGACAAGGACCTTGGCCATGAGGAAACTCCAAACCGGATCGGCACAGCGTCTGCTGGCACTTCGAAAGCGGTGCCTTTAGGGTATGGGCATGACAAACCCAAGTCCCCAATTGAGCCCTGCCCCAACGGTCCGCGAACCCAGCCGCGAAGGCGTGCTGCGCGCGGCCGCCAAAGTGAGCGCGCTGGTGCCGCATACGCCGTTGCTGGCGCTCGAACTGCCGCAGGGCGGCACCGTGTGGTGCAAGGCCGAATGCCTGCAGCCGATGGGCGCGTTCAAGCTGCGCGGCGCCTGGCACCGGTTGACCGATCTGACCGAGGAGGAACGCGCACGCGGCGTCGTGGCGGTTTCAAGCGGCAATCACGCGCAAGGCGTCGCCTGGGCGGCCCGGCGGCTCGGGATTGCGGCAACGATCGTGATGCCCGCAGACGCGCCGCACGTGAAGCTCTCCGAAACGCGGCGGCTGGGCGCAGAGGTTGTGCTTTATGAGCGGCTGACGCAGTCGCGTGACGCCATCGCGGCAGATATCTGCGCCGAACGCGGCTCCGTGCTGGTGCATGCCTACGGCGATCCGTGGGTGATCGAGGGCCAGGGCAGCGCGGGTATCGAGCTTGCCAGCCAGATGGAATGCTTCGCGGGCGGCGGACCGACCCGCATCGTGGCGCCATGTGGCGGCGGCGGCCTTGCCTCGGGCCTCGCCATCGCGTGCCCCGAAGCGGAGATCGTGCCGGTCGAACCCGAAGGCTGGGACGACGTGACCCGCAGCCTTGCCAGCGGTGCCATCGTCGGCATTGGCGCCAATCCGCCGCCAACAGCCTGCGATGCCCTGCAGACCATGGCCACGTTCCCGATCAACTTTGCGGTCATGACGTCACATCACATGCAGGGCGTAGTGGTCAGCGAGGCCGAGGTGCGCGCCGCGCAGGCCTATGCCTTTGGCAAGCTGCGGCTGGTGGTCGAACCCGGCGGTGCGGCAGCGCTCGCGGCGGTGCTGGCCGGGAAGGTTCCGGTTGATGGACGCACGGCGGTGATCCTCTCGGGCGGCAATGTCGATCCGGCCGCCTTTGCCAAGGTGATCGCGCAAGGCTGAACGGGTGTAATTGACAATCGCTTGCGGCCCTGTTCACCTGCATTCCAGTAACAACAAGGGGGATCGCAATGATTGGCATGGAAATTCTTAAGCCTGTGGTGGCGCTGGCGGCGTGGACGATGGTCATGTGGGTGTGGATGTATGCCACGCGCATTCCGGCGATCAACGCGCTGCCGAAGTCCGATGATCCGAACGCCGATGTGGGCTGGACGGGCGCCAAGCTGGAAGGCTTGATTGCCCCGAGCATCCAGTGGAAAGCGCATAATTACAACCACCTGCACGAGGCACCTACGGTGTTTTATGCGGTGGCTATCGTGCTGGCCTTGATTGGTCAGGGTGACGGGGTGAACCTGATGATCGCATGGGCCTACGTCGGCCTACGTGTGGTCCACTCGATCTTCCAATCGACGGTGAACAAGGTTGCGCCCCGCTTTGCGCTGTTTGCGCTTTCCAGCGTGGCGCTCATGGCGCTGATCCTGCACGCCGCGATGGCGGTGTTCACGGCCTGACGAAAAGGCTCGCCAGCTCGACGTGGGTGGACCAGCGGAACTGGTCCACCGGCACGAGCCCGGCGAGCCGATAACCGCTTTCGATCAGCGTGGCGGCATCCTTGGCCCAGCTGGCCGGATTGCAGCTGATATAGACCACGCGCGGAACCACCGAAGTGGCCAGCTGCGCCACCTGTTCCCGCGCGCCCGCCCGCGGCGGATCAAGCAGGACGGCAGCGAAGCGATCAAGCTCGGCCTTCTGAAGCGGATTGCGGAACAGATCGCGGTGCAGCGCATGAACGGGCCGGCCATTCATCCGGGCCGCCGATTGACAGGCCATATGCGCATCGCGCGCCGCCTCGACAGCGAGAACCTTGGTGCCGGGGCCAGCCAAGGCAAAGGCGAAGGTACCGAGGCCGGAAAACAGGTCTGCAACGGTGGATGCACCTGCGAGCCACGTCCGCGCGGCTGCGATCAGTGCGTCCTCGCCATCGCGCGTCGCCTGCAGGAACGCGCCCGGCGGCAGCCCGACCGGCACACCGCCCAGCGTTACGGTAACGGGATCAGGCTCCCACACCGTCTCCGGCCCGTCGCCCTGATCGAGCGTGAGGCGGGCAATGGCGTTGTCTCGCGCAAAATCGAGCATGGCCTCGGTCTGGGCGAGCCCTTCCACTTTGAGGCCTACCAGATCGACCGTCGGGCCCTGATCGGCAAGCGTCAGGGCGATATCGGCAGCAAAGCTGCGGCTCACCCGCGTTTCCAGCAGGCGGCGCAGCGGCGTGACCAGCGCTGCCAGTTCCGGCGCGATGACCGGGCATTCCTTGAGGTCGACGATCTTGTGCGAGCCCTGCTCGCGAAAGCCCAGCACGAGGCGCTTGCCGATCGCCTGGGCATGGAGCGTGGCGCGGCGGCGTGTCATGGGGGGCGAGAGGTGTGGTGGAGATACTTCGCCGGGATCGAGCCCCTGCCCCCGCGCCGCGCCCTCGACGCGTCCGGCCACGTAGGCGGCAAGCGCCGGTTCGGAAAGGTGCTGCAACTGGCAACCGCCACAGGCCGGGAAATGGCGGCATGACGGCGCCGCATGGTCCGGTCCTGGCGTCAGCGTACCGTCCGCTTCAAGCACGTCACCCGGTGCGGCGAGCGCAACGTAACGACCATCGACCGTCTGGCCTTCGCCCTTGGCAGCGACGCGAATGATAAGGCCGGGGTTGTTCATAGGAGCGCGGCGCTTAGGGCATAACCCGTGGCGGCCGCAAGGTCTCCGGCAGTAAACGCTGGTCCGCAGCGCCGCGCCGCCGCGCCGTGGAGCCAAAGGCCCTCCTGCGCGGCGAGGAACGCATCGCCATGAACGGCAAGCCGGCTGGCGATGATCCCGGCCAGCACATCGCCGCTGCCTGCGACAGAAAGCCAGGTCGAAGCACGTGGGCTCACCGTTACGTCACCGCCTGGCGCGGCAATCAGACTGTCCGGCCCCTTGAGCAGGACGACAGCACCGGACGCTTCCGCCAGCGCCACCGCGCGGGCGCGGCGCGTACCGCCATTTGACAGGCCGAATGAAGCTTCCAGTGCGGCCATCTCGCCTCCGTGCGGGGTGAGCACCCGCTGGGCCGTTCCGGGGCTATCCGGGCCAAGCAGCGTCAAGGCATCGGCGTCGATCACAACCGGTCGATCAGCCGCGAGAGCTGCATCGAGACGCACGGCAGCCTTGGCGTCACGGCCCAGACCAGGGCCGACGAGAATGGCGGCAATCCGCGGATCAGCCAGCGCCGCGAGGTCGCTGACGTCACAGACCAGTGCTGGCGGAACGCCTTCGGGCCGCTCGGATGTGAGCAGCTTCACATAGCCCGCTCCCGAACGCTGCGCCGCTTCGGCGGAGAGCAGGGCAGCCCCCGGCATGGCTCCTGCCACCACGGCAAGCAGTCCGCGCCGATACTTGTGCGCATCAGCGGCAGGCGGCGTGATCTGCGGCCGCTGGAGCACCCGCGCTGCGCCGGGCACTGCCGCGACACCGATATCGACAAGCCGCAGCGCCCCCATCAACGGCGCAGCGGGCATGGCGTAGTGGGCATGCTTCCAGGCCCCAAGGGCAACCGTCAGATCGAAGGCGGGAAGGCCCGGATTGAGCACTGCGCCGCTATCCGCCTCGATCCCGCTCGGCAGATCGGCAGCGATCAGCAAGGCGTGCTGCTCGGCAAGGCCGGTCAGGAGCGAGAACAGGTCGTCCGGCAGTGCCCGCGAGAGGCCGCTGCCGAACAGGCAATCAAGCAGGACGCCGCCGCGCGCCAATGCGCCCGGCGCATGAACCTCGCCCTTGTAAAGCGCGCGTGCCGTCATGGCTTCAGGCGTCGCCGCCTCGCGCGCTGCGATCACGGTGACGGGAACGCCGTGCTCCATCAGGTGCCGCGCCGCAACGTAACCGTCGCCACCGTTGTTACCCGGCCCGCAGAGCACCGTGACCGGGCGCCCTGCCCCGAGCCGCCGCGCCCATTCGCCGAGCGCGCGGCCGGCGATTTCCATCAAGTCTTGCGCAGGGGTGCCGTCCGCGATGAGCGCCGCTTCGGCAGCGCGCATCGCCGCGACATCGAGGACCTGCCGAAGGACCTGAGCGCGGTCAGCCGGCATCCTGCGCGCCGCTCTGGCGGACAATCCCGGTCAGATCGCGGACGCCGCCGCGCGCGGCGCTCGTCGTCATCAAGGCGTAGGCCTGCAGCGCGAGGCTAACCTTGCGCGGACGCGGCTTCACCGGCTGCCACCCGCGCGCATCGGCGGCCTTGCGGCGCTCGGCCAGCGTGGCGTCATCGACCATCAGGTTGATAGAGCGGTTGGGAATGTCGATCTCGATGCGGTCGCCGGTCTCCACGAGACCAATCGTGCCGCCTTCAGCCGCTTCAGGCGAGCAGTGACCGATCGAAAGGCCCGAAGTACCGCCCGAGAACCGCCCGTCGGTCACAAGCGCGCAGGCGGCGCCAAGGCCCTTCGATTTGAGGTAGCTGGTCGGATAGAGCATTTCCTGCATGCCCGGCCCGCCACGGGGGCCTTCGTAGCGGATCAGCACGACGTCGCCCGCCTCGACCTGTCCGGTGAGGATCGCGGTAACAGCCGCATCCTGGCTCTCGTAAACCTTGGCCGGACCGCTGAACTTGAGGATCTTCTCGTCAACGCCCGCCGTCTTCACGATGCAGCCGTCCTTGGCGAGATTGCCGAACAGCACGGCAAGGCCACCGTCCTTGCTGAAGGCGTGCTGGGCGGAGCGGATCACGCCGGTCTCGCGGTCGAGATCAAGCTCCTTCCAGCGGCGCGACTGGCTGAAGGCGACCTGAGACGGCACGCCGCCGGGAGCAGCCTTGTAGAATTCATGCACAGCCGGATCATTGCTGCGAGAGATGTCCCACTTGTTGATGGCGTCGGCCATTGTCGGGCTGTGGACGGTCGGAAGGTCGGTGTGCAGCAGCCCTGCCCGCTCGAGCTCGCCAAGGATTGCCATGATGCCGCCGGCGCGGTGAACGTCTTCCATGTGGACGTCGGACTTGGCAGGCGCGACCTTTGAAAGGCACGGCACGCGGCGCGAGAGGCGGTCAATATCCGCCATGGTGAAATCGACGCCGGCTTCGTGCGCCGCGGCAAGCAGGTGGAGCACGGTATTGGTCGATCCGCCCATCGCGATATCGAGGCTCATCGCATTCTCGAACGCCTTGAAGCTGGCGACTTCGCGCGGAAGGACGCTGGCGTCATCCTGCTCGTAGTAGCGGCGGCAGAGATCGACCGAAAGACGGCCCGCCTCGCGGAACAGGCGCTCGCGGTCGGCATGGGTTGCCAGCACCGAACCATTACCTGGGAGCGAAAGGCCGAGCGCTTCGGTGAGGCAATTCATCGAGTTGGCGGTGAACATGCCCGAGCACGATCCGCAGGTCGGGCAGGCCGAACGCTCGATCGCGGTCACTTCCTCGTCGGTGTACTTCTCGTCCGCAGCGGCAACCATGGCGTCAACGAGGTCGAGCGCGACTTCCTTGCCCTTGAGGAGCACCTTGCCCGCTTCCATCGGTCCGCCCGAGACGAACACGGCGGGAATGTTGATGCGCATGGCAGCCATCAGCATGCCCGGCGTGATCTTGTCGCAGTTCGAGATGCAGACCATGGCATCGGCGCAGTGCGCGTTGACCATGTACTCAACGCTGTCGGCAATGAGGTCGCGGCTGGGGAGCGAATAGAGCATCCCGTCGTGGCCCATGGCGATGCCATCATCGACGGCGATGGTGTTGAATTCCTTGGCGACACCGCCGGCGGCCTCGATCTCGCGCGCGACGAGCTGGCCAAGATCCTTGAGGTGGACGTGGCCCGGTACGAACTGGGTGAAACTGTTGACCACCGCGATGATCGGCTTGCCGAAGTCGCTGTCCTTCATGCCCGTGGCGCGCCACAGTCCGCGCGCGCCCGCCATGTTGCGGCCGTGGGTGGTGGTTCTGGAACGATAGACCGGCATTGGCATTCTCTCTCGAAGATGGGTGCTCGCCCCTTGGGCGACGATGCCGTGCACCTAGCGCAAGTGCGCTTTCCGGTCGAAAGTAATCTCCGCAACCATCCGGTCAGCCACCAAGCGCGATGGCGACCTCGTTGGCAATGCGGGCAAGCCGCTCGGCCCAGACTGCGTGGTTTGCCGGATCGGCAATCTGGTCCTGCCGCACTTCGACGCCGAAATAGGGCCGCCCTTCCGCTTCGGCATGGCGGTTCATCGTGGCATTGAGCAGACGCCCAGAATAGGGTTCCTGATCGCCGACCAGGAGCCCCTCGGCTTCGAGCAGCGGAATCGCGAGGCGCGAGGCGCGGTCGTCCGCATTATAAAGCACACCGACCTGCCAGGGCCGCTGCTGCGCCGGATCGCTGGCAAGCGAGGGCGTGAAGCTGTGCAGCGAGAGGATCAGCGCAGGCGGCGCTTCATCGAGCAGCGCGGCCAGCGCTTCATGATAGGGACGGTAGAAGCGCGAAAGGCGTGCCTCATGGCCGGCGTGATCGAGGGCATTGGCCGGAATGGCATGGCCATCGCTGGCAATCGGGCAGACGGTCGGACCATGCTCGTCGCGGTTGAAATCGCAGACGAGGCGGCTGACGTTGCCAAGGAACGCGGCGATACCGGGCCGCTGCGCCATGTGCGCGGCAACGCCCGCAACGCCGATATCGACGGCGATATGCTGCTCGAGCAGCGCTGGATCGATGCCCAGGTCGATGTCGTCCGGCACGCGGTTCGAGGCGTGGTCTGACACGACGAGAATGCCGCCGAAACGAGGCGTGCCGAGAATCTTGAAGGCTTCAGACGTCATCACTCTCCCTAACCGTTCGTGTGGAGGGGAATGAGGTTATACCCCCCCCGGGGGTGGTTAAGGAGGATGGAA